>NZ_JACCCW010000001.1:0-370364 GCF_013410065.1 Granulicella arctica
GACTTACGCCCTACGAATACCTCTGCAAAATCTGGACACAGACCCCAGATAAATTTACTCTCAACCCAATCCATCAAATGCCGGGACTAAACAGCTACGCTCCGCTCAAGATGACAGCTTTTGAGGGGTCGGGCGAACAGCAAGGACGGAGGCGAGACGCTAGTGGGTGGGGGTGCGTCCTATAATCGGATGAACCACGGAGACGGCATGACAGAGAGTGCGCGGCGGCGAAAGGTTGCGAGCATCCTGCTTGGTGCGTCCCTGCTGGCGCTGTTCCTGATCCTTGCGTCCATGAATGCGTTCCATAACTTCCTGAATCCGGCGACGACCGGGCAGATTGTGGTGTTCACGGGAATCTCGGCGGTTGCGTTCGTGCTGTTTGTGGGCGTGCTGGTGATGCTGGTCCGGAACGTGTTGAAGTTGTATGCGGACCAAAGCAGCCGGGTGATGGGAAGGCGGCTGCGGACGCGGATGCTGTGGGGCGCGGTGCTGGTAAGCCTGATTCCGATCTCGTTTATGTTCGCATTTAGTTATCTGTTGATGAACCGGTCGGTCGATCGCTGGTTCTCGCAGCCGCCAACACGGGTGCGCGATGACAGTACGCGGATGGCTCTGGAGCTGGCACAGTACACGGCGACGAATGCGCGGGCGGAGGCAGAGTCGATTGCGACTGGTCTGCCGGAGATGACTGCGGCCGGAACAACCGGAGCGACGATGGGGACGGCAGCGGTCTCGCAGGAGAACCTGCTGCGGGTCTTGCAGGTGCTGCGGCAGCATGAGATTACGCTGCAAAGCGGATTTGTGGTGGTGTATCACGACGGGCAGGCGGTGGCGGCGTTCCACCTGCCGGAGCAGACAGGGAGCAAGCCGAAGGTCAAGTCGTGGCTGCCCGAGCATAGCGATCTGATCGACGATCCGGACACTCCGCCGAAGGGAGCGAGAGAGCGTCCAAACGCAGAGACGGCGGAGGGGCTTGAACTCGCCATGCCGGTGGACGGGACGATCCTAGCGGCGGCGGAGCGCAGCGATGGGCCGATGTTCAGCCTGGGAACGACGGACTACGCGCTGGGAATGTCGGTGCTGAAGAACGGCGGGAGTGTGGTGGTGGGCCTGCCGATGCCGTATGGGATGTCGGCAACCATGACGGAGCTGCGGAAGTCGGCGGATGACTACTGGAAGCTGTTCCGTAGCCGGCGACTGATCCGCAATACGTATACATGGCTGCTGTTGATGATGACCTCACTTGCGCTGTTTGCCACGAGTTGGTTGGCGCTTCACCTGTCGAAGCAGGTGACGAAGCCGGTGGAGGCGCTGGCGGATGCGATGGAGGCGATAGCGGCAGGAGACTATGCGCATCGTGTGGGCGACAGCGCGACGGAGGAGCTAGAGGAGCTGGTGCGGAGCTTCAACCACATGGCGGCGGATCTGGAGGGAAGCCGACGAGCGGTGGAGATGTCGACAGTGCAGTTGAGTCTCGCAAATGCAGCTCTGGAGGCGCGTCGGGGAGAGCTGGAGACGATGCTCCAGACGATTCCGAATGGCGTGGCGACGCTCGATGCGCAGCGACGGATCGTGCTGGCCAACCGTGCTCTGAGCGAGATGATGGACCCGGGTGGGCAGCTGCCGTTTCTGGGGATGGCGATGGAGGCGGTCTTTCCGATGGAGGTGGTGGAGGCGCTGGATCGACTGATCAAGCGCAGTCACCGGATGGGGTCGGCGGCGGCCGAGCTGGAGATGAGTGCACCGAAGGGAAACGGCGGCGGCGTGATGAATCTGCTCGCGACGGTGGCTCTGCTGGAGACGGGAGAACGTGCGCATCTGGGTTATGTGGTGGTGCTCGAGAATGCGACGGAGCTGTTGCAGGCGCAGAAGCAGTCGGCGTGGAAGGAGGTCGCGCGACGAGTGGCGCACGAGATCAAGAATCCGCTGACGCCAATCTCCTTGAGTGCGGAGCAGATTCATCGGCATATTGGGCGGATGGAGACGACAATGGCGGTAGATGGAACGAGCTCGCCGTCGATTGCGGTGATCCGGCGATGCAGCGAGGTTATTACCTCTTCGGTGGAGAGCATGCGCGGACTGGTGGACCAGTTTGCGGCGCTGGCGGAGTTTCCAACGGCGAGGCCGCGACCGGCAGACCTGAACACGATCGTCGAGAACTCACTGGCAATGTTTGCGGGACGGTTGCAGAATATTCGGCTGGTGCGATCGATGGAGGCGGGCTTGCCGCTGGTGATGGCCGATCCGGAGGCTCTGAAGCGTGCGCTGGGCAACCTGATCGATAACGCAGCGGAGGCGATGCAGCAAAGCTTGCTGCGCGAGATGCTCATCACGACATCGCTGCTGGGCAATGGCATGATCGAGCTGACGATCACCGATACGGGCGCGGGGTTGACGGACGAGATGCGCGAGCGGCTGTTCCTTCCCTACTTTTCGACCAAGCAGCGTGGTACGGGGCTGGGGCTGGCGATTGCGGCGAAGATTATCCAGGAGCACGAGGGGACGATTCGTGCGGAGAAAAACGAGCCTGCCGGGGCGAAGTTCATCGTGGAGCTGAGAACGGCGTCGATTGCCGATATGGGTGAAGGACAGACAGCGGATGCGCTGGCGGGTGGAGGTCTGGTTTGAATCATGTGCTGATCGTCGACGACGAAGCAGAGATACGGGAGTCGCTCGAGAACATCTTGCGCGAGGAGGGGTATGTCGTCACGACTGCTGCGACCGCGACTGAGGCTCTGGAGCTGCTGCGCGACGCGGCGTATGACGTGGTGCTGCTGGATATCTGGCTACCGGATAGGGACGGGCTGGATACGCTAGGCGAGATTCGTCAGATGGAGAGCGCGCATGTGCCGGAGGTAGTGATCATCAGCGGGCACGGGACGATCGAGGCCGCGGTGAAGGCGACGAAGCTGGGGGCGTACGACTTTTTGGAGAAGCCGCTGAGCCTGGCACGGACGCTGATCGTGCTGAAGAATGCGATGAAGGCGCGGCAGATGCGCGAAGATAACCAGGAGTTCGCACGGCAGCTTTCGGTGAAGGGTACGGTGACGGGCAACAGTGTGCCGATGAAGGCGCTGCGGCAGCAGATCAAGCTGATGGCTCCGACGAATGGGCGGGTGTTGATCTTCGGCGAGAGTGGGACGGGCAAGGAGCTGATCGGGCGGGCGATGCATGAGGAGAGCTTGCGCAAGGACCGCGTGTTTGTGGAACTGAACTGCGCGGCGATTCCGGAGGACTATATCGAGACGGAGCTGTTCGGGTATCGCCATGGCGCGGGGCCTGCGGGGCCGGGGAGCCCGACGGAGAAGCGCGGGACCTTTGAGCGGGCGGATGGAGGAACGCTGTTTCTTGACGAGGTAGGCGACATGAGCCTGAAGACGCAGGCGAAGGTGTTGCGTGCGCTCGATGAGCAACGTTTTCTGCCGGTAGGTGCGAGCCATCCGGTGCATGTGGATGTGCGTGTGATTGCGGCGACGAATAAGGATCTGGAAGAGGAGATTGCGCGGGGGAACTTTCGCGAGGATCTTTTTTACCGGCTCAATGTGATTCCGTTTTTCGTGCCTCCGCTGCGCGACCGCAAGGAGGATATTCCGCTGCTGGTGAAGGAGTTTTTGCAGCAGTTTGGGCAGCAGTATGGGCGGCCACGCATGGAGATGAGCGACGATGCGCTGGCGGCGCTGAAGCAGTATCACTGGCCGGGAAATGTGCGTGAGTTGCGCAATCTGGTCGAGCGTGTGCTGATCCTGAACCCAAAGGTGCAGCGGATCGAGAAGAAGCATCTGCCGGTACTGGTGTTTCGCGATGCAGGTAAGGCGGCGGGGCGGGGCGAGGAGTTTGCGACGTTGCTGCAGGCGCGTGAGGCGTATGAGCGGGACTACATCCTGAAGAAGCTGGATGAGTGCCATGGGAATGTAAGCCGCGCGGCGGAGGGGTTGGGACTGGAGCGGAGTCATCTGTATCGGAAGATGAAGGCGCTTGGGGTCAGCGTAAAAGAGTAGTGCTACGCGCGCGACGATAGGCGCCTTTTGCGCAGAGGCAAATGCGGGTTCTTCTGCAAGCTCAGAATGACAGGTTTTTTAGGATGGGATGGCAAGAACACGCAATAGCAAATGCAACCACAGGTCCTTCGACTTCGTGCTGCGCACTTCGCTCAGGATGACAGTTTGTTTGAGCTGGTTAGGAAGAACGAACCACAGCGATAGTAAAGACAAATGTAGATCCTTCGACTGCGCTCAGGATGGCGGGGGTTGTGGATGAGTTGAAGGAGAACGGGCAAAGGCACCTGTGCGTTTACAATCGGTCTACTTCCCTTTCAGGAGACTTAATGCGAGCCTTTTCCGCGCTGCTGCCCATCGTGTCCCTTTTTTCTTTCACTGCGATTGCGCAGGATATTCCTGCTCTTGTCGATAAGCAGCTTGGCGAGTTAGTGCAGACATACAAAGGGATCCATGCGCATCCGGAGCTGTCGCACCATGAAGAGCAGACCTCTGCCCTACTTGCAGGCGAGTTGCGTAACGCGGGCTACACAGTGACGGAGCATGTAGGCAAGTATCCGGATGGGTCGCAGGCGTATGGGCTGGTCGGGATACTGAAGAATGGGACCGGGCCGACGCTGCTGGTTCGAGCAGACATGGATGCGCTGCCGGTGGTGGAAGAGACGGGCGTGAGCTATGCAAGCCATGTGAAGGCGAAGAATCCGGCGGGACAAGAGGTCGGCGTGATGCACGCGTGCGGACATGATGTCCACGTGACGACGATGGTTGGAGTGGCGCGCACGATGGCGGCACTGAAGAGCCAGTGGCATGGGACGCTGATGCTGGTGGGGCAGCCGTCGGAGGAGACGATTGACGGAGCGAAGGCGATGATGGCGGACCATCTGTATGAGCGCTTCGGCAAGCCCGATATAGCGATAGCGCTGCACGACACGAGCACGCTGGCAGCAGGTCAGGTTGGGATGACGAGCGGGCCGGCGCTGGCGAGCTCAATCTCGTACGACGTGACGATGCGTGGGATCGGTGGGCATGGCTCGACGCCGCAGGCGGGCAAGGACCCGATCGTGATGGCGGCAGAGTTTATTGTCGAGCTACAGACGGTGGTGAGCCGGTCGGAGGACCCGCAGGACCCGGCGGTCATTACGGTGGGCGACATTCATGGCGGGACGAAGCGGAACATTATCCCGAATGAGGTGAAGATGGAGCTGACGACACGAGCGTTCTCGGACAAAGCGCGGCAGACGATCTTCGATGGAATCACGCGAACGGCGAAGGGAGTGGGGGTAGCGGCGGGGGTTCCGGAGAACCTGATGCCGGTGGTGAAGCTGCTGGAGGATGAGTCGACGCCGGTGCTTTACAACGATCCTGCGCTGTCACTGCGGGTAAAGGCGGCTCTGGTGAAGGCTCTGGGTGCGAAGAATGTCTCTGAAACCCCGCGAATTATGGGTAGCGAGGACTTTGGTGTTCTGGGGGACGATCACAAGATTCCGGTGACTATGTTCTGGCTGGGTGCGGCAGATCCGGCGAAGCTGGCTGCGGCGCAGGCCGCGGGCAAGGAGCTGCCCGGACCGCATACGAGCAAGTTTGAACCGCTGCCGGAGCCTACGCTGCGGACGGGTGTGACGGCGATGAGTTCGGTGGCGATTGCGCTGCTGCAATAGGGCGGGCAAATGCAAGAGCAGCCGCAGGTCCTTCGACTGCGGCTGCGCCTTCGCTCAGGATGACAGTATCTTGCGTAGGTTCAAACGATAAAAGCTACTGTGGTGGTTACTTTTTCTTTGCGGCGATCAGAGAGCGGTAGAGGTCGATAGTCTGGTCGGCTATGGCGGACCAGGCGAATTTCTCTTCGACTCGTTTGCGACCGGCTTCGCCGTAGCGTTTGGCTTTCGCGGGGTCGCTGAGGAGGTCGGTGACCTGCGCGGCGAGGTCGCGGGCAAACTGAGCGGGGTTGGAGGGGAAGGTGGTCTTGGGGTCGGGATCGAAGGGGACGAGGTGGCCGGTCTCGCCTTCGACGACGACCTCGAGGATGCCGCCGGTGGCGGAGGCGACGACGGGAGCCTTGCAGGCCATGGCTTCAAGGTTGATGATGCCGAAGGGCTCGTAGACGGAAGGGCAACAGAAGACGGCGCAGTTGGAGTAGAGCTGGATGGCCTCCTGCTTGGTGACCATCTGCTCGATCCAGACGATGTTGTGGGTGGGGCCGGTGGTGTTTTGGCGGAGGGCTTCGATCATCTCGCGCATCTCTGCGGCGATCTCGGGGGTATCGGGCGCGCCTGCGCAGAGGACGACCTGGGTGCCGGGAGGCATATGCGGGATGGCCTCGACGAGATGCGTGACGCCCTTCTGACGGGTGATGCGGCCGACGAAGAGGACGTAGGGCTGGGTGGTATCGACGCCGTATTTTTTCAGAGCAGTGATGTCGTCGGTCTTCTGGTACTGGTTGAGGTCGATGCCGTTGTAGATGACGTGGATACGGTCGGGCTGGACCTCGGGGTAGGCCTTGAGGATGTCGGCTTTGGTGCCGTTTGAGACGGCGATGATGGCGTCTGCATCCAGAATTGCCGTCCGCTCCATCCAAGAGGACAAGGCATAACCGCTGCCTAGCTGCTCGGCCTTCCAAGCGCGGAGGGGTTCAAGCGAGTGTGTGGTGAGGACGAAGGGGATGTTGTAGAGCTTTTTGGCGAGGAAGCCTGCCATCGAGACGTACCATGTGTGGGTGTGGACGATATCGATGGCGCTGAGCTCTTTCATCTGCGCGAGGTTGAGGGCGAAGGCATCGACGGCGGCCTTGAACTTTTGTTTCGTGTCGCCGGTGATCTCGGGGACGGGTTCGAGCCCGTGGACGTGGAGGTTCCCGATGTCTTCCTGCTGCGTGCCCCAGCAGTGGACCTCGACCTCGATCTTTTTTGCGAGTTCGAGCGAGAGGTATTCGACGTGGACACCGGCTCCGCCGTAGACGTTGGGTGGATACTCACGGGTCATCAGGCCTACGCGCATTGGTTCCTCCGGCTTTCTGCTGTTGGATGCTCGGAACAGGATACTGAAAGAAGAATAAGCAACGACAAATACACCCGCAGGTGCTTCGCACTTCGCTCAGGATGACAGTTCGGTGGTGAGTGTGAGGATAAGCTACTCGGGTTTTTCTTCGTGGAGCTGGCGTGCAGCGATCTCTTCGAGTTGGCGGCGCCAGTCAAGGTCTTCGACGAAGCCGCGGCTGCTGCGCCACTCTTCCTGAACCTTGACGAAGAGTTCGAGGAAGACGCGGGTGCCGAGGAGGGATTCGATGTCCTTGCGCGCGGTAGAGCCGATCTGCTTGAGCATCGTGCCCTGCTTGCCGATGAGGATGGCCTTCTGGCCGGTGCGCTCGCAGAAGATAGCGGCGGAGATTTTGGTGACGGGGAGTTTGGCTCCGGCGGGCCGCTTCTTTACCTTGCCGGTGATGGTGAGTTCCGGCTCGGGCTCTTCGAACTTTTCGATGACGACGGCGGTGGCGTAGGGGACCTCTTCGCCGGTGAGCATGAGGATCTTTTCGCGGATGAGCTCGGCGACGAGGAAGCGCTCGGGCTGATCGGTGAGCTGGTGCTTGGGGAAGTAGCGCTGGCCCTCGGGGAGCTGGCCGACGATCTTGTCGAGGAGGAGCTCGAGGTTTTCCTTCTTGCGAGCGGAGATGGGGATGACATCCGCGAAGGTGTGGAGGGTTGACCAGTGCGCGATGAGGGGGAGCAGGTCGGCCTTGGGAATGGCGTCGATCTTGTTGAGGACGAGGAGGACGGGGCACTCGAGTTTGCGGATGAGCGAGAGGGCGAAGTCGTCTTCGGCTTTGGAGAGCTCGACGCGGTTTTTGGTAAAGGACTTGAGGGTGCCTTGCTTCTCGGGCTTTTCCGCCTGCGGGAGGCGGTGGGTAACGTCGACGATAAAGAGGACGGCGTCGCGCGATTCGAGGGCGTCGTGGACCTCCTGCATCATGCGACGGTCGAGCTGGGTGTCGGGCTTGTGGACGCCGGGGGTATCGACGAGGATGACCTGCGCGGCGGGATGGCCCGGCTCTCCCTTGGCCTTCTTTTTGAGCGGAACCTCGAGGACGCCGTGGATGCGGGTGCGCGTGGTCTGCGGCTTGTGGGTGACAATGGCGAGCTTCTGGCCGAGCAGGGCGTTAAGCAGCGTGGACTTACCCGCGTTGGGGCGGCCGATGATAGAGACGAATCCGGAGCGAAAGGGCATTGCTCTTATTATGCGCTGTTGGGAGCGAGTGGGTTGGGAAGAACAGGCAACGGTAAGTGCCGACGCAGGCCCTTCGGCTTCGCTCAGGACGACAGAGCGAGGTAGGTTAGATCTGCGAGGAGGGCAAGGGGCTGAGGATCAGGTTGGAGATATTGCTGACGATGGCCTCGTAGTTGTAGCGGGGCGAGGAGGAGAGCTTCTTCCATGCCGGATCGCTCACGAATGCCTGCCATCCTTTGTCGAGGGCGGCGAGGTCTGAGTAGCTGAGCATGTAGGTGAGCGAGGGCATGCGCGGGCCGATGAGGGTGTCCGAGAAGAAGACGGGGTTGCAGCCAGCGTTTTGGAAGATCTCGAACTCGCCGCTGTGGAACATCTCGATCTTGCGGACGTGGGCGGCGTGGCTCGGGCTCTCATAGGTGCGGAGTTGGAAGATGCGCTTGCCTTTGATCGCCGGAATCGCCAGCTTGGGCCAGCCGGCGAAGGCCTGGAGGAGCGAGGTGTCGATGCGTTCGAAGGGAGGCGCGGTCGCGGGGGCGCTCCAGAAGGGCTCGGCGGCCTTGAGGAAGGCGACGTCTTCGGCGAGATGGAGGTCCAGAGTGGCGAGGAGTTCGGCTGATTGGCTCGGGATGAGCAGGTAGAAGGCTGGCGTCTCAGGACCGTACTGGAGGCTGAAAGCTCCGATAGGGCCGAGGCCCATGCGGGTGAGCGCGGGGATGAGGGCATCGGCAAAGTAGCTCTGGGTGAGTTTTATCTGCGGGCCGGACTGCAGATGGTAGCGGCGTAGCTGATAGAGCTCGCGGGAGCTGGATGCAGCGGTCTGCGCGGCTAGACTGTCGGTGAGGGTGGCGGCTGAGGCGGCGAGGGATGTTGCCAGGAAGTGACGGCGCTGCATAAGCTCCTCCGGGATTCGCATTAATTGTACGTGACGGAGGAAGCCTGGCCGGGCTGTCAGTCCGGGTTCTGCGGGGCGGCGAGACTGACGCGGATACGGTCGATGCGGCGATCGGTGGAGGCGAGGACCTCGAGGCGCAAACCGTCCTCTTCGACGACCTCTCCGGGGAGCGGGATGTGTCCGGCGATCTCGGAGACGAGGCCACCGAGGGTGGTGGACTCGTAGTGCTCGGGCAGGCGGAGGGCGGTTGGGTCGTCGCGGGTATCGCGGTCTTCCCTGCCCTCATCTTCGTCGGGGTCCTGTTTGCCGTCTTCGTCGGGACGAATGGGATGCTCGAACTGGTCGGCGAAGAGGTCGCGGAGGCGCGAGAGCTCGAAGCTGCCAGAGACGGTGTAGGCACCGTTTTCTTCGCGGATGGGCGTGTCGTCGTCCTCGGGCTCGTCGTGCTCATCGGCGATGTTGCCGACGATGGCTTCGAGGAGATCTTCGATGGTGACGAGACCAGCGACGCCGCCGTACTCGTCGATGACGATGCGCATGTGTTGCTTCTCGCGCTGCATCTCGCGGAGGAGCTCGGCGACCTTTTTGGTCTCGGGGACGAAGGCGGCGGGGCGCTGGACGGCGGCGACAGTGATGGTCTGAGCGTCGATGTCGAGGATCTGGAGAAGATCGTGGGCGAAGGCGATGCCGGTGATGGAGTCGAGCGAACCGGTGTAGACGGGGACGCGGGAGAAGGCGTGCTCGTCGAGCTGCGCGGTGAACTGTTGCAGGGTGAGGGTGCCGGGGACGGCGAAGATCTCGGGGCGCGGGGTCATGACCTCGCGGACGACCTTGTCGCCGAACTCGACGACCGAGCGGACGAGCTCGCGGTCGGACTCTTCGAGGATGCCTTCTTCTTCTCCGGCTTCGAGCAGGGCATCCATGGCTTCGGAGGGATGTTCGGCTTCCTGCTCGTCTTCGGGTTCGGCGAGGGCGGCGATGGAGAGCAATAGACCAAGCAGCAAGGTGACGGGAAGGACAAGGTAGAAGAGAACTTCGAGGAGATAGATGATCTTCGCGATCCAGAGGCCACGGGTGCGGCTGAAGAGGATCTGCGGGACGAGGCGGTCGAAGATAAGAATGAGGAGGATGAGCTCGAAGGCGGCGCGGAAGACCTGGGAGAGGCTGGGCGCGAGGGCGAACGCCGGCATGTGGACCGCGCCGGTGTAGAGACGCAGGCCGGAGAGAAGCGCGATGGCTCCGAGCGAGAGCTGGCGAAGGACAGAGGCGGAGAGGGCGACGGACTCGCGGCCGAGATGGAAGCGGGGCTCGACGACCTGCTCCCAGGCGTCGATGTTGTCCTGGTACTCGCGGGCGAGGAACTTGCCCATCTCGGAGTAGACGCGATCAACATAGGCGGCGAGGGTAAGAACCACCAGCAGAACGAGGAGCGTGATGACGAAGAGGGGGCTCATGGTTTGGCCTTCTTCTTACGCGGCTTGGCTTTACTCTTACGTGACGCGGGCTTACTGACGCGGTCGATCAGGGTGACGGGAAGGTGTAGTTCGGTGCGGAGCTCGGTCTCGAGAGCGGCCATCTGGCCGTCGTCGGTCTCGTGGTCGAGGCCGTGGAGGTGGAGCAGGCCGTGGAGCAGGAGGATGCGGAGCTCGTCGCGGAGGGTGTGGCCGTAGGCGTCGGCTTGTCGGGCGGCAGTGTCGAGGGAGATGGCGAGATCTCCGGCGTGCTCATGGGCGATCTCGTGCGGTGTGGGGAAGCTGAGGACGTCGGTGGCTTTATTTTTGCTGCGGAAGGTGCGGTTGAGGCGCTTCATCTCGGCGTCGGTGGTGAGGAGGACTTCGACCTCGCCGGTGACGCCGACGGCCTCGCGGGCGCGGTTGAGGAAGCGCGTCAGGCCGGACTTCGAGAGCGCGGTGACAGCAGGAGACGGGTTGGGAGCTTCAATCGTGATCATCGGTTCGCCTGGCCTAGTTTGCTTCCGGTGTAGACGCGGACGTAATCAACCAGCATCTGCTGGGGAAAGGTAGTGGTGGCGTCGGGGTTGCCGGGCCAGTCGCCGCCTACAGCCAGGTTAAGGATGAGGAAGAAGGGGTGATCGTAGACCCAGCGGGTGCCGGGGGGCAGGTCGGCTGGGGTGCGCTCGGCGACGAGGTGGTCGTCGAGGAAGAATTTGATGTCGTTGGGCGCCCACTCGACGGCGTAGAGATGGAAGGCGGTGTTGACGGCTTCTCCTACGGGAAGGGCATATTTTGCCGCGATGCCCTTGGCTCCGCTGTAGCCGGGGCCGTGGAGGGTGCTGTGGCTGATGCCGGGTTCGCCGATATTTTCGAAGATGTCGATCTCTCCGCATGCGGGCCAGTCGGCTGTGCCGATATCGTCGCCTAGCAGCCAGAAGGCGGGCCAGAGGCCCTTGCCGAGGGGAAGCTGAATACGGGCTTCGAAGCGCCCGTAGGCCTGTGCGAAGAGCCCTTGCGTGCGGATGCGGCCTGAGGTGTAGTTGCGGGGGATGCCGTCGGAGCCGGTGTGGTCTTCCTTGCGGGCGGTAATGACGAGGTTGCCGTCCTTCTGCTGCACGTTGGCGGGACGGTCGGTGTAGGTTTCGAGCTCGTGGTTGCCGTAGCCCTTGCCACCTATGTCGAAGGTCCACTTGGTTGGGTCGGGAGAGGAGCCGTTCGGACCGTTGAATTCGTCGCTCCAGACGAGATGCCATTTGGGCAAGGGGCGGGCGAACGCGGGAAGGCTCACCGCAGCCAGCACAAGGAGGCTGACAGCCACATAAAGGAGGCGCGTCGTGCCGGAGTGTCCAGGCGCGGCGGCGGAGATGAGAGGGGTACTTGGGGGTTCGATGGTGATCATCGGAAAGAAGAACAAGCTGGAACGTCTGCTCTTAAGAAGACAGAGGGCTTTTCAGCCCTCTGTCATTATCCTATCGCATTTCGCGGGATCTATTGCGTCTTTGCCAAGGGTGGCTTGGCGGGTTGGGGTGTTCCGGGCAGCTCCGTCTCTCCCATTGCGAGGGGGAGCTGGTGCTGGGCGCGGCCGTAGCTATCGTAGGCGCGGACGATGCGCTGGACGAGGTGGTGGCGGACGACGTCGACGTCGTCGAAGTGGCAGAACTTGATGCCTTCGACACCGTCGAGGACGTTCAAGGCTTCGAGCAGACCGGACTTCTTCGGATTGGGAAGGTCGATCTGGGTGAGGTCGCCGGTGATGACGGCGCGAGAGTTATTGCCGAGGCGAGTGACGAACATCTTCATCTGCTCGTTGGTGGTGTTCTGGGCCTCGTCCATGATGATGAAGGCGTCGGAGAGGGTACGACCGCGCATGAAGGCGAGCGGGGCAACCTCAATGACGTGGGACTCCAGCATCTTGTCGACCTTCATGGGGTCCATGAGGTCGTAGAGAGCGTCGTAGAGTGGGCGGAGGTAGGGATCTACCTTTTCTTGTAAAGACCCGGGGAGGAAGCCGAGGCGTTCACCGGCCTCGACCGCGGGGCGGACGAGGATGATGCGGCTGACCTTCTTCGCCATGAGGGCGGAGACGGCCATGGCGACGGCGAGGTAGGTTTTGCCGGTTCCGGCGGGGCCGAGGCCGAAGACCATGTCGTTCTGCTCGATGGCCTCGACGTACTTACGCTGGTTGGGGGAGCGGGGCTGGACGACGCGCTTGATGCCGACGCTACGCTGCTTGCCAGAGTCGGCGAGCGAGCGGAGGGTGACGGACGGATCGGCTACGACGAGCTTGAGCATGCCGTTGAGTTCGCCGTTGTGGGGGTGGACGCCCGCCTTGCGGAGGGCCTCGAAGTCGGCGAAGATGCGCTCGACGAGGTCAACGGAGTCGGCTGGACCGGTGATCAGAATGGAATCGGAACGGAGATCGATGGTGACGTGGAGGCTGTCTTCCATCAAACGGAGATTTTCGTCGCGGGTCCCGTACAGGGGCTCAATACCTTGAGTGATTTCGAGCGCTTTTTTGATCAGGCCGGTTTTTTCCAATGGGTGATCTGACCTCCGTCAGGAAAGACTGATAGTGCGATGTGGATATCGCGGGTTAGGTTGTTGGGGGACTGGGAGGAGCGGACAGCGCGGGAGGTGCGCTGGGGAACTGCAACCGGGTTGGCGGATCGTGCCAAACGAGTGTCGATGGGCGAAGAGTAGAACGTCCGGGCGGATGCGTCAAGCCAATTTTTGGGGAACAGGAATACGGCTGGGTAACGAGGGTAGTGCATCAGTTTGACATTCCTATGTGACGATCCAAACGATGACGATGAATACTAGAACAAAGGACACGGCAGTCCACCCAATAACGGTTTGCCTTTTGCGCTCGTTGGGATCGATTGACGCAAAGACTACCCTCTTTCCGCGCCATTGTGTCGGTTTGTAAAACGTCTTCATCACAGCCATATTCTCACAAGAAAAAGCCGTCCTAAGAGGACGTTAATCAAAATAACCCACTACTCTAACGAGATAGAAGTTGACCCCGGGCTCGCAGTTCCGTACACTTAGACATTGCAGGGTATGCGGCAGGCTGTGACCGGGACTACGGTTTGGGCTGTGTCTGTACCAGCTTCCTGGCCTGCATCCAAATTCCCCCGCACATGTGGGTAAAGAGAAGAGAGTTTCATCATGGCAAATCATGTTTCGTCGTTGAAGCGCGCCCGTCAGACAGTCGTAAAGACCGCGGTGAACCGCGCCAACAAGAGCAAGCTGCGCGGCATCCTGCGCGCCCTGCGCGAGGCGATCGCCAAGGGTGACAGCAAGGCCGTGACCGAGCAGTACCGCGAGACCGTTTCTGTGCTCGACAAGAGCGTGCAGAAGGGTGTTCTGCACAAGAACACCGCGAGCCGCTACAAGTCACGCCTGAATGCACGCGTGAGGGCTGTCGTCGTCAAGGCTGCTTAGTTCGACGCGGCTCGGCCGCCGCAAAAAAGAAATCTGAGAAGGGCTGATCTTCGGGAGACCGGAGGTTAGCCCTTTTCTATTGCTGGGGCTGTTCCGGCTGCTGAGGCTCCCGTGGCTTGTCGGTTGGGAGGGTGTAGAGGGTGGGGGGCTTGCGGTGTTGTTCGGGCTGGAGGTCGCCGACCGTGGCGTCGGAGGTGGGAGCTAACTGAGCGGGCACAGCTTCTACGTGGACGGTTGTGGGAGAGCTGATTAGAGCGGCGGTTTTGACGTGTGAGGCGAGATTGACGGGCGCGCCTACATCTTTTGGCTCGAGAGTGGTGTCGGCGCGGATGCCTGCCAGATCGGCGCTGGTGAGGGCGGGGAGCGGATGCATCTCGATAACGTTGTCATGAACAACAGCGAGCAGGAGACCGTTGGGTGAGAGATCGTAGTTCTGGCCGTTGCGCTGGACGGGCGAGGCCTCGGCGCGCAGGAGCTGCTTGCCGTTGTAGGTCTGGTAGACGCGGATCTCCTGCGTGGTGACGGAGGCCGCAGCGAAGTCGGCGGTGATGCCGCTGCCGGAAGCGACGATGTTGCGGCTAAGCGCGAAGCGTCCGGCGGCGGGCGCGAAGGCGAAGCTGGGGAAGGCGTGCTCGTCTGTGAAGTCCTGCTGCCACATCTGCTCGCCGCGCATGTTGAAGCCGCCGATGGAGAGCCGGTCGTCGCTGCCGCGGCAGCCGAAGGCGACGAATTCGCTGGCGCTGACGAAGACGGGATGCGGGCGGCAGGTGGTGTCGAACGGGGAGAGTTCGATGTACTTGCCTACGTAGGGATCGAAGTCGAAGAGCCAGCGGGTGGCGCTCTCCTGAAGGGTTTCGATGTATCCGGCGGAGGTGAGGGAGAGATCGACGAGTCCTGCGGCGACTCCTATTCCGGCGTTCTGGACGATCACGCGATCGACCGGCTGGACGGGTTGCTGGAGGCGGTAGAAGTTGATCTGCGCGCGCCCTGAGCTCGCCTGGGAGGAGTCGTCGCCCGCCGTCGGCACTGGCTTGTCGAGGGTCTCGACGGTGATGAGATCGCGGTCGGGCGAGAGCAGGATGGCAGCCATTCTGCGGGACGATGTGAGGAACGGCTGCTCGCTGAAAGGGGCGTCGCTGGCAAGGTTGGCGAGCGGCGCGAAGGTGGTGAGGGTGTCATGGATACGCAGCAGGAAGTGGCCGTGGCCGAGGTTCCAGAGGTACTGGCCAGCGTCGTGAACGCGCCAGCGGGTATGCGCAAGGGCCTTGCCCGAAGGGAGCTGAACAAGGACGGCCTCGACGGTGTGGTCTTCATCGCCGGGCGGGTCGTCGGGGAGCCGCTTCATCAGGCTACGGATGTTGAAGGTGACGAGGAGGTGCTGCTCGTCGACGAAATGGACGGTTGTCATGGTGCCGCCGGTGGCCAGGGAACCGGGTCCGGGCGTTTGATAGCCGAGCGAGGCGAGGGCGATGCGGTAGGGCGGCTCCGGCCCCTTTGCATAGGAATAGGTGGCGGCAAGGAGACCCAACAGCGCGAGAAGACGGCGGAGAAAGGGAGTCGCGGAGAAAGTTCTGTGAACTGACATGGCCGGATGCGCGTATCTTCTGAAGGTGCGTCCCTTCACTGTTTCACAGACGAGGGGAAGTCGCCAAACGTCTTTCGAATAGCACGAAAGAACCAAAAAACTGAGATGATGGCCCGAGGAGAGTTGCCGCATATGCACGCATACGGATCGAAGATGAGGTTAGGCAGAGGGCGCAAGGTCGCCTTCGGAGCTACAGTAACGGCGTTAATTTGTATGCTCACCGCCAGTTTGGGCGGCGTGGCGCTGGCCCAGGCAGCTCCGGCAGAGGCACCGGCCAAGACTCCGGTCTACCTGCCGGTTCCGGCCTTCGACACGTCGAGCCTGGATACTTCGGTCAACCCGTGCGATGACTTCTACAAATACTCCTGCGGGAAGTTCGCGGCGAACCATCCGATCCCCGCGGACCAGTCGGGCGTGGACCAGTTCTACGAGTTGTTCAACGTCAACACACAGGCATTGAACGGGATTCTGACGAAGACGTCGGCGATCAGCACGGGACGGTCGGCGAACGAGCAGAAGATTGGCGACTACTACAAAGCTTGCCTGAATACGGCCCTCATTGACCAGAAGAACCTTGCGCCGATCGAGCCGCTGCTGAAGGAGATCGATGGGCTGGGCGACGGCGTACGCGGCAAGATGGCGCTCGCCAGTCTGATCGGCAAGCTACAGCGCATGAGCGTCGATGTCTTCTTCGGCTTCGGCGAACAGCAGGACTTCAAGGATGCGAGCAAGCAGATCGCCAGCATCAGCCAGGGTGGGCTCGGCATGCCGGAGAAGGACTATTATCTGCGGACGGGCGAGAAGGATGTGAAGCTGCGTGAGCAGTATGTGGAGCACGTGGCGAAGATGCTGGAGCTCGCGGGCAGCTCGCCCGAGCAGTCGAAGAAGGACGCCGATGCGATCATGGTGTTCGAGACCGCGCTGGCGAAGGCTTCGATGAGCGTGACCGAAATGCGCGATCCGGAGAAGATCTACCATTTACAGCCGATCTCCACCTTCGAGGCGACGATACCGGGTGTGAAGTTCAGCGAGTTCCTCGCGGAGGTACATTCGCCCAGTCTTTCCGAGATTAATAATTCAACGCCGGAGTACTTCCCTGTGCTGGTGAAAGAGGTGAAAGCCGCCGACATGGAGACGCTGAAGGCGTACATGCGGTACCACCTGCTGAGCACCTTTGCGAACCGGCTGCCGAAGCGCTTTGACGAGGAGAACTTCCACTTCTTCGGCAGCATCCTGAACGGCCAGCCGCAGCAGCAGCCGCGCTGGAAGCGCTGCTCGAACGCCGTGAACGGAGCGATGGGCGAGGCACTGGGTCAGGTTTACGTGGATCAGTATTTCGCCGGCGACAGCAAGGCGAAGATGCTCGAGATGGTGCATGACATCGAGGACGCGATGGATCTGGATATCGACCACCTCGACTGGATGTCCGACACGACGAAGATGAAGGCGAAGGAAAAGCTGCACCTGGTGGCGAACAAGATCGGCTATCCGGATAAGTGGCGCGATTATTCGAAGCTCGTCATTGAGCCGGAGGATGCTCTGGGCAATCAGGAGCGGGCGAACGAGTTTGAGAACGACCGCCAGCTTCGGAAGATCGGCCAGCCGGTTGACCATAGCGAGTGGGGCATGACGCCACCGACGGTGAACGCCTACTACGATCCAAGCATGAACGACATCAACTTCCCTGCCGGGATTCTGCAGCCTTCGTTCTACGATCCGAAGGCGAATGATGCGGTGAATTACGGCCACATCGGCGCGGTGATCGGGCATGAGCTAACGCATGGCTTCGATGACGAAGGAAGGAAGTTCGATGGACACGGCAACCTGAGCAACTGGTGGACGCCGGAGGACATCAAGCAGTTTGAGACGAAGACAGACTGCCTCGTCAACGAGTACGGCGGGTTTACCGCGGTCGATGACGTGAAGGTGAACGGTAAGCTGACGCTCGGCGAGAATACAGCGGACAACGGCGGGCTGGTGCTGGCGTACATGGCGTACCTCGAGCGCGCGAAGAAGAACAACGTCGATCTGTCCACGAAGCAGGACGGCTATACGAAGCAGCAGCAGTTCTACATCGCCTTTGCGCAGAACTGGTGCGAGAACGCACGGCCCGAGCAGGTGCGGGCGCAGGTGCTGACGGACCCACACTCTCCGGATCACTTCCGCGCAAACGGTGCGATCGTCAATGCACCCGGCTTCGCGGAGGCGTTCGGCTGCAAGAAGGGTTCGCCGATGGTGCCTGCAAACAGCTGCCGCGTCTGGTAAAGGTCGTTTTACTGATGGCGGGTGCGGCTGATAGCCGCACCCGCTTCCTTTTGTGCGAGAGTGGAAGTATGGGACATATCATGAAAGGCCGGGCACTCGGCTTTACCGCGTGCGCGCTGGCTGGTTCGTTCTGGGGATGCGGATTCTTCTTCGGTAAGATCGCGCTGGCCGAGATGTCGGTTGGGCATATGGTGCTGTATCGGTTTCTCTTTGGCATGGTGTTGCTGCTGCCGCTGTTGGTCACACATCCGCCGAAACTTAACCGTACCGATTGGGGCTTGCTGTTGCTGGCTTCGTTCCTTGGGGTACCGGTGCAGTTCCTGATCCAGTTCTATGGGCTCTCGCTGACGACAGTGAGCCATGCTGCTCTGATGATCGGGACGATGCCGGTGATTCTTGCGGTGGGTGCAGCGATCTTCGCGCACGAACGCATGGACAAGGTAGGCTGGATGGCACTGACGGGTTCGACCTGCGGGGCCGCGCTGATCGCACTGAGCGGCAAGCATGGCCATCGCGGCGAGGCATCGCTCCCGGGCGATCTCCTGGTAGTGATGTCGCTCGGCATTGCGCTGTTCTGGCTGCTGATCAACAAGCGTCTGATGGAGCGGAACAGTCACGTCGTCGTCACGGTGTACGGGCTCGCCTTGGGCACGCTCATGCTGATGGTCTGGGTTCCGCTGCAGTTTGGGTTACCTCCCATCCATCATGTGTCGCTGAAGGCATGGCTGGCACTGGCCGCAAGTGGCGTACTGTGCACCGCGATGACGACGCTGCTGTGGAACTGGGGCATGACGCAGGTTCCGGCGTCGCAGGCGGGCGTGCTGTTGAATATGGAGCCGCTGGTGGGTTCGCTGCTCGGTGTGCTGGTGTTGGGCGAGCGGCTGGGTCCGGGAGCGTGGGTTGGCGGCGGGCTGATTCTCGCTGCGGCGATCACGCTGACGACACACAGCAAGACGCATGTCCGCGAGACTCTTTCGGCGACGTAGAGCACGTGATATTCTCCGGCCATTATGAAAAAGATGGCAATAGTTTCCCTGCTGGCTGCGGCTGGTGTGTGCTCTTCGACGATGCTGGCGCAGACATCTGCGCCTCTCGTTCCGGCGGAAGCGGCGATGGTGAAGGCGGTGGACGCGGAGAATCCTGCGGCGGTGGCGCTGCTCGAGAAGCTGGTTGACGTCAACAGCGGCACAATGAACCTTGCGGGCGTGGTCGCGGTAAAAGATGTGATCTCACCGCAGATCGAGGCGCTGGGCTTCACGGCCCGGTGGGAGCCGATGGAGGCCGTGGATAAGCGCGCGGGCGATCTAGTGGCGGTCCATGCGTGTCCGGCGGGCGTGGGCAAGTGCGGCAAGAAGATCCTGCTGATCGGGCACATGGATACGGTGTTCGAGCTTTCGAGCAAGTTCCAGCGGTATGAGATTGTGCCAGGAACGAATGGCAATGTGGCGACGGGTCCGGGTGTGTGCGATATGAAAGGCGGGCTGGTGGTAATGCTGTCGGCCCTGAAGGCGATGCAGGTGGCGGGGACGCTTGCGAACGCGGAGATCACGATTGTGCTGAGCGGGGACGAAGAGGCGCATGGCGAACCGGTGGAGGTAAGCCGTCACGACATGATCGAGGCGGGCAAACGGAGCGATGTTGCGCTCGAGTTCGAGAACGCCTCGCGCATCGACGGCAAGGACATGATTCGTATCAGCAGGCGGAGTTCGCTGAGCTGGCGGCTGGAGACCTCAGGGGTGAGTGGGCACTCGTCACAGATCTTCAACGATCACTTTGGCTATGGAGCGATCTATGAGCTGGTGCGGATTCTGAATCAGTTTCGGACGGAGCTGCCGGAGAAGGGATTGACCTTCAACGTGGGACTGGTGCTAGGCGGAGCTACCGCTGTGCAGAACGTTACGAACACAGGTGGCACGGTGACGGGCAAGAGCAACGTGATTCCACCGGTGGCGATGGCAAATGGGGATATCCGTACGCTGAGCAACGAGCAGACGGAGCGTGTGGAAGCGAAGATGCGTGCCATCGTCGCCGACCATCTGCCGAAGACGGGTGCGACGATCACGTTCAACGAGGGATATCCGGCGATGGCTGAGACGGAGGGTAGCCGCACGCTGGTGAAGGAGTTGAACGAGGTGAATACGTCGCTGGGACTGGCTCCGCAGGAGGTGATGGACCCGATGCTGGGTGGCGCGGGGGACATTGCATTTGTGGCGCCGTATGTTCCCGGGTTGGTGGGCACGGGCGCGATGGGGACTGGCGCTCATGCAGAGGGTGAGACGGTATATCTGGATTCGTTGCCGACCGAGGCGAAGCGGATGGCGCTGCTGATGTATCGGCTGTCGAAGAACTAGATACGGGGAAGCTAGGTACGCACGGTGATCTTTTTCGCCATGGAACGCGTGGTGTGGTGCCAGATCGTCGTAAGCCAGGTACCGGCGACGACGAGGCCGGCGCAGAGGCCGAGCCATAGGCCGACGGCTCCGTGATGCAGATGGAAGGCGAGCAGGCAGCCGATGGGGAGGCCGATGATCCAGTAGCCGACGATCTGGACGATGAGACCGGCGTGGGTGTTGCCCGCGCCGCGAAGGGCTCCGGTGGCGGTGATCTGGAGGCCGTCGAAGAACTGGAAGAGCGCGGCGACGAAGAGCAGCGGGATGGTGGCAGCGATGACGGCGCGGTCGTGCGTGAACGCTGCGGCAATCAAGTTGGGGAAGATTAGGAGTACAGCGGAGAAGATTGCCATCGCAATCGCGCCGAGAAGGATGGCGGTCCAGCCAGCGGCGGAGGCTTCGATGCTGGATCTGCGTCCGACGGCCTGGCCTACGCGGACGGCAGCGGCGACGGAGATGGCGAAGGGAACCATAAAGGTGAAGCTGGCGCAGTTGAGGGCGATCTCATGACCCGCGAGGGGAAGCTTGCCCATCGTACCGATGAGGAAGGTGACGGTGCCGAAGATGGAGATCTCGACGAAGATCTGCGCGCCTGCGGGGGCTCCGAGGAGGGCGAGACGGCGAAGGCGGGAGCTCTCGATGTGGCGCCGCATCCCGCGCAGGCCGTAGCTGTGCTGATGCTCCACGCGCCAGATGGCAGCGGCGATAAAGAGTGCGAGGTAGAGGCGCGAGCAAGAGGTCGAAAGTCCTGAGCCCGTGACGCCGAGCGCCGGAATGTGAATCGGTCCCCAACTGTGGCCGTAGATGAGCAGCCAGTTGCCGACGACGTTGATGAGGTTTGCGGTGACCAGTGCAAGCGCGATGGGGCGGACGTGGTTAAAAGCTTGCAGGTAACGGCGCAAGGTGAAGTAGAGGAAGAGCGCGGGGGTTCCCCAGTTGAGCGCACGCAGGAAGGCAACCGAGCCGGTGAGGACCTCGCGATCGATGGGCAGGTGCAGCATCGCTAGAGGCGCGAGCGCGATGATGGTGAAGAGAACAACGGCCAGGACACCGGCGAGTAGAAGGCCGTGGTAGAACCAGCGGTTGGCTTCGTCGAACTTCCCTGCTCCGTGGGACTGGGAGAGATAGGTGTCGAGGCCGAGGAGGATGCCCGCGATGCCGAAGGCGACGGTGTTATAGAGCACCTGGCCGAGGGCAGCGGCGGAGATGGCGAGCGCAGGGTTGGCCATGTGGCCAACCATCATCGTGTCGACGATGCCCATGGACATCCAACCCAGCTCTGCCAGGATAAGGGGCAGCGCAAGGTGGAGCATAAGCGGAATTTCGCGGCGAATGGACATGGCTATTGTGGGGTGATGATGCCGCCTACGGGCATCCTGGTAGGGAGGGTGCCGGGACGACGGAGGTGCATAGCCTCGGCGGTCATGTCGGTGTACTTGAGGCCGGCTCCGGTGTTGAAGAGGACGACCTTGTCGGTGGGCTTGAGGTCTCCGCTGGCGAGCAGAGCGTCGTAGGCAGCGGTGGCGGCAGCTCCTTCGGGCGAGAGGAAGATGCCTTCGTGTTTGGCCCAGTCGAGAATGCTCTTGAGGATGTCTTCGTCGGTGGAGGCGATGGCTTCGCCGCCGGACTGGCGGACGATGTCGAGGATGATGGCGTCGCCGTAGGGCTTGGGTACGCGGAGACCGGCGGCAAAGGTTGCCGCGTTCTGGAAGAACTCGCTCGCATCTTTGCCTTCGTCATAGGCGCGGGCGACGGGAGCGCAACCAGTGGCCTGGAGGGCGTACATCCTGGGGCGTTTGCCGGTCACCCAGCCTAGCTGTTCCATCTCTTCGAAGGCTTTCCACATGCCGATGAGGCCGACGCCTCCTCCGGTGGGGTAGAAGACGGCGTCGGGATAGGTCCAGCCGAGCTGTTCGACGAGCTCGTAGCCCATGGTCTTCTTGCCCTCGACGCGGAAGGGCTCTTTCAGAGTGGAGATGTCGAACCAGACCTCGTTCGCCGGGGTGTTGGCGTCCTTTTGAGCCTTGATGTTTTCGCCGACCATGCGGGCGCAGTCGGAGATGAGGCCGTTGACCATCGTCACGTCTGCTCCATACACGATGCCTTCGAGGTAGTTGGCGAAGGGGACGTCCTGGGGCATGAAGATATGGGCGGCGATGCCTGCGGCGGCGGCGTAGGCGGCGAGAGCACCTGCGGCGTTACCGGCAGAAGGAACAGCTAAGTGTTGCAAGCCATAGTGTTTCGCCATGGTGACGGCGAGGCCGAGGCCGCGGGCCTTGAAGGTGCCGGTCGGGTTCGCACCTTCTTCTTTGATGAAGAGGCCGGGGTAGCGCTTGCTGCGGAGGATGGGCGTCCAGCCTTCGCCGAGGGTAACGGGCTGGACCGGCTTCTCGGGAGTGCCAGAGGGCAAAACGTTGGCGTAGCGCCACATGCCGAGGGAGGCTCCGCTGGCGGCGGCTCTGGGGACGATCTCGTCGCGGCGGGCTGTACGTTTCAGCTCGTCCATGTCGTAGCGGACATAGAGCGAGCCTGCGCAGAGCGGGCAGAGGGTCTGCGGGGTAACGGCTGAGACGTGATGGTGGCAGCGGACACACTCGAGATATGCGATTGCGGGCATCTTGCTATGGTACTTCGGCCTGAGGCTTCGGGGGAGCCGCCGGACAGCCCGGCTCCCGTCCGCTCATCTAAAATTCACAGATCGCCGCGTCAAATCAGCACTTCCGCTTGATATTCTATTAACGACATGCCTACGAAAAAAGAACTCCTCGACCGCCCCATTCAACACATCGACATCACGCAGCATAACGTCGTTCCCCTCGTCGAGGCCATGCAGAAGATGGCCTACAGCGCGCGCGATACCGCCCGCGCGGCTTCGATCTACGACATGATGCTGCGCGATACGGAGTGCGGCGTGATTCTCTGCCTTGCGGGCTCGTTGATCTCCGCCGGGTTGCAGAAGATCTTCGTCGACCTGATCCGCAATAACATGGTCGACGCCATCGTCTCGACCGGCGCGAACATCGTCGACCAGGACTTCTTCGAGGCGCTCGGCTTCAACCACTACATCGCGGGTGATGAGTACAAGTACGGCGCGGGCGATGCCGATCTGCGCGAGCTGATGATCGACCGCATCTATGACACCTTCATCGATGAGGAAGAGCTGCGCATCTGCGACGAGACGACGCACCAGATCACGAACTCGCTGGAGCCGCGGCCTTACAGCTCGCGGGAGTTCATCCGCGAGATGGGTGCCTACCTCGTGAAGAACGGCAAGACGCCGCAGGATGGCGGGCGCGACTCGATCGTGTTGGCGGCCTATGAGAAGAATGTACCGATCTTCTGCCCGGCGTTCTCGGACTGCTCGGCGGGCTTCGGCTTTGTCGCTCATCAGCACGAGCGGCAGGGCAAGCCGATGGTTTCGATCGACTCGGCGAAGGACTTCTACGAGATCACGCAGTTGAAGATCGCCAACCCCACGACCGGGTTGCTGATGATCGGCGGCGGTGTGCCGAAGAACTTCGCGCAGGACATCGTCGTGGCAGCGGATATTCTCGGTGTAGAGGCATCGATGCACAAGTATGCGATCCAGATCACGGTAGCCGATGCGCGTGATGGTGCACTCTCGGGCTCGACCCTGAAGGAAGCATCGAGCTGGGGCAAGGTGGACCTGACCTACGAGCAGATGGTCTACTCCGAGGCGACGCTGGCGCTGCCGCTGATCACGGGTTATGCCTTCCACAAGAATGCACAGGCAAGCCGCACCGGTAAGAACTGGACGAATGTCCTTGATCGGGTTCCGGTTACGGCGTAGTTTTGTCTCGCGATTGATGCAAGGAAGGGCCGCCTTGATTGGCGGCTTTTTCTTTTCTCAATCGACATCCCTTATAGTGCAAGTCGACGCTGTTTTTTTTCGAAAGGCTTCGATCCAATGACCGCACCTGCAAACGTCCCCGGCCAGCATCCCGATCCAGCCCTGCTGGTGAACATTCCGCGTCTTGTCACAGCGTTTTATGCGCTCCATCCGGACGCCGATGTTCCAGCACAGCGTGTTGCCTTCGGCACCTCGGGCCATCGCGGCAGCGCGTTTCATACGGCGTTCAACGAAGACCATATCGTCGCCATCACACAGGCCATCGCGGAGTATCGTCGCGAGCAGAACATCACCGGGCCGCTCTTTCTCGCGCAGGATACGCACCCGCTCTCCGAACCTGCCTTTGCCGCCGCGCTTGAGGTGCTAACCGCAAACGGGATCGAAGTGATGGTCGACCAGGAGCTCGCCTATACACCGACTCCGGCCCTGTCGCACGCGATCCTCGTCTATAATGATGGCCGCAAGAACGATCTCGCCGACGGCATCGTCATCACGCCGTCGCACAATCCGCCCGAGGATGGCGGCTTCAAGTACAACCCGCCCAACGGCGGCCCGGCCGATACCTCCGCGACAAAGTGGATCGAGAACCGCGCCAACGATCTTATCCGTGCTGGCGTCGAGCACATTAAGCGCATCCCCTATGCGGCGGCTGTGCGCGCAGACACGACGCATCGGCACGATTACATCACCGCCTACGTCAACGACCTCGCCAACGTCATCGACTTCGACGTGATCCGCGCCAGCTCGTTGAAGCTGGCTGTCGATCCACTTGGTGGCGCTGGTGTCTTCTACTGGCCGCGCATCGCCGAGCAGTACAAGCTGCCGCTCGAGATCCTGAATCCTTACGTCGATCCCACCTTCCGCTTCATGACCTGCGACTGGGACGGCAAGGTGCGGATGGACTGCTCCAGCCCCTTTGCCATGGCGTCGATGATCGCAAACAAGGACAAGTTCGACGTCGCATGGGCGTGCGACACCGACCACGATCGCCATGGGGTCGTGACTCGCTCGACCGGCCTGCTGAACCCGAACCACTATCTCGCGGTCTGCATCCAGTACCTGTTTACGAACCGGCCGGAGTGGGGCGCAAACGTTGGCATTGGGAAGACGCTGGTCTCGTCGAGCATCATCGACCGCGTTGCGAAGGGATTGCCGCGTCCTATGCTCGAGGTGCCGGTCGGCTTCAAGTGGTTTGTTGACGGCCTGATCGGCGGCACGCTTGGTTTTGTGGGCGAGGAGTCCGCTGGAGCTACTTTTCTGCGACGCAACGGCAACGTGTGGACGACCGACAAGGACGGCCTCATCCCCGGGCTGCTCGCTGCCGAGATGTCGGCTCGCACCGGCAAGGACCCAGGCCAACTCTATGCCGACCTGACCGCGAAGTACGGCAGCCCCGTCTACCAGCGTATCGACGCTGCGGCGACCAAGGAGCAGAAGGCTAAGCTGGGCAAGCTGTCGCCGTCGCAGGTCTCCGCGAAGGAGCTTGCCGGGGACGCCATCACTGCGATCCTGACGGAGGCACCAGGCAACCACGCGGCGATCGGCGGCCTGAAGGTGACGACGGACGAGGGGTGGTTCGCTGCTCGGCCGTCGGGAACAGAGGACGTGTACAAGATCTACGCTGAATCCTTCAAAGGCCCGGAACACCTGAAGCAGATCCAGGCTGAGGCGCAGACGCTGGTCACCGCTGCGATTGCCTAAACGGCCATGTACCCAAAGCGTGTTTTGACCTGCAACGAAGGAATCTTTATCTCACAAAGAGATGATCGATAATCGAACATTTGTGCGATCGTCATTGACACCTTCCTCTGAAAGGCGAAGCATTAACGTCCAAGGATGATGTTTTTATGAAGAGTCAAACCATCGCAGCACCGCCGACAACGAACAAACACCTGATCCGCTGGGTCGAGAAGATGGCCGACCTGACGCAGCCTGCGGCGATTCACTGGATCGATGGCTCGCAGGAGGAGTACGAGCGGCTGTGCGACACGCTCGTCGAAGCAGGAACCTTCTTTCCATTGGACGAAAAGCTATGGCCGGGGTGCTTCTACGCTCGCTCGGCCCCGAATGATGTGGCTCGGGTCGAGGATCGCACCTTCATCTGTTCTCTCTCGAAGGACAACGCCGGGCCGACGAACAACTGGGAGGATCCGTTCGCCATGCGGAAGAAGCTGAAGCAGCTCTTTCGTGGTTCGATGCGTGGGCGAACGATGTATGTGCTGCCGTACAGCATGGGGCCGGTTGGCTCACCGATGTCGCAGATCGGCGTGCAACTGACGGACTCGGCCTATGCCGTGGTGAATATGCGGATCATGGCGCGGATCGGTGCGCCGGTCTACGCGGAGATCGATAAGGACGAGAAGCGCGTGGTGCCGTGCATGCACTCGGTCGGCGCGCCGCTTGCTCCGGGCCAGAAGGACGTCTCGTGGCCCTGCAACGACGAAAAGTACATCGTCCATTTTCCGGAGACGCGCGAGATCTGGAGCTACGGTTCGGGTTACGGCGGCAATGCTCTGCTGGGGAAGAAGTGCTTCGCCCTGCGCATCGCGTCCAACATCGCCCGCGATGAGGGCTGGATGGCGGAACACATGCTCATCCTCGGGGTTGAATCTCCCGATCACCAGAAAACATATGTCGCCGCTGCGTTTCCGAGCGCCTGCGGCAAGACCAACTTCGCCATGATGATTCCGCCAAAGGGGTTCGACGGATGGAAGGTCTGGACGGTCGGCGATGACATTGCCTGGATCAAACCGGATGCGACAGGGCAGCTTCGTGCGATCAATCCGGAGGCGGGCTTCTTCGGTGTCGCTCCGGGCACCTCGGCGAAGACCAACCCGAACGCCATGGCAACACTCGCTCGCAATACGATCTTCACCAACGTCGCGCTGACGCCGGATGGCGGCGTGTGGTGGGAGGGCATGACCGACACACCGCCCGACGAGTGTCTCGACTGGCGCGGCCAGCGCTGGACCCCGGCAATCGGTAAGAAGACCGGACAGCCGGCGGCGCATCCGAACGGCCGCTTTACCGCTCCGGCGAGCCAATGCCCCACCATCGATCCGGACTGGGAGGCGCCCGAGGGCGTGCCGATCAGCGCGTTCATCTTCGGTGGCCGTCGTCCAACGACGATGCCGCTGGTATACCAGGCTTTCAACTGGTCCGCGGGCGTCTACGTCGGCGCGACCATGGGCTCGGAGACGACAGCCGCCGCAGGTGGCGCGCTGGGCAAGGTCCGCCGCGACCCAATGGCGATGCTGCCCTTCTGCGGCTATCACATGGGCGACTACTTCCGGCACTGGCTGAAGATGCAGCGGTCGCTCAGCTCTACGCCGCGCGTCTTCCACGTCAACTGGTTCCGCAAGGACGAGGAGGGCAAATTTCTCTGGCCGGGTTATTCGGAGAATATGCGCGTGTTGAAGTGGATCGTCGACCGGGTGCGCGGCAAGGTGCGGGGCAAGGAGACGCCTATCGGCTGGACACCGCACTTCGAGGATATCCACTGGAAGGGATTGGACTTCCCACGCGCAACCTTCGAGACGCTCCAGACCGTCGATCGGGAGCAGTGGAAACAGGAGGTGATGGGCCACGAGGAGCTGTTCCTGGCCCTGCACGACCACCTGCCGCCAGAGATGGTCTACGAGCGCGAACTGCTGATCTGCCGCCTCTGACCACCGAGCCTGCCTCCAATCCACAGGGGGTCTCACGTCCACGAGAGGGCAAATACCCTTTTTCAGGCCATTTTCTATTGACTTTGGTCTAGCAGGGAGGTTACTCTAAATGAATGGCGAGACTCCCTTCGGGTTGAGTCGGTCATAACGAAGTCCACCCACTTCGTTGCTTTACTGGAACACCCACGCATCAGCCCCCACCGCGCTGCGTGGGTTTCCATTTTAAGCGGACCTTTTTGGCAGCCGTCAGCTTGACGACTTGGACGAAACCCTCTAACCTCAACTTCATGGGATTGATGCGCATCGCGGCCTGTACCTGTTGCCCTTGTTGTATGGGCACATGCTGCTGCGTCGGTTCAATCCTGTCTTAGGCGAATAAGTACAACACGACCTTAGAAAATCTCAGGAACCCACGTATCAGCGCAGAGCGCGATATGTGGGTTTTTTCTTTTGCCCGCACCTCACACAGGAGTCATCATGGCAATCCAAGAACATACTTCGAAGGCGTCATCTCGATTCAATGTCGACTTTCTCGCTATCGGCATTGCGTTGACGCTGGCTGCGCTGATCCGCTTCAATCTGCTTCCGCAGATCAAGTGGTAATGGATTTCGAATAAACCAGTGTCCACCCATACCATTCCGATCTCCGCAAAACCGCCATCCCTGACTGCGCGCTTTATTCAGACGCTGCCGGGAATAGCGCTGCTGTTTGCAATCGGCCTGCTGGGCAAGCTGCTGGAACATCTGTTTACCGTCCTGCGGGTGAGCTACCACCTGCTGATGCCGCAGATTGAGTACGTTCTCTGGGCCATCATCCTTGGATTGATCATCAGCAATACCGTCGGCGTCGGGCGCATCTTTCGCCCGGGCGTCGCAACGTACGAGCTCTGGCTGAAGCTGGGCATCGTTCTGATTGGTGCCCGATTCCTGATGCAGGATGTCCTCCATATCGGCGGCCTTTCGCTGGGCCTTGTCGCGGTGGAACTGATCCTCTCGCTCTCGGTGATGACGCTGCTGGGCCGCATCTTCAACCTGCCGCCGAAACTTACCAGCCTGCTCGCCATCGGCAGCTCGATCTGCGGCGTTACTGCGATCATGGCCGCGCAGGGAGCGATCGAGCCGGAAGAGGAAGACACCTCGACGGCGATTGCAGCCATCCTGACGCTGGGAGCGATTGCGCTGTTTACCTTCCCTGCCATCGGACATGCCCTACACATGGGCGACCAGGCATATGGGATGTGGGCCGGGCTTGCAGTCGACAACACCGCCGAGGCCACGGTCACGGGAGCCATCTACTCCGACACCGCCGGGCGCTTCGCGGTGCTTGCAAAGACAGCACGATCCTCTTTCATCGGGTTCGTGGTGCTGGGTTATGCGATCTACTGGTCGTCGCGGGGACAGGCTCCGAACGTGAAGAACAAGGCCGCATTCCTGTGGCAGAAGTTCCCCAAGTTCATCCTCGGCTTCATCGCCATCTCGATTCTGGCGACAGCGCACTTCTTCACCGCTCCCCAGCTCACCAGTCTTTCGAACCTCTCACGCTGGGCCTTTCTTCCTGCATTTGCTGGTGTCGGTCTACGTACAAATCTGCGCGATCTTGTGGGTCAGGGATGGCGACCGCTGATCGTCGGTATCCTCGGTGAGATCTTTATCGCGCTGATCACGTTGGGGCTTGTCTACTGGAGCTACAACCACGGGGTGCCACGATGACTCCCGACCGTTTTATCCGCATGATCATGGCCTTCCCTTCCACGAACTGCTGTCGCCCCTAGACAAGAGCCAGCTCCAGAACACCCTCGTCCCTACGCACAATCCAGCAAATCTCATGAGCCGCAAACAAGCGTGCCGTCCTATTCCTTCAGGAGCTCCAATGATCCGCATCACACGTACACCTTTGACTCTTTTCGCGGTACTTCTCGCCAGCCTGCTTGCTCTCTTTCTTGCTCTTCCCTCCGAGGCCCAAGTCGTCGGCGGAACACTCTCCGGCAGCATCACCGATACGAGCGGAGCAGCCCTCGCCCATGCGACGGTGCTCGTCCACAACGATGAGACCGGCAATGAGCGTCGTCTGCTGACAGGCGCGGATGGCCGCTACGCCGCGCCCTCCATTCCGGTTGGGACATACACCATCTCTGCCCAGGTAGCGGGTTTCACTGAGCAGCGGCTCACAGGAATTCCGCTAACTGTAGGTGAGAGCAAACAGATCGATCTGCAGCTTGGCGTGAACACGGTCGCACAGCAGGTGACCGTTGTCGATACGCCCGCCATCGTCAATCTCTCAACGCAGCAGACCTCCGGCCTCGTCGACGAGCGGCAGATCAAGCAGCTTCCACTGAACGGTCGCAGCTATGATCAGTTGCTCACACTGAACCCCGCGACGGTAAACTATACGGGCCAGCGCTCCGGTTCGATTGGGACATCCAACTCCTCCGTCGGCAACATGTTCGCTGTCTCGGGACGCCGCCCACAGGACAACCTTTTTCTGCTCAACGGTATTGAGTACACCGGCGCTTCGCTCATCAACGTCACGCCCGGTGGCACAAGCGGTCAGTTGCTCGGCGTCGATGCAGTACGTGAGTTCAACGTTCTCGCCGATACTTATGGAGCCAACTACGGCAAACGGCAGGGCGCGCAGATCTCAATCGTAACTGCATCCGGCACAAATCAAATTCATGGATCGGTCTACGAATTTCTTCGCAACTCCGCACTGGATGCTCGCAACTACTTCGATCAGCTCTCGCAGACTTCGGGTACAAGGCTTCCCGAATTCCAGCGCAACGACTTCGGCGCATCGCTGGGCGGGCCAATCAAGAAAGACAAGCTACTGCTCTTCGTCAACTACGAGGGCTATCGCCAGAACCTTGGCCTGAGCGATGTAACGTTCGTTCCCGACAGCAATGCACGACTTGGCCTTCTACCGAATCCGGCGAACCTTAGCGGGCCGCTGAAGAACTATGGCGTAGCAACCGGTGTGGCACCGCTGCTGAATCTATGGCCGACGCAGAATGGGCCGGAGCTGACCGACGCGAAAGGAAATCCGACGGGCATCGGGCTCGCCTATTCCAGTCCGATGCAGCATATTCGCGAGGACTTCGGCACGACGCGCTTCGACTACAACATCAGCCCCAGCGATCTTTTCTTCGCAGCGTACACCATCGACGACTCGCTCGCGAATACGCCGACACAAAATCCGCTCGCGCTTATCAACGAGACGCTACGCGAGCAAGTGCTGAGTGCTCAAGAGCAACATGTTTTTTCTCCGCACCTGTTGAACACGGCCCGCTTTGGCTTCTCGCGTGCGTCGTTCTACTTTGTAGGATCAACTCCGGTGGACGTCCCGGGCTGGGTGCAGGGCAAGACGATCGGTGCCATTGTCATCGCGGGAAGTACCGCGTCGAATGGCTCCTCGCAGATCACCGGAGCGGGCGGCAACGTCGGTTCAAACAACGCGACGACGCGCAACCTGTTCACCTTCGACGATCACATCTTCTGGAGTGTTGGACGCCATCAGATCGAAGCAGGCGGCTGGCTGCAACGGTTGCAATCGAACGACAACCTCGCGCAGAATCAGGATGGGCAAGCATCCTTCTCTACATTGACAACTTTCCTGCAAGGCACGGTTGCCACCTTCACCGTTGTTCCCGCTCCTACCGAACTAGGCTGGCGCTCGTGGATGGGCGCAGGTTATGTCGAGGACACGGTACATCTCACGCCGCGCCTCGAAGCTCGCATTGGCGTTCGCGTCGAATCGACGAATGGATGGAATGAGTCCCAGGGCCGCGCCTCCAACTATCAGTTCACCGACGGCATCATCAATACGACCCCATTCACCGGAAGCTCCGCACTGACCGACAATCGCGCAAAGTTTCTTCCTGAGCCGCGCGCGGGGCTCTCGTGGGCACCGTTCGCCAACGGCAAGACCTCGGTGCGTGCGAGCTTCGGGCTGCATCACTCGCTGCTCGATAATCTCGACTATCGGCTCGACCAGACGGCTCCGTATAACACCACGCTCTCGTTGAAAAACGTTGCTGTCTCGAGCCTCGATATCACATCGCAGACCAAGGCCTCGGCAGGTTCGCTGATCTCGCCGTCGAACGTGCAGCCGGACATCGCGACACCAACCGTGCTGGCATGGACGCTAAAGGTAGAGCAGGAGATCTTGCCGAACACCTCACTCACCGTGGGCTATGTTGGCTCGCACGGCTATCACCAGATTCTCTCCGAAGACCAGAACGAGCCTGCCTCCATCATCACCAATGGCGTGGTCTATTTCCCGACGGTCATCAAGGCGAACCCTGCGGTTGCTAACACTACTTCGTGGGTGTCCCAGGGTATCAGCAGCTACAATGGCCTGGAGGTGGACGTACGCCACAACCTCTCGCACGGCTTACAGCTTCGCGGAAATTACACATGGTCGAAGAATTTGGATGACGGCTCGGCGTGGAACACCAGCGTCAGTGCCAACACGCCAGCCTTCGTTTCGTATCCGGCACATCCGAAGCTCGACTACGGACCTTCGGCTGCGGATGTCCGCAACATCGTAGCCATCAATGGCAGCTACGATCTACCCTTCGGACGCAGCCATGCACTTGGATCAAGCCTGAATCCGCTGCTGAATCGCGCGGTCTCCGGTTGGACGTTGAGCTCTATCGCAACGCTGCAATCGGGCTTCCCATTCTCGCCGCAGCTCGGCTATAACCCGACGGGCAGTGGCGACACGCGCAACCCAGTGCGACCTTCGGTTAATCCTAACTACACTGGCAAGCGCTACCCGCGTACACCGACTAAGTGGTTCGACTCCACTGCGTTCATCGCTCCGGCCTATGGAACGCTCGGCAATCTGGGACGCGATACGCTAGTCGGACCGGGCGTGGCTAACCTCGACCTGTCTCTGGCGAAGTCCACCCAAGTCACCGAACGGGTTCGTGCCCAGTTCCGCGCCGAGTTCTTCAACGCGCTCAACCACACGAACTTCGCCACTCCAAACGAGGTCGTCTTCTCCTCCGGGCCAACGCAAGGTACGACGGCAAACCAGACCGCTGTAGCCGTCGCATCGCCGACTGCTGGCGTCATCACGGCAACCTCCACCAACTCGCGGCAGATCCAGTTTGGCCTGAAGCTGCTGTTCTAAAACACCATCTCTACCGGAGGCGCACCAGGCATCAGCCGGTTGTCACGCCCCCTGTCCGAGGGCATGACAACCGGCTGATTCACGTTCATCTTTCGATAAAAGATTTTAGGCGTGGAGCTGAGAGAGTTGAAAGGCGGATAGTTTCGCTGGAGCGAATTCGCCTGCTCGGACCCGCTCATGCAACTCCCACGGGGATACTCCCGCTTTGCGTGCGGCGATTAACTGATCGGGATCGACGTAATACTCCATCGGACTCTCGTCGAACTCCGGCGAGTACTGTACATGTTCGTCTGAAGCGCAGCGATCCGCGTAGTCATCGACGCTCAATTCAACCCGGTTACGATCGGGATCTTCGTAGTAGAAGGCGGTCTTTGCATCACTATCGGTACATTGAACCGGCAGAATGCGTTGCTCCTTCAAGCGAGCATAGGTCTTGAGCAACTCGTCGATGTGAGGATATTCAAACGTGAAATGTTGCAACCGGGGGTGATGCAGTTCGTCCGTCGCTGCTAGCTTCGGTAGTTCGACGAATAGCAGGCGATGCTCCGTCTCATCATTGCTTACCCACGCTGCTTTGTGAAGCTGTTCGTCCTCATGTTTACTATCCGGCATGTCCGTGCGATGAACCAGATCCATGCGTAGCGCATTGCAATACCAGTTCAGCACAGCATCGATGCTCGTTGTGGTCAGAATAAGGTGCGGCAACCGAGGGCGCATAGTGGTTACTTTATTTGCGTTCATGATCTCTCTCTGGAGCAACAAATGCGGTTTTATACTCTGACCATAAGATAAATACCAACTTGTACGGATTCATTTTATCAGCAAAAAATTTATATTATTTGTGACAGCATCGTCTCCCGGGGTGCCAAAACTTTAAGGTTCATCGACTAATGGATACTTATGGGTACACAATAACTCTATTGACGAGTAAAATTGACGATGTGAGATCACCCCAAGCACCACCAAGAGCTAAGTCCATAAACAAGCATCAAGCCAAGACGGAAGCAACACTCAACGACCTGCTCGACGCCGCAGAGAAGATCTTTGTACGGGATGGATTTGAGCGCGCCCAACTGGAAACGATTGCAGCTGAGGCCGGCCGTACGAAGGGGGCCGTGTACGCTCACTTTAAAGGCAAAGAAGATCTTTTCCTGGCATTGTTCGAGAGACAGGTCCGGAGCCGAATGGCAGCCATGAGAAGCTGGCCAGACGCTATGTCTACCGAAGAAAGGATTCTTGCCGGAAGGGAGGAGTTCATCAACTCAGTGTCGGATAGTCATCACTGGCCAATCCTTACGCTGGAATTCAAGCTCTTCGCTCTTCGGAATACCGTATCCCTCGAACGCACTAAAGAGATCTATCGACTTCTCTTTGGCGATCTCGATCAGGCTCTACCCTGGACAAGGAAACCTTCTGAAGCGCCAGAGAATGAAGACCTTCTTATATTGGCGTTACTGCGGAGTATCCCGAGTGCGATTGCAATGGAACAACACTTCATTCCAATCCTCGAATCACCTCATATGGTAAAGAAAACCATGGCATTAGCTTATAACTCTCTGTTTGCCTGGAAAAATCCCGCCATCGCTGAACTTTTGACCCACAAGTCCCCGGTAAAGCAAAGCCGATCTTCCAAAAAATCGAAGGAGTAAGAGGCTGCAACAGCAATCGGATACGCCCCGTGCATCTCATCCGTAGTCGTGTAAGGATTGAGATAGATTGGACACTCCCGAGATCACCCCCGAAACCCTGCCTCCCGTGCCATCAACGGGGGGCTTCGGCCCGCTACGCGTAGCGCTCTTCCGCGATCGCTGGATCGCCTCGACAATCTCTAGCGTCGGCACATGGATGCAGGATACGGCAGGCACATGGCTGATGACCTCGCTCACCAGCTCTCCCCTGCTGATTGCACTGATGCAAACTGCGGCCAGCCTGCCCGTGCTCTTTCTCGGCTTGCTTGCGGGAGCGACCGCCGACGTCTTCGACCGCAGGAAGCTATTGATCTTCTGGCAGGTCTGGATGCTGGTGTCGGTTGCCGTGCTGGCGATACTGACCTTCTTCGGTTACATATCGCCGTGGACGCTGCTTGCACTTACCTTCCTGCTGAACATCGGCTCTGCGATGAACAACCCGGCGTGGCAGGCCATTGTGCCGGAGCTGATCCCACGCGAGCTGATCGCCGATGCTGTCTCGCTGAACTCGGCGAGCAACAACCTTGCGCGTGCCGTGGGACCTGCGCTCGGCGGCTTGATGGTTGCCACCTTCAAGAAGACAGGACCTGGCGCGGGATCGGTATTTTTTCTGAATGCGATCTCCTTCGCTGGCGTCATCTGGGTGCTGGTCAACTGGAAGCGGGTACCACTCTTCAAGAGCACGCTTCCGGCAGAGCGTATCGCAGGGTCCATGCGCTCGGGGTTGCGCTACATTCGCTATGCACCGGAGCTACAGGCTTCGTTGTTGCGCGCATTCGTCTTTACCTTCTTCGTCTCCGCGGTCTGGTCTCTGCTGGCTCTGGTGGCACAGCGCGACCTGCACCAGGGAGCGATGGGGTACGGCATTCTGAACGGCAGCATGGGGCTTGGCGCTCTGCTGGCAGCCAGCGTTCTTCATCGGCTGCGCAGTCGCTTCAGCGCGGACACAATCATCGCTGCGTCGACCGTCGTGTATATCGTCACACTCGTCATTCTTGCCTTCATCAAGATGCCGGCGATCATCATCGTCACACTCATCGTCGCCGGGTTCGCGTGGACCAGCACGATGGCGACGCTGAACACCTCCGTACAACTCTCCGTGCCAGCATGGGTACAGGCACGTGTACTGGGGACATACCTGATGACCTTCCAGGGAGGACTCGCCATCGGCAGCATTATCTGGGGCGCCGTCGCGGAGAGAACCTCGACAAGCACGGCGCTTCTTTCAGCCGCAGCGGGGCTGCTCATCAGCTTTCCGATCGCACAACGCTTTCACGTAATGCGCGGCAAGACCCCGGACTTCACGCCCTATCAGTGGAAGCGTCCTGCACCGCAGTATGTCCTCGACTCGGAGCCAAGCGCGGGGCCAGTGCGCATCTCAATCCTGTATCGGGTCCCCGTGGAACACTATCCCGATTTCACGCGCGCGATCCATGCCATGCGTGGCGTGCGACTGCGCGATGGTGCGATGCGCTGGGGCATCTTCCGCGACGCAAACGATCCGGAGAGCCTGAACGAAACCTTCGTGACAGAGTCCTGGCTGGATTACCTGCGTTCACGCGAACGTATGACGGCTGCGGATGCGGAGATTCGGCAGAGCGTCCTTGCGCTTACTCGAAGCGATACACCGCCAGTCACAACCCACCAGATCTATGCGAAGGAGATCACAGATCCCAGCTCTTCCAGTTGAAGGAAGAGCTGGGACGTGTCGTTAGCTGCGCAGCGCACCGAAGGCGAGATCGATCAGGGTCTTCTCTTCGAGCTCGTGAGCCTTGGCGGAGCCGGTCGCAGGGCTGGCACTGGCGCTACGCTTGACGCTGAGCAGCGCGCGGTCGCCAACCATGCGGCGCAGCAGCGGCATCACGTAGAAAAGCGCTCCCATGTTGGCTGGCTCCTCTTGCACCCAGACGATCTCCTGCGCGTCGGGATGCTGATCGAGTGCAGCCTGTAGCTCTTCTTCGGGCCAGGGATAGAGCTGCTCGACGAAGACAATGCCAACGCTCGTGTCCTTGCGCTTCTCGCGTTCGACACGAAGGTTATGACCAATCTTTCCGCTGCATACGAGCAGACGACGAGGGTTGACCACATCGTTGTCCGGCAGTACATTTTCAAAGCGCGGTTTACCCAGTTCGGCAATGGTGGAGGCAGCATCCGGGTGCCGCAGCATACTCTTTGGGGTGAAGACAATCAGCGGCTTGCGCCATGCGCGCCGTGCCTGCCGTCGCAGTAGATGGAAGTACTGCGACGCATTTGAGGGCTGCGCGATGACGAGGTTGTCATGAGCCGCGAGTTGCAGGAAGCGCTCCATGCGAGCCGAGGAATGCTCTGGGCCTTGACCGTCATAGCCGTGCGGCAGCAACAGCACAAGCCCTGAAAGCAATCCCCACTTGGCCTCACCCGAGGCAATGAACTGATCGATGATGATCTGTGCGCCGTTGACGAAGTCCCCAAACTGCGCCTCCCAGAGCACAAGAGCCTCAGGATAGTCGCGCGAGTAGCCGTACTCGAAGCCAAGCGCCGCAGCCTCTGAGAGCAGCGAATTATGCACCTCGAAGCTGCCCTGGCTCTCAGTGAGATGCGCCAGCGGCGTATAGCGAACCTCTGTCTCTGTATCCACCAATACGGAGTGGCGCTGGTTGAAGGTGCCACGCTGCGAGTCCTGCCCCGTAAGGCGAACAGGCGTACCCTCAGTCAGCAGAGAGGCGTACGCGAGCAGTTCGGCCGATCCATAGTCGAAGGCACGCTTCCCTTCCGCCATCTCAATCCGCTGCTCATAGAGCTTCTGCACCTTCGGGTGGATGTGGAAGCCATCGGGATATCGGTTGAGCAGACGCGAAAGCTCGAGGACACGCTCCGCGGAGATGCCGGTTGTAAGCTGCTCGTCGGCGTCGGACAGGTCACCGCCATGATAGGTGCTCCAGTAGTCCGGAAGCTGTGCCAGGCGCGGCTTCCGCTCTACCTGTGTAGCAGCCTTCTGCTCGTCGAAGAACTCGCTCTGGATGGCCTTCGCCTCATCCGTCGGGTCTACGCCAATCTGCTCGGCATAAAGCTGATACAGCGGCTTGCGTTCCTTGATGAGCGCATAGCGACGCGGCTGCGTCACAGTAGGATCGTCCGCCTCGTTATGGCCGTAGCGACGGTATCCGATGAGATCGACGACAACATCCGAATGGAAGCGCTGACGATACTCCGTCGCAATGGCCGCAATGCGCATGACCGCGTCCGGATCCTCCGCGTTGACGTGGAAGATGGGAATAGGCAGGCGCTTAGCGATATCCGTTGAAAAGCGGGAGGAGTTCGACTCCTCCGGCAACGCCGTAAACCCAAGCAGGTTGTTCACAATAACGTGAACCGTCCCACCGATGTTATAGCCGGCAAGCGAAGCCATATTAAGCGATTCGGCCGTAATGCCCTGCCCGGCAAAGGCGGCATCGCCATGGATGATGATCGGCAGCACTTTGTTCAATGCGCCCTCGCCCATACGGATCTGCTTGGCACGGGAACGCCCCATCACGACTGGGTTGACGGCTTCAAGATGGCTTGGGTTTGAAGCGAGATGGAGCGCGATCGCGCTGCCGTCCGCCGCATGGTACTCGCCAGTCGCGCCGACGTGATACTTCACATCACCACCGCCGAGGGTACTGCGCGGATCGACATCTTCAAACTTGGCAAAGATCTCCGTCGCCGAACGGCCAATGGTGTTGGTCATCACATTGAGGCGGCCGCGATGACTCATCGCAATAATCGCCTTGGAGACCCCAGTAGCAGAACCGGTCGCGAGGACCTGGTCGAGGAATGGGATGAGAACAGTAAGTCCCTCGAGCGAGAAACGCTTCGTGCCCAGATAGCGTGACTGAATTACCTGTTCAAAGATATCGGCACGGATGAGCTGGCTAAGAACATGCGCCTGGTCCGGACGCGGTGTGGGCTGCTCAATCTTTTCCTGAAGCCACTGACGCTGTTCGGAGTTCACAATGTGCGCAAACTCGATACCGAAGGTGCTGGAATAATAGCTACGCGCCTCGGCTGCGAACTCGCCCTCGGGAACTGCAACAGGAAACGGTTCCGGTGGAAGATACTGACCGAGCGGGTCAAGCCAGGACTGGAGGTATCCCCAGCGGCGAAAGATGTCAAAGACCTGCTCTCGTTCGGCGGCTCTGTTTTCTGGCGCTGCCGACGGTGCGGAAGCTATTCGTGGGGCGGTTTTAGTGGCCATACTTCCTCAATTCAAAACGAAGAGAAATGTGCGGGCGAGTGCTCAACCCGTGCATCTTTTATGCTAGCCCTTTCGACGAAACTTCGCAGCAATTCGTGCGGTAATCGAGCTTAATGTACACCTGCGTTCCCGACCTGATACTTCATGGCAGGGTTACAGACGTCCTGAGGCCTCCACTATAGTGAGTAGATGAAGCTCGCTTTCCAGAACTTTGGCAGCCTGTTGCTCCTAGGCACAGCGCTGTGTGGAGCGCAGACGACGAACGGCGCTGCTTCAGACAAACCCCTCCCAGAGATCCCCGCGCTCATGCACGAGGTAGAAGCACATGAGAAGACCTCCGAGGCGCTCGTGAAGGACTATCTCTACCACTCCTTCGCGATCGAACATGCGCTCGACAGCCACGGCGCGGTCAAGAAAAGCCAGACTGAGGACGCGGATATCTTCTACGTTGCGGGAGTGAGGATCGAAAGACTCACAAAGAAAAACGGTACCGACCTGAGCCCGGACGAACAGAAGAAGGAGAGTCAACGCATCGACAAAGAAATCGCCAAGGCAAAGGAAAAGCAGGCCAAGCCGGACGATGAGGATCGCGACGTTGTGACCGTCTCCCGCTTCCTCGAGTTGGGCAGCTTCAGCAAACCGCGAAGAGTATTGATAGACGGGCGCGATACGATTGCGGTCGATTTTACCGGCAATCCAAAGGCAAAGACCCGTACTCGGTTCGAAGCCGCAATCCGCGACATGGCGGGAACCATCTGGGTGGACGAGCAGGACCGTGCGCTCCGCAAGATTGACGGACACTTCGTCAACACATTCAAAGTCGGGGCAGGGTTGCTGGCGGACATCAAGAAAGACTCGAGCTTCGAAGCCGAGTGGACGAAGATCAATGGAGAGGTCTGGTTACCTTCGGTTGCCTCGGGAAAAGGCTCGATCCGTGTCCTGCTACTGCTGAACTTCAACGGGACCCTAGAGGTCCAGAATTCGAACTATCGCAAGTTTAAAGCGACAGCGACGATCCTGCCAAGCCTCGGCACAGTCGAGCCAGAGACGCCGGAGCCTGTCTCACCCAACCCACCCCAATAGTCAATTTCAACTTAAACAAGAAAGGGACGGATTGCTCCGCCCTCTTTCTCATTAATCTGTTGAAGCTGTGTGCTGTAGTCGAAGCTTAGAGAGGCTGGATGTCCGAAGCCTGCCAACCCTTGGGTCCCTTGACGACGTTGAACTGCACAGCCTGACCCTCTTGGAGGCTCTTGAAACCGCTCGAAACGATCGCCGAGTAGTGTGCGAACACATCCTCGCCGTTCTGACGGCTGATGAAACCAAACCCCTTGGCATCGTTAAACCACTTCACTGTTCCCTGTTCCATGTTGTTGCATCCTTATTACTGCTGAATTTGACGCTATGTCCAAATCGGGGTTCGTACATTATTACAGCCACTGCAGAAAACCAATCTGTCTCAAACGACAGCTTAAGGTTAGCACGTCCCACGAAAATTTGTTGAAAAATCGATAGGCTCAAACAGCAAAAAGGGACAGCCTAGGCCATCCCTTTCGCAAAACTTGTGTTCCAGCCCTCTAATATTAGAGAGGCTGAACATCGGACGCCTGCCAGCCCTTGGGTCCCTTGACGACGTTGAACTGAACAGCCTGACCCTCTTGAAGGCTCTTGAAACCGTTCGAGTTGATCGCCGAGTAGTGTACGAAAACGTCCTCGCCATTCTGACGGCTGATGAAGCCAAACCCCTTGGCATCGTTAAACCACTTCACTGTTCCCTGTTCCATGTCGTTCATTCCCTTAGTGCGATAAATTTGCCGCTGGATCCAAATCGGGGTTCGTACAGTACAACTTGTTGCAGAAATCCAATCTGATTCAAACGATGAGCTAATCTAGCACGCAGTGACAAGTAATCCACAGAAAAATTTTTGGTAACCAGTAGTTTGCACCAAAGTTAGTGCAACTCAGGCAGGCAGGTGGGAACGGACGATCGCTTCGGCCGCTGCGAGCACCTCGTTCAGCGACATGGCCGTGGAATCCAGAATGATGGCATCGGCGGCTGGCTGCAAGGGAGACTCCACTCGCGTGCGGTCGCGATGGTCGCGCTCCTTCAGTTCGGCGATAATGGCCGCCTCCGCAAGCCGCTTCTGCTCAATAGTTTGCGGATCAGGTGCCTGACGAGCCGCGTTTTGCCGATCCGTCGGGTGTTCGACGGGGGCAGCCTGCCGGTAACGGCGGTTTCCCCGCACCTCGGGAGCCGCATCGAGAAAGATCTTGACCTCGGCGTCTGGGAATACGGCAGTCCCAATATCGCGCCCCTCCATCACCACGCCGCCCTTCGCGCCCAGCGCACGCTGCTGATGGACCATCCAGGCGCGCAGCTGTGGGTGGATGGAGATCTGCGACGCGGCAGAGGTGACATCCTGCTCGCGGATACGGCGACTGACATCCGTTCCATCGAGCAGGACGCGGTTGCCTTCGAGCTGCGGTTCCAGCGTAATGCGCGTGTTCGACGCAAGACTCAGGAGCGGAGCCTCTTCGTCGAAGCCATAGTCATTTTCAATCGCTTTCAGCGCGAGAGCACGATACATCGCCCCCGTCTCCAGATTAAGGAAGCCGAAGCGTCGCGCCAAGTGTGCGGCGAGCGTCGACTTCCCTGCCCCGGCCGGTCCATCAATAGCAATGACCGGCCGTTCCCGCTTCGGCACTTCGGAATCGGATTGCGGCTGCGCGTCGAGCGTCATCCCTTGGACTCCCCTGCATCAGGGCGATACTTGCGAGCGGGCGGGCGATTGCCAAAAGGCTTGGCATTGTTCTTGAACTTATCGAAGGTCCCGGCTGGCTTGCCGGTACTCGGCCTTCCCGTTCCCGCCTTTCCGGCAAACTTACCGAAGGGCTTCTTTCCTCCGAATCCAGTCTTTGGCTTACCAGCATAGCCACCCGAACTATCGGTGCGGGCTGGCCGGTCAGAGCCAAAGGATGGACGCGGTCGGTCGGAGCCGAAAGCCGGGCGTGGCCGGTCAGAACCAAAGGCCGGACGATCTCCGCGTGGTGCGTCGAACTTGCGGAACGGAGGGCCGTCGGTGCGGGCACGGCGATCCGTTCCGCCTGAGCTAAATCCGCCGGAGGGCTTGCCGCCAAAGCGTGGTGCGCCGCCCTCACGAGGAGTGAACGGCTTGCGATCTCCGCCAAAACCACCTTGTGGACGAGCACTGAACGAACCGGGCTTACGCGGTCCACCGAAGGACGGCCGATCCGACGAACGCGGGCTAAACTCACGACGCGGCGGGCGGCTGTCGCTACCCTCTTCACGATTGGCCCGTGGCGCAAAATCACGACGCGGAGGACGTGCATCACCGAAGTCGCGGCGCGGAGGACGGCTATCCTGCGCCCCCCGGCCAAAGGATGGCTTACCTGCGAAACCGCCGGGCTTGCTGAAGGTTCTGCGCGGCGGACGTCCATCGCTGGAGTCACCATCCGGACGCGGCGTGAACTCGCGGCGAGGAGGGCGGCTATCGCCGAAGTCGCGGCTATTGCCTGCAAAACCACCACGCGCAGGGCGATCATCGCGGTCTCGACCGAAGCTAGGACGGCTACCAAAGGAGGGCTTGCTGCCAAAGGAGGGTTTGCCCCCGAAGGACGGCTTCTTACCGTAGGCTGGGCGATCTCCCCCACGCTCGAAGCGCGGCTTCGGAGTATAGGTACGAGGAGCATCCTGCTCGGACGCGGCTCCCTCACCGCCCCCCGCCGGAGACCCTGATTCCGAAGCACGACGTGCAGTCTTCTCCTCTTCCCATGGCTTGCTGAAACTGGGCTTGCCGGAGGCCGGTCGGCTATCGCGTGCGAAGGGACGACGTTCGCGGTCCGTGCCATAGGCAGGGCGCGATCCGAAGGCAGGGCGTGCACCAAAGGCAGGCTTGGCCTTGTTCACAAAGCCGGTGCCGATTTTGCGCGGCTTGGCGATGAACTTCGTAATGCGCGGCGCTCCCTCAACCGGCCCATCACCCTCTGCTGCTGCTTCGGTCGCGATCTCCTCAGCGGCCTCTGCATCAATCACAACGCTGCCAGCCGGTGCGAGGAACGCCGGTAATTCGCCAGCCACATGAAGAACAGTCTTGCCTTCGACGGCGATCGTCTCCAACTGGCGGGCAGACATCAGTGCATGCACCACATCGCGGATACGGCTACGGGCGGCGAGCGGCGAGAGGAAGGTTTCGATCTCCTCCTCTGACGCAACGATGGCAGTGTTCAGGTAGAGGCTGATAAGCGCAGAGAGCGCGCTGGGCTGACCGGCGTTCGCACCGGCCTTCATCAGCTTGGTGAACCGGCCGCTGGTGAGCTCCCAGAGCGTAGCCGCGCCATCCGCCTGAGGAACGGGGAAGACGCGCAGATGTGCCCAAAGCTCGTTGAGAGAGCGCAGAACCGCCGACTCCGTCACCTCTTTGCCAAGCTGGGTAGCAAGATCGTAGGCCGACATCGTGACCCGCTCAGCAAGCAAGGTATAGGTAGCCAAGGCAAGCGGAGATACCTTCATCGCGCCGCTGGTGGCAGGTGGTTGCTTCCATGCCTTATCGCCACGCAACGTAAAGATGTAGGAGAAGACAGGGGCAGAGGCCACGAAGTCAGGCGTCTCACCGGGCGTGCCGAGCAGGTTCAGCGGAACCGCAATGCCCTCGGTGATCAGACGAGCAAGCAGGGTTTTGGCCTGTTCGGTATCAGCCAGCACAGGATTGGCATTGGGAGCTCCAAGAACACCCTCGACCAGAGAAGGCGCGGGCGCCGGAAGCTGCTGCGAACGCGAGCTGAAGAGAACAAGGCCGGTAGCGTTGATCCAGCTCCGCAGGTTTTCGAAGGTGAGGAGGGCTTCACCCTGCTGATGCCATTGGATGAGGCGGGAGGCGGCGAGTTGGTCAGCCGTAGGGAGGTTCGTGCTCGAGGTGCTCAAGGGGTGTTGCCTTCCTGCTGGGCGCTTTGGTGCTGGAACAAGCGCATGACAGCAATCCTTCGCCTGACTGGATCGCTGGCTAGGGACATTTCTGAATTTTCAAGGGACGAGCGCTCATCCAGGTTCTCTAGGCTGACTCTGTCAGCTAGATCCGCTGGAACGCCTTTTGTACGTCCTTATAAGAATACCGCAAAGCGATGGGCCTGCCGTGCGGACAACTCGTTGGATGCTCCGTCTTTGCCAGTTCCGCAAGTAACCAGTCGATCTTTGAGGAGTCGAGCGGTGTGTTGATCTTGATGGCCGCATGGCAGGCAATGCTGGCCGCAATGCGGCGACGGCGGGTGTCGGAGTTCTCGGTCTGCTGCTCGCGTTCAGGCACGCCGAGCACCTCTTCGAGCATCCGTTCGAGCTCCCTGCCCTCCAACCCTACCGGCGCAGCCTTGATCGCCAGCGTTCGTGGCCCGAATGGCTCGGCCTCGAAGCCATTGCGGTCCAGCTCATCCGCCAGCTCCGCAAACCGGATCATCTGCGCCGGAAGCAGATCGATCAGCAACGGCATCAGAAGGCGCTGACGCTGCACCTTTTCGATCTCCCGCTCCCGAAGAATCTTTTCAAACAGGACCCGTTCGTGCGCGACATGCTGGTCAACGATCCAAAGGCCCTCATCGTTGACCGCAAGGATAAACGAATCGCGCAACTGGCCAAGCGGCTTCAGCGTCGCCAGTGCATTCAACGTCTGCTGCTGATTGTCCTCAGGCCGCTCCGCATCATAGCCGACGGGGATACTCTGCTCGGAGAACTCGAGGCGGCCAGGCGACTCTGGAAGCGTCGGAGCCTGAAGTGTGAAGGCCTCCGCATCCGCGAAAGAAGGTTCCGGCTCCGACTGCGGGTTCGGCGAGAAGACAGGTTGGTCAGGCGCTCCTGGCATCGGACTCACGTCGAGCAGCAACGAGTTGCTGGCACTATTCGTAGCTGGATGCAGAGCTGCAGCAAAACTGGTCGCCGGACGGGCATTCATCAGCGTGGTACGAACCGTATCGCGGATAAAGTCATGCACAAAGCTCGGCTGACGGAAGCGCACCTCTGTCTTCGCCGGATGAACGTTGACGTCCACCTCCTGCGGTGGCATCTCTAGAAACAGCAGCACAACCGGGAAGCTCGTCGGCGGAATGATGTTGCGATACGCCTCGATCAACGCATGTGTAACAAGACGGTCGCGAATGAGCCGGTGATTGACGAAGACGTAGATCGAGTTGCGGTTGAGCTTCTGCAATTCAGGCTTTGAGACGAAGCCCGTGATGCGGATGTAGCCAGGATCGGGTGCCTCGTAGTCTGCCTCACGCTTCCAGGGCGGCGGCTCCGGTAGGCCGGCACGGGCAAAGTCCATCTCCGCCGTCGTGGGGAGCATGTACATCGCAGTATCCTTGCCGAAGATCTGGAAGAGCCGTTCACCCGCGTTCGCCACAGCAGGCGCAATCAGCAGGGCCTGCGTGGCTGAGTGCAGCTCGAAGTGCTTCGACGGATGCGCCAGCGCATAGTGTGTGACCAGCGCGGCGATGTGCGCCAGCTCCGTCTGCTCTGTCTTCAAAAATTTGCGACGCGCAGGCGTATTGAAAAAGAGATCGCGAATGGCGATGGTTGTTCCCGTGGGCATGCCCGCGTCTTCAACGCGCAGGATGTTTCCCCCGGCAATCTCAATCTCTGTACCTGCTTCATCCTCGATTGCACGCGTCTGTAGATGGACGCGAGCCACCGACGCAATCGATGGCAGTGCCTCTCCACGAAACCCGAGCGTCGCAATGGAGAGAAGGTCATCCGAGGTGCGCAGCTTGCTGGTCGCGTGACGCTCGAAGGCGAGCAGCGCATCGTCCTTAACCATGCCGTGGCCGTTATCGACGATGCGGATCAGCTTGCGGCCACCGCCCTCGACCTCCACGCGGATGCGCGTCGCTCCAGCGTCGATGGAGTTCTCAAGCAGCTCTTTCACGACCGAAGCCGGGCGTTCAACCACCTCGCCAGCGGCGATCTGGTTGGCCACCTGGTCGGAGAGAATGCGGATACGGCCCATCCCTCCATTGTACTTAGGAATGCAGCCCGGCCGAGCGGTAGATCTGCATCATCAGCTTGATGTCGCGCAAGCCTTCTTCTCCCGATGGCCCCGGCTTCGTGTCTCCGACGATGCACTTCGCAAAATAATCGGCCTGGCGAGTGAACTGCGCCGGATCCTTCTCCTGCTCCAGATCGTCGACTGCCTCCGCTCCCCTAAGATGTGCAGTCAAATGAATCCCCTGATAGCCAAAGGCCGGCTCGACATGCAGCGTCCCCTTCGAGCCATGAATCCTGTAGAAACCATCCATACTCGCACCGTAGGTGGTGTTGCAGCTCGCAAGGATGCCCGACGGAAACTTCATCGTCCAGGAGACATTCTCCTCCACTTCGTCGAAGCGCCCGTCATGGTCGATGACCGAGCTGTAGGCCGAGAGCACACCGGGTTCCTCGCCGGCAATAAAGCGGCACGCGTTTAATGAATAGATACCGACATCCATCAGCGGCCCACCGCCCGCCAGCTTGCGATTGAGTCGCCACTCACCCTGAGCGATGTTGAAGCCGTTCGCGCTTTCGATCGCCTGGATCTTCCCAAGCGCTCCACTCTGAACAAGCTTCCGCGCATGCAGCGTCGTCGGCTCAAGCTGACAACGATACGCAATCATCAGCTTGCGATTCGCCTTGTCGCAAGCAGCAATCATCGCCTCGCACTGTTCAACAGTGTTGGCCATCGGCTTCTCGCAAAGGACATGCTTACCCGCTTGTGCAGCGCGGATCGTGTACTCCGCATGCATCCCGTTCGGCAATGCGATATAGACGGCATCGATATTCGTGTTGTCGCGAATTCGGTCGAAGTTCTCGTAGGTGTAAATCGAGCTGTCAGGCACGTTATACATCGCAGCCTGCCGCTTCGCCTTCTCAGGATGTCCGCTCACAATCGCAGTCACCTCCACCATCGAAGACATCTTCGTCGCAGGCATGAAGTGATCCATGGAGATACGGCCCAGGCCGACAATGCAGTATCGGACGCGTCGACCTGACAGGTTTGAACCACCCTGAGCAAAGCTCGCTGGTACAAGCGACGACGCCGCGGATGCAGCCATCAAACGATTAAACTCTCTACGGCCAAGACGCATATGCTCCTCCCGAACAAACACGATCACGATGCCATTCTGGAGTAGAAAGGTCAAGGCAATGCGATTTGCTCGCACACAAAAACCAACCGCGCCAGAGATGAGGTCTCGGCGCGGTCGCGGTTTGTGAGGATTGTGACTAGCGCCAGACGCCACCAAAGGTGACGGTCAACGTAAAGCTCCGGCCGGGGGTTTGGGTCAGGATGTCTCCCTGGCTCAGAGCTGTACTGGCAAAGTAGGTCGATGCAATTCCGTTAACCTTGAGCGGCGCAGCCGAGTTAGCAAAGCCGACTCCGACGATGTTGCGCGTATCAAGCAAATTGTTCATGCTGAACGCGATCTTGCTGCCATCGAAGATCGTGTTATTCCGCACGTTGTAGTTGAGGAAGAGGTTGACGATGTTGAACGGAGCTACGTTGAACTGATTGTGGAAGGAACCGTTATCGTTCCACTGCGGCCCGATACGCTTCTCGAAGAAACCTAGATCAAGATTCTTCTCCTGATACGTAATCCCAAAACCCTCCGTGTTGGCGGGTGCGTTCGCGACAAAGAGATTGTTTGGCACACCGGTTCCAACATAGGAAGCCTTGTCCGCTGTTCCATTGACATAGAAACTCAGACCATGTGCGATATAGACATTGGTCTCCACCTCAAAACCCTTGGTCACCGAGTCGGGGCCGAGGAAGTAGATCGTATCCTCGCCGGTAATAGGCGTAAAGGACGAATAGGTGTTTTGGTACTTGATGTAATACGCATCGCCATCCAACGTAAACCGCTTCAGCTTCAGAACGGAGCCGGTCTGGTAGGTCGAGACGCCGGTCGGCTTCGGAAGCGCGCCAACACTTCCGCCCGTCACGTCAAAGACGTTGGTCGGTGGAATGATATTTCCCTTGGAGAACTGCCCGTAGACCGACCAGTTGTTCTTGATGCGGTAGTTAGCATCGGCGGACGGAAGATAGTTATGGTAGTCAGCCGTGTTGATGATGTAAGGCTTACCACCGAGGTTGCCGATCTTGCCGCCGTTGTCGGCATACTGCTTGAAACGCATACCGTAGTAAGAGTACTTGAGACCACCGGTAAGAGTAAGCCGAGGCATAGCGTGCAGCTCATACTCCGCGAAAGGCTGAAAGTCATTGAAGGTATAGTGCTCGTTGAAGTTGGGAAGAAGGTCATCTACGTGAGTAAGAGGATTCGAAGGAATCTGGTGACGGTTGGTCAACGACCACTCATACCAAAGTCCAGTGCGGAAGACGCCCCACTTCGAGGTCTGTGTAACAGAACTGGTCTCGCCATACTTGCGATAGCTGTTGTACTTATCAACCGCGCAGGGCGACTTACCTTTGACCGGAGTTGCGCAGGTAGCATCGATCTTGCCATCGGCAGTCTTCGGAGGATCGTTCGTATAGTACTGCGAGTTATCGTAGTTATAGGTATAGGGCTTTATGTCCAAAGCCCAGCCATGGCCGAGCGCAGACTTAAGGCCGATGTACTCGAAGTCTGTCGGAACGCGGTAGGTGTTATACGCATAGTAATACGTGCTCGTGGGATCCGTATTCTGCAACAGGAAGTTGTACTGTAGCTGAGCCTGCGCACGCGTAGGGCCGGAGTTGTTCGGTGTATTCGCCGTAAGTTGGATGACTCCGCTATATCCGCTCAGAAGGGTGCGATCGGAAAGCTTGTACTGCACCTTGATATCGCCCCCGATGCGTTGCTGATAATTGAAGGCTTGAAAGCCATCCGAGGTGAGCCGGTGCACATCGAGCACGAAGCTCGCTTTGTGGGCCGCGCCAAGGTTGCCCGAGTCGTACTGAGCATCCAGCAGCATCGTATTGAACGATCCGTACGAGATGGTTCCACGAACAGCCTGCTGATCCGGAATCTGCTTCGACAGCAGGTTGATCGTACCGCCAAAGGGGCTCGGCCCAATCGTGGAGGCACTGCCAGGGCTGCGATCGAAGTCGACACCACCGATCCATACGCCCGGGAAGAATGCCCAGGAGTGATGGGTCGGCGTGTTCGTATCTTCAAACGGAATCCCGTCCCATGTTATGTCGTAGTCGCCATCCGGAAAGCCGCGGAAGTAGTTTGCACTCTGCCCCAGGCCAACGCCGTTGGAGTTGATGGAGTAGACGCCGGGGACGATCTGCGAGATCTCGCCATAGTCCGCAACCGGAGACGTGAATTGCTGAATGAAGTCGCTGCTGATCTCGGAACGAGCAGAGCGCGCCTCGAGCAGAGCGCCTACCGGAGAGAGCGCCGCTGCCATGGAACCGGAGGCGTTCGCCTCGACGGTCACCTGATCGTTCGCATTGCCGATGCTCAGAGAGAGCGAGAGCTCCTGCGACTGGCTAGCACCCAACTGGATGCCCGTCTTGCGGGTAGCGGCAAATCCTGGAGCCTCAGCCTCAACGCTATATTTTCCAGCAGGTAGATTGATCGCCGAAAAGTGTCCCAGCGCATCCGAAGTTGTCTTGCGAAGGAAAGCCGTCGACTCGCTCTTGATGCTAACCGCAGCGTTTGGAAGTGCGGCTCCAGCCGAGTCGAGAACCGTTCCGCTCAGGGACGCTCCCTGCTGTGCAAAAAGCAATGGTGTAACGGAAAACATGGCAACCAGCGCGGTGAAAATAAAGACGCGGCGCCAATACTGCAAGAAACTACTTGTCACGAAAATCCTCCATAAATTCATCAGCAAAGGTCTGATTTTTCTTAAGCGATCATTCAAAGCTTCGGTTCGCTCTCAAAAGGAGCGACCTATGTACTACCAACCTCGGGACACACTAAGGGCCATCGCAAACTGAGGCCAGCCATTGCTATCGCATGGATGATCCCAACCTACGGTCCGAATGTGAATGGAGAGTTTCGACTCGATGAAGGAATAGTTATTTATGCCTCAAGGGGCTTGATCTTTGTGCGAATCTATGCAAATTTAAGTCTTTCTTAAGGTTCACGGCGAAGCGCCACTCAATCGAGATTCCAAGAGCACAACGCAAACAAGTTGCCGCCACTCTGTGCCAATTCCCAGGCACAAAAAATGGCCCGTATCGACCCACCGATACGAACCATCTTCGACGCTGAAGCTACCTAGCGCTTTTTCTTCTTCTTGGCCTTCTTCGTCTTGCCGATCTCGACATCGCGATCGCCGACCATGTGCAGGCGCATAAAGTTGGTAGCACCGGAGCGAGTTCGCGTGCCGGCCACAATGCCCAGCACCTGGCTCTGCCGGACATAGCCCTGCGTCTCGAGAATATGCTCCGCCATGTTTACGAGCATATCGGTATCAGTGAACCGGTCGCAGAGAATCGGATACGTCCCCCAAAGCAACATCGAACGATGGATGACCTTCTCAAACGGTGAGAGCGCATAGATCGGCGGAGACGGCCGATACTTCGAGAGCAGCCGCGCCGTGCCACCCGTCTCAGTAAAGATCGCGATCGCTGCCACATCGAGATCATCGGCTGCATGCGCCATGCACTCGCAGATTGTCTCGGCAACGGAGAGGCTCGCGCTATGAGGACGTCGCGAGGTCAGCGGCGGATCAACCCGCATCTGGTGTTCTGACTCGACAACAATCTTCGCCATCATGGCGACCGATTGCACCGGATACTTACCCGCAGCGCTCTCCGCCGAAAGCATCACCGCATCCGAGCCATCGTAGATGGCGTTCGCCACGTCGGAAACCTCGGCCCTTGTGGGACGTGGGTTTTCAATCATCGACTCAAGCATCTGCGTCGCTGTGATGACAGGCTTGCGGTACTCGGCAGCGCGCCGAATGATGTGCTTCTGAATCGCCGGGACCTTCTCCGGAGGAACCTCAACGCCAAGATCGCCACGAGCGACCATGATGCCGTCGGCAACCTCAAGGATACTGTCGAGGTGTTCAATCGCCTGTGGCTTCTCGAGCTTCGCGATCACCCATGCGTCCGAGTTCAACGCAGCAAGCCGATTCTTGACGTGGCGCACATCGTCTGCCGTACGAACGAAGGAGACCGCGATGGTATCGACGTTCTCACCGATCGCAAAGATCAGGTCCTCCTCGTCCTTCTCGGTGAGCGACGGCACATTGACGGCAATGCCAGGAAGATTGATTCCCTTGTTCTCGCCGAGCATACCGCCGTTAATGATCTCGCAGACCACATCGACGCCTTTGACGGCCTCAACGCGAAGCTCGATCAAGCCATCGGAGAGCAGAATGCGCGAGCCGGGCTCCAGGTTCTCCGCAAGCGTCGTAAAGGTCGTGCCAACCAGCGCGGCGGTCCCGGCAATCTCGCGCGGCGTAATCGTAAGCCGCTTGCCCGCAACCAGCAGCACCGGCTTATGATCCTTCAGCTTGCCGGTGCGAATCTTCGGTCCCTGTAGGTCGGCAAGGATACAGATCGGCTTGCCCTCTTCGCGGGAGACCTTACGCACCATGCGGATCAGCTCCGCCTTTTGTTCATGCGATCCGTGCGAGAAGTTGAGGCGGGCCACATCCAGTCCGGCGCGCACCAGCTCGCGGAAGACCGGCTCCGTGCTGCACGCCGGTCCCAGCGTCGCGACGATCTTGGCGCGACGAATATGCCCCTGGGCGGTAAAGGTGTCGCTACTGGCGATTGCAGTGGAAGGCTCCGCGACGGCTGCTGCGATGGCGGTCTTCGCTTTCGAGGACGGCTTCTTCGAGTGAGGCTTGGGGGGAGTCATGTACGGGTTCCGAATTCTTTCCAACCTGCGCGGCATAAGCCGTCTATGGTCTGACCAGTGAGTTTTGCTGTCGAAGGTTATTCTAGCCCGACGACAGCACTAGGCGGGTGAATCGTTTGAATTTGGTTGTTGGAACGTGGAGTTGAACCGTAACTGAAACTGTACATTGAACTCCGCTCCGCACAACACGCTGAGGCAGATGATGTACAGCCAGAAAAGAAGCGCAATACCGGCACCAAGTGAGCCATAGACCTGACTGTAATTGGCGAAGCGGGTCACGTACCACCCGAAGATCAACGTCGTCAGGAACCACAGCGCCGTAGCCACGATGGCTCCAGGCAATACACCTGGCCAGGACTGACGCTTGGGCGTTCCCATGTGATATTGCAGCGCGATCAGCCCAACGCTGCCGGTCAGCACAATGCCCCAGCGAAGAAGGACCGCAAAGATGTAGACGATGGTGCGTATTGATTCCATCACATGCGCCCCCAGCCACAACGTCATCAAGTGTCCAAAGACGACGAGCAGACTGGCGATCATCAGTGGCACAAGCGAAAGCGGCACAAGCAGAAGGGAGCGGCTGCGGCGCTGCCAGAAGGTCCAGCAGTCCTCCGGAAGCTGATTGGCTCGGCGAATCCCCTCCATCAGCGTCGCAATCACCCCGGAGGCTCCGCTAAGACTTACAAATACCGCCACGATCAGCACATGTGCAGAGTGCCGGCTATGAGGGCTCGTCACAAAGTAGCTTTGCAGGATGGGACTAACATCCGGCGGCAGTATACGGTCGAACAAGATCCCCATCTGGAAGCGCAGCGGCGTGCTATCCGGAAGCAGCGAGACAGCCGCAGCCGCCACGATCAGCGCGGGAAACAGCGCCACAATCGCGGAATACGCAGCCGACTGAGCGATATTGACAACGTCATGATCTATCGCCCGCGCAATCGCCTGCACGAGCATCCGACCAAGCGTGTGGGGCAGGATGCGCTGGAACCGATGAGGTCTTCGCGGTGGGCTATTCGAGGCGCTGTTCAAGGAAACCCCTTCCACGAAGTGCCGTGACCGCCTGGCCTATGCCTTCCACCGCTTCAAAAAGTCGGTGACAGACTGAACATTCATGTTGCGCATGTCTTCGAACTCGCCGGTCTGTTGAGAATAGAGAACCTTGCCATGAAAGTTGACCACAGCCAGCGCCGGAACACCTTTCTTCAGCGGTATGCCATACTTCTCCGCAATGTCTACGTTCAGGTCCAGGTGACCGATAAAGACATGAACCAGCACGAAGTTTTTATTCAGAAGCTCCTCATTGGGGCTCTGGTGAAAGTAGATATCGAGCACCTGACAGTCACCACACCAGTCCCCGCCGAAGTCCAGGATGACTCGTTTATGCTCTCGCCTCGCCTGCTGGAGAGCAGCGGCGATATCGGCACGAGGGTTCGCCGTCTCGGAGTAGATATGCTTCTTGACGAAGGGTACGGTAGAAGGTGCAGCAGCAACCTGGGCGAAGAGCGCGCCCGAAGCAAGGATCACCATCGCCGCTACAAGCAGCAGAGTCGTTCGAATGGAAATACGAAAATCACTCTTCGGAGTGCGGGGCAGGACGCAGAGTTCCTCAAGGATAGCCATGGCGACGATTTTACCGCAACCGTCACTTGGTCATCGTCAACATGATCTCTATTGCCCGGTGTAATACCCATCTCGCGTCTGGATCGTCAGCTTCTTCTTGTCGGAGCCACTGAGCGAGAGATCGATCTGGTGGTACCCATCTGCCGCCGTCGCCTGATCCGGCGTATAGCCGAGACGATACTGCCCCCGCAACTCCTTGCCGATCTCGGTGTAGATATCCGCAACCGGCTGCTTTTTGCTCACCTCGAACATCCGCCCTCCGGTCTCCTGCGCCATACGCTCGAGAGTCTTCTTTCCATCGGTACGGTTCGTCGGCTGCTGGCTCGGACGATTCCCTCCCCCATTGCCGCCTCCGCCCGGATAGCCTCCCCCGCTACCCGGAAAGCCGATACCACCGCTTCGCGGGAAGCCCCCACCCCGGTGATTGCCGTTGTCGTTATCTGGGCGCGGCTCCTCCCCTTTGAAATAGATGGCATAAATAATCGTGTCGGCCCGCTGCGTGGCCTCGATCGCCTTCACCAGCGTCTCCTTGCTGCCGCGATCGTCGCCATCGGTCAGCAGGATGACCGCCTTCCGGCCCTTCTGCTTCGACATCAACTCGTCCGACGCCAGAAACACCGAGTCATACAAGGTCGTTCCTCCAGCACGATTGTGATGGCCATTGGAGTCATCCGTATCGTTTGAGTCGGACGGAGAGGACGGGTTCGATGTATCGAGGTCCTTCAAAGCCGCCTGTAGCTTCGGCCGCGAGCTGGTGAGGTCCTGCAACAGCTCGATCTGCCTCGCAAACTGGACGACGAAAGCCTGATCCTTCGGGCCAGTCAGCATCTGGTCGAGAAACGCCGAGCTCGCCGACCGCTCCTCATCGAGCACATTGCGCTGGCTCATGCTCGTATCGACGAGTAGCCCCAGCGTCAGCGGCAGATTCGAGTCCAAATCGAAGTAACGGATCGTCTGCGGGTGTCCATCGACCTGGAGAACAAAGTCCGCCTCGGTAAGGTTCTGCACCAGCGCGCCATTCTTATCCCGAACGACAACCGGCAGATTGACCAGCCGAGCATCGACCGAAAGCGTAGGCACCGTCGATACCGGCTCCTGAGCCGCAGGAGTAGTCGTAGCAGCGGGTTGCGTCGATGCCGCCGGTGTCTGGAGCGTCGGATGCTGAGCCTGCATCGTGGGAAGCAGCGCAAAGAAGACACTAACGGCAGGTCCAAGGCGTAGAAATGTGCAGGCTCGCATGCCCCTTAGACGACCGACGTTCTCGGAGGTTTCATCCCACCCCGATATTCTTCACAACAGCAAGATGGTCCGGATGGTCAGCCGCAATCATCTATTCCTGTATGAATGAAAAGAGCATTGATCCCGGCGTACAGATTGGCCACGTCCACCTGAAGGTCGCGAACCTGGATCGAGCACTGGCGTTCTACAGCGGAGTGCTCGGCTTCGAGCTGGTGATGCGTCTCGGAGATAGCGCCGCGTTCATCTCGGCTGGCGGCTACCACCACCACATCGGCCTGAATACCTGGGAGAGCGCAGGCGGGCCGCCTCCGGCTCCAGGAACGACCGGGCTCTACCACCTCGCCATCCTCTACCCCACGCGAATCGCTCTGGCCGACGCCCTGAAGCGGCTGGTCGAGGCAGGCATTCCGCTCGACGGAGCATCCGACCACGGCGTCAGCGAAGCCCTCTACCTGCGCGATCCCGACGGTAACGGCGTCGAGCTCTACCGCGACCGCCCACGAGACGCATGGCCCAAAGACGCAACGGGAGCCTTCGCCATGTACACGCGAGCACTCGACGTCCGAGCCCTGCTTGCCGAAGTTCAGCCCGGTTAACTCTTTCGCACAATCAAGTTGTTTTTCCAGAGAGCAAGAACAACGTCCATCTGGCTCACATGAGGAATATCTTCCCCATCCGTCACCTCAGCCCAAAGGCTGTTGACCGTCTTGTGGGTACCGGCCTCGAGCAGCGAGACAGCTCGCAACGCGTAGCCCTTGTCCTTATTGGAGGGCGCATACTGCCCAGCAGGAATCCCCTTGACCAGTCCCGCCTCGCAGAGGCTGAGAAACGCATGTCGTGGAGCGCTCTTCCGCTGAGCCGTCGGACTCGTCGGATACAACCGCTGAACAACTTCGCTCCAGCGATCACCGGGGCTGCTCTTGTACTCTGCCTCCGCGCGCGCGGTCAGGATGGCAGCCTCTCCATATCGGTTAGCCATTCTTGCGCCCCTTCCGCGGTACCCGCTTCACAATCTTGAACTGATCCGAGATAGGCTTCTTCCAGACCTTCAAACCGCCCTCAATCGCGTTGCTGTTCGCCCCCAGCATGATCCCCTCTGGCAACTCCTTCATCAGCTTGGCGTTCCCTCCTCCAAGCAGCACATAGTCGCAAACCATTGCCAGCCGAAGACGCTCGGCGATATCCAGCACAGACTTGCGCCAACGCTTTTTGCCGCGAAGCTCCAGCCCCGCCAAACCGATATACTCCTCGTAGGTGCGCCCTTTTTTATAGGGAAGATGCGCAAGCTCCAGAGGAATAACGATTCCATCGAAGATCATCGCCGCACCCAGTCCTGTACCGGTCCCAAGGAAGAGCATCCGCCCGCCCTTGTACCCGCCGAGCGCCTGCATCGCCGCATCGTTGATAAACCGGTACGGCTTGCCCAACGCCTTCTCGTAATCGAAGTCGATCCAGCCTCCCCCTAGGTTGTGCGGCTCGGCCTTGGGAGCCTCATGGTTGACCGGCCCCGGATAGCCGATCGAGATGCAGTCATAATGCCAGCCCTTCGTGGCCGCAAGAACATCGTCAACCATCTGTTTGGCCGTCAGCGTCGGGCCGGAAGGAATCTTGATGGGGACGCGCGTGTCTGTAGAGGCGACCTTGATATTGGTGCCACCGATGTCGATAACAAGAACTTTCATTGGGTCCCAGAATACAGCGTCTTCAGCATCTTAGGGCGATGTTCCGGCCAGAGCGCCAGCCAGCGTTTGCCCAATCCAGCAGAGATCACGGCGACGAAACGCGCATCACTAAACGCTTTCTATGGCAGGCAGATAAAAAAGATTCCCTTTTCCTCGGAAATTAGCAGTAAATTGAAACTCAAGAGAGCTTAGACTCGTCTTTCCTCGTGATTCCCCCCATGTAAGGTTCTGTCGGCGCAGTCCACCGGCAGGAGAAATAGTCCACCCGTTTCGCAGCTGGCCCACCCCTCCTGTCGCAGCGGACGTGTATTTCCCTATAACCGCTTTGTTTGAGGAGAACCGAATGACCCCCGATATCGCCCTATCCCGCCGAAACTTCATGCGCACCCTCGGAGTTGCCTCCTTCGCCGCAGCCTCGTTTCCAGCCCTCGCCGCAACCCAGCAAACCCCGGCAGCCAGTGGACCCGGTGCCCATCGCGGCATGTCCGACATGGGAGAGATGCGGCAGCTCCCACCGGATACGGTCATCATCAGCTCAAACGAAAACCCCCTTGGACCAGCCCAGTCCGCCCTGTCGGCGATCTGTAGCACAGCCTCTCTGGGAGGCCGGTACCACAGCGAAGAGACCATGAAGACCGTGATGGCCTTCAACGAGATCTACGGCCTCAAACGCGGCTACTCCGCACTGTTCCCCGGATCGGGCGGCCCACTCGACCTCGCATTGATGTCGAACATCGGCCCCGACAAACCGCTCGTCTACGGCGACCCAAGCTACGAGCAGGGACCACGCGCAGCCGAAACGATGAACGCCCCGAAGTTCCCCGTCAAACTGACCTCGACCTATGCGCACGATGTGAAAGCGATGCTCGCGGCAACTCCGACGGCAGGCGCGTACTACATCGTCAACCCGAACAACCCGACCGGCACCATGACGCCGCGCGAAGATATCCTCTGGCTGCTGAAGAACAAGCCCAAGGGCTCGGTCGTGATCGTAGATGAGGCCTACCACCACTTTTCGGACCATGAATCTGTCATCGACCAGGTCGCCGCCGATCAGGACTTGATCGTCATGCGAACCTTCTCGAAGATCTACGGCATGGCAGGTCTGCGCGCCGGTTTTGCAGTCGCCCGGCCTGACCTGTTGATGAAGTTCACCTCAGTTGCGCCTCCAGCGCGAACCCTGGCAAGCATCTCGATCACCAGCGCAGCCGGAGCACGCGCAAGCCTGCAAGACAAAGACCTCGTACCTCTGCGCAAAAAGATCAACGCGGATATCCGCTCAGAGACGCTGGAGTTCCTCACCAAGAAGGGCTACAAGGTCCTTCCCGGCTCGCAGGCAAACTTCTTCATGGTCGACGTCAACCGCCCCGGACATGACTTCCACGACGCCATGATGAAAGAGAACGTCGCCATCGGCCGCTCCTGGGCGGCAATGCCCAACTACGTCCGTGTCACCGTCGGCACCAAGGCCGAGATGCAGAAGTTTCAAACCGCCTTCGTCAAGTGCATGGATACGCCGCCCGGCACAGTCAACGGCGCTGCCTCCCTACACCTGCCGCAGTTCCACGTTCCAAGCGAACTCTATCGCGGATAATCTCCGCAATGGACACGACGGCCCCTGCGCTTGCCTCGCGGGGGCCGTCGCATTTCCAGCGAAAACTGCTCTCATTCCCGGCATGAGGAATCCCCGCGCTGTAAACTTGCATTCATTATGGATTTGATGGGATGTGGAACGGCGCTGGTCACCCCCTTTCGCAGGGACGGCGGCGTAGACGAACCTGCGCTGCACGCGCTGGTGAACTGGCAGATTGAGCAGGGGATCGACTTCCTCGTTCCCTGTGGAACAACAGGCGAAGCTTCAACCTTGACCGAAGCCGAGTGGCTTCACGTTGTCGAGAGCGTCGTAGGCTCCGCCGCCGGGCGCGTCCCCGTGATCGCGGGTTGCACCCACAACGCCACGCACGAGGCAGTCGCACGAGCAAAGAAACTTACCGGCATCTGGGGCCTCTCCGGAATCCTGACGGCAAACCCGTACTACAACCGTCCTGGACAAGAGGGCCAGTATCGCCACTTCCGAGCTATCGCCGAGGCGGTAGAACTCCCGGTGGTGCTCTACAACATCCCCTCCCGAACCGGCGCGAACCTCGAACCCGCAACCGTGCTGCGGCTGGCGGAGATTCCAAACATCATCGGCATCAAAGAGTCGAGCGGAAACCTCACCCAGATCACCGAGCTGCTCACCACCGCGCCCCGCAACTTCAAGGTCTTCGCCGGCGACGACGGAATCGCCCTGCCGGTCCTGTCCCTCGGGGCCGCCGGCCTAATCTCGGTCGCTTCAAACGCAATTCCGCACGAGATGACGGCAATGGTCCGATCGGCCCTCGAAAACGACTGGACGACCGCACGCCGGATCAACCGGCAGTTCTTCCGGCTCATGCAAGCCCACTTCTGGGAGGCGAGCCCCGCCCCGGTCAAGGCCGTACTGTCCATGCTCGGCAAGGGCGAGGACGTACTGCGTCTGCCCATGATCCCCGTCTCCGGCGACACACGCCGCAAGCTCGAGCGCCTCGTCGGCGAACTCGGCCTGCTGGTCGGTCTTCCCCCTACGGGCGAAGATCTGCGGATGTATTGAAAAATAAATAAAGGTTTTAAAAACTAAAGGACAGGTGTAGTTTGAGCGGAACGCTAGAAACAACGATCGAGCATTGGTTTGCCCAGGGAGCAGCGGCAATTGGAAACCCCGAGGCCGAAGCCTCCTTTTTTGAACTGCGCGGAGCACTGGAAGCAGGCACCCTGCGAGCAGCCGAACCAGACGCCTCCACTCCCCTCGGCTGGCGCGCCAACGCCTGGGTAAAGCGCGGAATCCTCCTCGGCTTCCGGCTGGGGACGATGGTCGAGATGGGCTCCCCCGACGGCCTCGCCTTCGTGGACAAGGCAACATACCCCGCCCGGCATTTCTCCGTAGCGGACGGCGTGCGCGTCGTACCCGGTGGCTCCTCCGTGCGCTCTGGAGCCTACGTCTCGAAGGGCGTCGTCATCATGCCGCCCGCCTACGTCAACGTCGGAGCCTATGTCGACGAGGGCACCATGGTCGACTCGCACGCTCTCGTCGGAAGCTGCGCCCAGATCGGCAAACGCGTCCACCTCAGCGCCGCCGCCCAGATCGGTGGCGTCCTCGAGCCGGTGAACGCCTCGCCCGTCATCATCGAAGACGACTGTCTCATCGGCGGCAACACTGGCGTCTACGAGGGAACCATCGTCCGCCGACGTGCCGTTCTGGCTGCCGGAACTGTGCTAACCCGCGGAACTCCGGTCTACGACCTCGTCACCGGTAACGTACTGAAAGCAAACGCAGATACTCCACTCATCATCCCCGAGGGCGCCGTCGTCGTTCCCGGCTCGCGAGCGATCAAAGGCGGCAAGGGCGCGGAGTGGGGCCTCAGCGTAGCGACCCCCGTCATCGTGAAGTACCGCGACGAAAAGACCGAGCTTTCGCTCACTCTCGAAGACCTTTTGCGCTAACCGTTCGTCCTTAACGGTATGCATGTCCTCCCATAAACCCGCGCAGAACGCAGACAGCACACCCGCTCTCTGCGCCCTGCGCGGGTTTTACCTCTCTAGCTGCTAGACTTGGAAGTTGAATGGCACAAGATAAATTACGCATGATTCCGCTGGGAGGCCTTGGCGAGTTCGGTATGAACTGCATGGCGCTCCGCTGGCAAGACGACATTATTGTTATCGACGCTGGTCTGATGTTTCCCGAAGAAGAGCTCCTGGGCGTCGACATCGTCGTTCCGGATATCAGCTACCTCACCGAAAACCGGTCGAAGGTCAAGGCCATCCTCCTCACCCACGGCCACGAAGACCACATCGGCGGCCTCCCGTGGATCCTGTCCGAGCTGAACGTTCCCGTCTACGGAACCGAGTTCACCCTGGCCTACGTCGAGGGCAAGCTCGAAGAGCATCGCCTGCTCGACGACGCCGACCTGAACGAGATGATCCCCGGCAAGCGCTTCACCCTTGGGCCGTTCTCGATCATGCCGATCCGCGTCACGCACTCGCTCGTCGATTGCGTCGCGCTGGCCATCCACACCCCCGTCGGCGTCGTGCTGCATACCGGAGACTTCAAGGTCGATCTCTCCCCGCCGGACGGCAAGCCCTTCGACCTCCACGCCTTCGCCGAGCTCGGCAAGCAGGGCGTCCTCGCGCTCCTACAGGACTCCACCAACGTCGACCGCCCCGGCTACACGCCCAGCGAGCGCGCGGTGCGCCCACGACTGGACGAGATCTTCGGGCAGACCAAGAAGAAGCTCTTCTTCAGCTGCTTCTCCTCCTCCATCCATCGCATCCGCCTCGCCATGGAGCTGGCAGCAGCCCACAATCGCAAGGTCGCCATCATCGGGCGCTCCCTCGATAACTCCACGGAGATCGCGCAGGACCTCGGCTACCTCGACGTCCCGCCGGGACTCATCATCAACCCCGGCCAGATCCGCGACATGCCCGCGAACAAGGTCTGCATCATGATCACCGGCACACAGGGCGAGCCCATGAGCGCCCTCAGCCGCGCCGCGGTCAACAACCACAAGTTCGCGCACATCGACGCGGGCGACACCGTGCTGCTCAGCTCACGCGTCATCCCGGGCAACGAAAAAGGCATCTATCGGATGATCGATCACCTCGAGCGCCGCGACGCAAAGGTGATCCACGACGACGGAACCGCCGGCCTGATCCACGTCAGCGGCCACGGTAGCCAGGAAGAGCTGCGGCTGATGATTAACCTCGTCCGTCCGAAGTTCTTCATCCCTGTGCACGGAGATTATCGCCACCTCAAGCGCCACGCGGAGCTCGCCGCCGGCATGGGCATCGTCGAAAAGACAATTCTGCTCGAAGACGGCGACGTACTCGAACTCGACAAGACCTCCGCCACCAAAAACGGCAAGGTCACCGTCGGCCGCGTCTGCATCGACTCCGGCGGAACCTCGACCGACGTCGTCGAAGACCTCGTCATCCGCGACCGTAAACATCTCAGCGAAGACGGAATCGTACTGCCGATCATCGCCATCAACAAGAAGACCGGCAAGGTCGAAAATCCGCCCGAGATCGTCATGCGCGGCATGGCCATCGGCGACGAAGAGATGATCGCAGAGGCCCGCCAGGTCGTACTCCGAACCCTCGACTCCTCAAGCCCCGAAGAGAAGAAGGACTACGGCGTCATCAAGGAAAAGATCCGCAACGACCTGAAGCGCTACATCCAGAAGAGCACCAGCAGGCGGCCTCTCATCATGCCGGTGATTCTTGAAATCTGATCGCAGCTCCAATTACACAAAAGCGCCCCTCCATGGGGCGCTTTTGTGTTGATGTGAAACTCCAAGCCGTTCAACATGCGCTCACCTTGCGCATGCCCCGGAGCCAGCGTGAGCGCATGTTGAACGGCTTTACGAGCCTCCACAATCTGCCCATCACGCGCATGCAGAACTCCAAGATTATTCCAACCATCAGGATCATTCGGAGTCAGTTTGGGCGCCACCTGCTGCTCACGAATCGCATCTAGAGCCAGTTCCCGCAACTCATTGACCTGGAACAGCTGCGCACGAGGAAAATCCTCGGCACTATTTTTCTGATCCTAACTCCTATACCTCCGCGAATAGCCCCTCGCGCGGATCATCCGGGTTCAGCTTCGCCAGCTCGCGAAGAATCTCCTTCGAGCGCTCGTCCTGCACCTTCGGCACCACAACCTTCACCTCGACGATCTGGTCGCCGCGGACTCCCTCTCGCGCAGCCGAAGCCACACCCTTCTCGCGCAGCCGAAGCTTCTGCCCCGTCTGCGTCCCTGGCGGAATCTTCAACTGCGTCCGACCGCCGCCATCATGCGTATCGATCGTCGGCACGTCGATCTTCGCTCCAAGCGCAGCCTCCGCAACCGTCACCGGAACCGTGACATAGATGTCATCGCCCGTCCGCTTGAAGACCGGGTTCGTGCCCGCCTTGATGATCAGGAACAGATCGCCCGCAGGGCCGCCGCCGGTTCCGGCATTCCCCTTCCCCGCCAGCCGAATCCGCTGGCCATCGCGTGTACCCGCCTTGATGCGAAACTCCAACGGCTCACGCCTCGTCACCACGCCCTCGCCATCGCAAGTCGCACAAGCATTCTGCACACGTCCGCTGCCGCCGCAGCGCGGGCATTGGATATTGAACTTCATCCGCCCGCCCATCTGCGTCACCTGGCCCGAACCGTGGCACTCGGGACACTCCATGCTCCCGCCCGTCGTCGACTTGCCCTTGCACGTCGGGCAGATCTCTTGCCGCTGAATCTCCAGCTTCGCCACGCCGCCGCGCACCGCCGTCCAGAAGTCCACGCTCACCTGGTACTCCAGATCGGTCCCCGGCTGCGCACCACGCGCCTGCGAGCCCTTCTGTCCGCCAAAGATGCCCCCAAAGATGTCCTTAAAGCTGCCGCCGAAACCACCACCGCTCTGCGCCTGACCGCCGCCACGCTCCTGAAAGTCCGAGAAGTCGAAGCCACCGAAATCAATCGGCACCTCTTGCCCGCCACGAGCAGAACCATATCCCGCAGAAGACGCACCACCATAACCGCCCCGCGCCGCAGCCTCCGCCGCAGCCGGGTCGATATTGTCCGAGTAAAAGCCGAACTGGTCGAAAACCTTCCGCTTCTTGTCGTCGCTCAGCACGTCGTTCGCCTCGGAGATCTCCTTGAACTTCTCCTCAGCCTTCTTGTCCCCCGGATTCACATCCGGGTGATACTTCCGCGCCAGCTTGCGGAAGGCCTTGCGAATCTCATCCGCGGTCGCCGTCTTCTTTACGCCCAGCGTGCCGTAGTAGTCCTTCGTCTGTGTCGCCATAGTTTGTTCGTCGTCCGTTCCTAACCAGTGTCACCCGTCCCACCGGCACATGCAATCCTTCAGTTCCACACATGCCGCGCATCCACCTGTTCGATCGAGAACATCTGGTCCGGCTCCATCGCCTGCATGCGCTGCACAAACGCAACTGCTTCCTGCTTCGTGTTGAAGATCATCCGGTTATACAGCTGTCCAGCCCGCACCTGATCGCACTGCCAAATCATCTCTGCCATCGCCCTTTACTCCTCTTGCAAGATTGAGTTCCAGGTTGCATTGAGTACGGTCCCGAATCATTCGCAGTTGCAATTTCTCGATCTTTACCTTTGATTCACATTCTGCCCCTTCAGACGCAGGAATGATCTACTCTGTTACTCCGGCTGGCAAGTCGGGCACCAGTAAAGGTTCCGGCCAGCCATATCCTTCTTCATCACCTTCGTCCCGCAGACAAAACACGGCTTCCCATGGTGCCGATAGACATAGTGCGCTTCTTCCTTCAGCACCTTGCCCTTACCACTTGGCCTGTCCTTCGGCAGCGTCGTCACAATCCTTCTATCGACCATCCCCGCCTTCATCAGCGGTAACGCATCCTTCCAGATCGCCCGCAGCGTCTCCTCCGCAACATCCTTACCCGCAATAAACGGACTCAGCCGCGCCCGAAACAGCAGCTCCGCGCGATAGATATTCCCAATCCCTGCCGCAATCGCCTGATCCATCAGCAGCGCACCGATCGGCTTCTTGCTCTTGTGCACCTTCGCGACGAACTCGTCGGGAGCGTCCCCATTCAACGGATCAGGCCCCAACCGCTTAAGGAGCTTCTCCCACTGCTCCTGCGTGTAGACCGTGCAATCCATCGGCCCGCGCAGCTCCACCCAGGCCACCAGCTCCGGCGCAATATGTCCTGTTCCATCATCCTCCGAGTACCATCCATGCCGCTTGCTCTCACCCGGAGCAGCGGGCTTCTTCGCCGCCGCCGCATTCCACATCCGCAGCCGCAACGCTCCCTTGACGGCAGGCAGCGGCCCCGAACCCTCCGTAAAGTCTCCCTGCAATCCAAGATGCACATGCAGGATGCGATCCTTTCCAAAGTCATACCCAAGATGCTTACCCACCGCCATCACGCGCACCAGCTTGCGCCCATCCAGCATCTCCGAATCGGTAAACCGGCCCTGCGGCCCATCCACCCGCACAGCCTTCCCCGCAAACGCCGCCGCATGCCGCTCCGCCCACCGATGTATCTCATTGCCTTCAGGCATGCCTGCTCACCCTTTGCGACTCAGATATTGCTCACGCTACGCGCGGCCGAACTTCCTTCTTGATTACCGACTGTGCATACTTATAGGCAACGGCAAGCTCATAGTTGAGCTGCATGTTCATCCAAAACGTCGGCGAGGGACCAAAGTAACGGGAAAGTCGGTACGCTGTATCCGCCGTAATTCCACGCCGCTCCGCGACAATTTCGCTGATGCGCGTGGAAGGCACATGAAGCGCCATCGCCAGTGCATTCGCACTGATTCCAAGTGGTACCAGAAACTCTTCGCGGAGCACTTCACCTGGATGAACCGGCGCACCAGGATGACTAAGATCGCGTGGAATAGACATAAACACCTCAGTGATAATCGACGATTTCTACATCTTCAGGACCCGCAAATGTCCAGACAAAGCAGATGCGATACTGGTCGTTAATCCGGATGCTGTGTTGACCCGCCCTATCTCCTTTGAGCGCTTCCAGGCGGTTTCCCGGAGGAAAGCGCAATGCATCCAGAACATCCGCGTTATTCAGCATAAACAGCTTACGAAGAGCAATCTTCGAGGAAGAACCAAAGTTTCGATGACCGCCTTCTTTGAAGAGGACCTCTACTGCTCGATCACGAAACGATAGGATCACAAACCAAGCGTATCACGTTCAACGCGCTGCGTTGAACGTGATACGAAAATCTTCAGTTCCAAACATGCTGAATCGGCATAGGCTCAATCTTCAACACCAGCTCCGGAGCGACACCATGCAGCTTCTTCGCAAACTCACGCGCCTGCGCCTCACTCATAAAGAGCTGCTGCTCCTGCATCTGCCCTGCAAACCACTGCTCGCACTTCCAAACCATTGTGTCGGTCATCTCTCCCACCTCCGATTCGTTCCTGCTACAGATACAAACCCCATCCATGCAAAAGGACGCGGTATACAGTAAGGGCGCTCCATCGAACTACCGGAGCGCCCTCGCTGCTTTGCTAACTTACGAACCAGCTACTCGCTTACTCCTTGACGTCGACGTACTCAGCATCGATGACGCCTTCATCCTTCTTCGGCTCCTCATGCGTTTCAGTTGAGGCCGCGCCCTCTGCCGGAGGAGCAGCCGCAGCCGCCTTGTACATCGCCTCCGCCAGCTTGTGGCTCGACGCCGTCAGCTTCTCCTTCGAAGCATTCAGCTCTGACGCAGTCGGCGTTCCTGCCAGCGTGGTCTTCGCCTCGGCCAGAGCTGCCTCGACCTCGGTCTTGTCGCCCTCAGCAACCTTGTCTCCAGAGTCCTTCAACATCTTCTCGACGTTGTAGACCATGGAATCCAGGCCGTTGCGCGCCTCAACCGCATCGCGCTGCTCCTTGTCCTCTGCCGCATGCGCCTCGGCATCCTTCGCCATGCGCTCGACCTCTTCCTTGCTCAGACCCGAAGAGCTCGTGATCGTGATCTTCTGATCTTTACCGGTCGCGTTGTCCTTCGCCGTCACGTTCAGAATGCCGTTCGCGTCGATATCGAACGTCACCTCGATCTGCGGAACTCCACGCGGTGCCGTCGGAATGCCACTCAGCTTGAACTTGCCCAGCGTGCGGTTCTGCGCCGCCATCGGACGCTCGCCCTGAAGCACATGCACCTCAACCTCAGTCTGCGAGTCGGCCGCCGTCGAGAACGTCTCCGTTTTCTTCGTCGGGATCGTCGTGTTGCGCGCGATCATGCTCGTCGCCACGCCGCCCATCGTCTCGATGGAAAGCGTCAGCGGAGTCACGTCAAGCAGCAACAGGTCCTTCACCTCGCCAGCGAGTACGCCAGCCTGAACCGCAGCACCGATCGCTACGACCTCATCCGGGTTGACGCCCTTGTTGGGCTCCTTGCCGAAGAGCTCCTTCACCAGCTGCTGGATCTTCGGCATACGCGTCTGACCACCAACCAGCACGACCTCGTCGATCTTCGACGCATCGATACCCGCATCCTTCAACGCCTGCTTCGACGGCCCAATCGACCGCTGCAACAGGTCATCCACGAGGCTCTCAAGCTTCGCCCGCGTCAGGTTGCGCACAAGGTGCTTCGGTCCGCTCGCATCGGCAGTAATGAAGGGCAGGTTGATCTCCGACTCCTGCGCCGTCGAAAGCTCGATCTTTGCCTTCTCCGCCGCATCCTTCAAGCGCTGTAGCGCCATCTCGTTGCCCTTCGAGTGCAGGTCAAGCCCGGTCTCGCTCTTGAACTCCGAGATCAGCCACTCCACAATCCGCTGGTCGAGGTTGTCGCCGCCAAGGTGCGTATCGCCGTTGGTCGACTTCACCTCAATGACGCCCTCACCCACCTCAAGGATCGAGATATCGAAGGTACCGCCGCCGAAGTCATAGACCGCAATCGTCTCGTCCTTCTTCTTGTCCAAACCGTAGGCTAAAGCAGCCGCCGTCGGCTCGTTCACAATGCGCTTGACGTCAAGGCCGGCAATCTTGCCCGCGTCCTTCGTCGCCTGCCGCTGCGCGTCATTGAAGTACGCCGGAACCGTAATGACCGCCTCGGTCACCGAGGTGCCCAGGTAGTCCTCCGCAGCCTTCTTCAGCTTCTGGAGGATCATCGCCGACACCTCAGGCGCGGTGTACTCCTTGCCCTGCGCCGAGATCGAGACGTTGTCACCATGACCCACGATCTTGTACGGCACCATCTTCATCTCATCGCCAACCTCGTTCAGACGACGCCCCATGAACCGCTTCACCGAGAAAATCGTGTTCTCCGGGTTCGTAATCGCCTGCCGCTTAGCCACTTGGCCCACCAGACGCTCCCCGCTCTTCGTAAATGCCACGATCGACGGCGTAGTGCGGCCGCCCTCCTCGTTCGCAATCACCTTCGGCTCGCCGCCTTCCATCACGGCCACGCACGAGTTCGTCGTTCCAAGGTCAATTCCAATAATCTTGCCCATAATCCTGTCTCCATCCGGGTTCTTCCCGGGTCAATCTCTCGACTCACTCAGAATCACATATGAGTGACTTACTGTCAATCTATCTGATGCGCAGACCACTAACCGGGATTCCCGCTTCCATAGAAATTGACCGTGCTAGCCTGTTTTCAGCGCCCAAACGTCCACCGTTCAGGCCGACGCCGTGCGCAAAGACACCAGATCCTAAGGGAGAGTTACCATCACTCAGGCAAAGACCAGCCTCGCGAAGACGAACGCCTCCGTTCTGCTCGACCTGCTGCGGGGCCTCGCTGCCCTCATCGTCCTTCTCGAACACTGGCGCAACTTCCTCTTTGTTGATTACTCACAGCTTCCAGCCCATCGACTTTGGTTCGCCCTTCCGTATCTCCTGACCTCCGCCGGTCATCAGGCCGTCGTCATCTTCTTTGTTATGAGCGGCTATCTCATCAGCGGAAGCGTATTCCGCATGCTCGAGCGCGGAACCTGGAGCTGGATCACCTATCTCGTCCACCGTCTGATGCGGCTCTGGGTCGTCCTGCTTCCCGGTCTGCTGCTTTGCGCCCTCTGGGATGCCATCGGCCTTCATCTCCATCTCGCGCCTGCCCTCTATGGGGGAGCTGCCTTCAACCATATGACCCCTGCGGTCCAGACCGTACACACCCTTAAGACCTTCCTGCTCAATCTCTTTTTCCTGCAAGGAATCAAGAGCCCCATGTTCGGCTCCGATGGCGCCCTTTGGAGTCTGGCCAACGAGTTCTGGTATTACATCCTGTTCCCACTCGGATTACTAGCCGTGTATCGCCCCTCGAAGCAGGCCGCGACACCAATTGCCCGGGGTGTCTGCGCGATCCTGTTCCTCGCGCTCGCGTGGTTCCTCCGGCATGGCATTCTGCAAAGCTTCCCCATCTGGCTGGCAGGAACACTACTCTGCATCATGCCTGCTCCCCGGTTGAGCAGCCGTGTGCGTCTGCTCGCCGCCACCAGCTACGTCCCTATTCTCTTTTTTCTGGCAAAGGCTCGCTTTCTCTCCGGACTCACCTCGGACTACGTCCTCACCGTCGCTACCTTCTTCCTCTTGTGGATCCTTCTTTCTGCGACAGAGGCCGTGCGACCATCCCTTGGCGAACGCACGAGCCGCGAACTGGCCCGCTTCTCCTACACCCTCTACGTCGTACACATGCCTTTGCTTGTTCTTGTGACCGCCCTGATCGTCGGAGACCGCCGCTGGGTGCCAAACCTTCCGCATGTGCTTGAAGCCGTTGCCGTCCTCATCCTTGCCCTCGCCTATGCATATGGTGTCGCCGTCCTCACCGAGTTCAGGACGGATATCTGGCGGCGCTGGGTCGAGGCCAGGCTAGGGCTCAACGCCCGGCAGGACACCTCAACCGCCGTAAGCCGCACTTGACTGACCAAAGCTCTCCTCCCGCGCCACACAGCAAGTATCTGGAGCGCACTGACGAGAATGTTCCACGTGGAACATTCTCGCCAGCAGGTTATGCTGGCTCCATGCGCCTGATGATCGCTCTGTTTCTGCTCGCCACAGCCACCCTGCAAGCCCAGTGGACGCTCGAAGAGTCCCACACGACGGCCAGCCTGCGTGGCATCGACAATGTTGGCGGCGGAATCGTCTGGGCGAGCGGCACCAACGGGACCGTCCTGCGCTCGGAGGACGGCGGCTATCTCTGGCAGACCTGCACGACCCCACCCGGAGCGGAGAAACTCGACTTCAGGGGTGTTCAGGCCTTCGATGAAAATACGGCTATCGTCATGTCCAGCGGCACAGGCGACCTTTCGCGGTTGTACAAAACCACCGATGGATGCCAGTCGTGGAAGTTGCTGTTTACCAATCCAGATAAGGACGGCTTTTGGGATGCAATTCAGTTTTCAAAAGATCGAAACTTCGGCGTTTTGCTGGGCGATCCGGTTAATAACATCTTCGTTATTATGTTGACGATTAATGGCGGCTCCAAATGGGAGCGGCAGACTCTCAAAGCGACCGCAGACATCCATGGCGAAGCAGTCTTCGCTGCAAGCAATTCTTCGCTACTGGTCCCATATTCTGGAGATCGATTCTTTTGCACGGGTGGATCCGGCGGTCCTCGGATCATTAGCCTGGGTGCTGGGTTCACCGATACCGGAATAACACCGCGTAAGCATCTTCCGTGGGAGACCGCGCTCTCGGCCGAACGGCTCAAAACTTCTACGAGTCTGCCCAGCAACGGGTGCTTCGCTCTAGCGGAAAGTCAAAAAGGATCGGGTTTAATCATTGCCGTCGGTGGCGACTACCTAAAACCAAATGATCGGGCCAATACAGCCTGGACAAATGTCTTTGACAAAACGGCGGCAGATGCCAAGTCGATGTATGGCTTTCATCCAGCCCAGACTCCGCCGCATGGGTATCGGTCAGCTGTTGTCTACGATGCTGGGTTGAAGGCTTGGATTACGGTGGGGCCGAATGGGACGGATGTGTCGTTTGATGATGGGAAGGACTGGCGGGCGTTGAAGCCTTCGAAGGATGATGCTGTGGATGCGGATCAGGGCTGGAATGCGCTTTCGCTGCCGTTCGTGGTTGGGGCGAAGGGGCGGATCGGACGGCTCAATGACAATTCGGTGATCGGGTTGCGTGGGCAGTGATCGAAGGCTGAAAAGCTTGGAGTTTCGCGGCACTTCGAGCAAGATGCAGGTTCTTAGACTGCGGTCCGCTCAGGATGGCAATTCCGGGGTGGGGAGTTACTGGGGCTGGGGCTGGGTCCCCGTCCCGGTGCTGCCTGAGCCGGTGGTGCTTGTACCACTGGTGCTGTTGGTGCCGGATGTTGTGCTGCTGCCGAATCCGGAACCCGTGGAGCTACCGAATCCAGAGCTGGGAGCGGCAGAACCAAGGGAAGACGCACTCGTAGAGGTCATTCCTCCGCCGAAGAGACTGGCCTTTGCTTTCAACTGCTCGATGCGGGGATCGTAGATGAACTCCCAGGTGGGATAGGTTGTCTGCTCGTTCAACACAATGATGGAGTTACCGGATGCGGCGCTGCCAACTCCCATGATGGGCGCGCCGGTCCCCTGAAAGCTGGTGGCGGATTGGCTGCTGAAGCCGGTCGAGCCGGATGAACCGGACGAACCGAATGTCGAGGGCGGCGTGTCGGAGCCTGAACTCGAGGTGGATGATCCAGACGAGGTAGGCCCAGAAGAGGCAGAGCCGAAGGAGGACGATCCCGACGAAGATGAGCCGAAGGTCGACGAGTTGGAGTTCCCCGAACCTATTCCGGAGGACATGCCCGCCGCGCTGCCGAGACCGCCTGAGCCTGCGAGTCCGTTCAGCGGCTGGCCGAAGAAGCCCTTCACCGTCGTCTTCGCTTCGCCAAGATGGATCAGCTTCCAGTCGGGCTTTCCGGTCATGGGGTCTTCGTATCGCCGACGCAGGAAGCGGATGTTGTTCGTCTTCTCGAGCTGCTCAAGGGAGCCGGGGTAGTGGCCGACCTTGCGATAGTAGACCTGTACTGCGCGCACGTACTGGTTGCCACGATGCACAGCTTCGACCTCGCGCTCGCGACGCAGCCCTCGGGCAACCTTTGGTGCGGCAATCGAGAGGACCAGCAAGATGAGGAAGATGGCGACGATGAGCCCGACGAGCATGAAACCCTGTTCTTCCGGGCGCGTCGCTGGAGTCCTCATCTTCATCACCTGGCCTGTAAGGGTAACGTCTGCTGATTGTTGTTGGCTATATCCTCGATGACGATCGAGTGCGGGTCGACGCTGATGATGCGATACCTCCGTTGCACAATTTCGCCGGACGACACGATGAAGACGTCCTCACCATGGAGCAGAAAGGCTCGTCGAGAGCCAGAGGAGTTCGTCTCCGTCCCGAAAAATTTGAGATCGATCGGTGGTGGCGGTGGCGGGCCGATGGGAGCGGTACGGACGGGAGCGATCGGCTCGGGCGTCCTGACCTTGGCAACCAGATTCGGGATCTCCTCCGGCACCGAGTTGGGAGAGAAGATGTTGCGTCCGCTGCCGGAGTAGACGAGCGATTCGGTGACCAGCATCGCCTCCATGTGCAGCGTTGGGTCTAGCTGAGCCTCGGGATTTGCCTTGGACGAGATGCCGACGGTATTACCTGAGGAGGTAGCTGAGGTTCTAACTGGGATGGTCTTCGCAGGAGCAGTGATGACGGTCGGCGGGGGTACAGGAGCTACATCTGGAGGAAACAATTGAGAGTAGATATAGTAGGCCCCTGCCAGCCCTAGGACGCCGACCACGGCAAGAATGCCGAGCTTCTTCTTGTCCTCAGCTCCGGTCTTCATCGACGCACCTCACTGCTGGGTTCTGCATCGGTATTCGTCATGGATACGGTCTTTTCCGAGGCTTCGTTGCCGACTGGCGGACGTAGATAGGTCATCAATTTGAGCCGAAGATTGACGGTACCGCTCTGTTGGCCAGTCAGAGTAACGCCGGTGATGACGAAGAACATCTTGTCGCGCTCGAGGCTATTGATGAAGAGGACGAGCGGGCGGTAGTCGCCGGTGAGGCTGGCGTCCATCCGGACTTCGGTGAGCGCCCCGGCGGCGTCTGCGAGCCGGGGTTCGTAGGATAGGCTGACGCGGGAGAGCTTAACGCCCTGCTTCTTGGTGAGAGCGCCGAGCTCGCCGACGACCTGCGAATCGGCATAGGGCAAGCGGCTCTGGTAGAAGTCGTCCGCGCTGGCGGTGGCACTGGTCAGCTTTGCGTCGAGCCCGCGCAGGGGCTGCGCCGCGTGCTCCGCATCGTGCATCTGCGAGGTCTGTTGCGCGACGGCAGAGGCGTTATGGCCGCTTGCTGCCGACCATGCAAAGGCCATGTGGATCAACAGGTAGAGGTTCACCAGCGCCAGCAGACCGACTCCGGCAAAGTGGAGCTTCAATACTGTAACGAAGCTCTTTGTCCGGTCGAGCAGGCTCATCTGGACCGCTGCTTTGGCTTGTGTCAACGAAGTCATCGTGTAGTCCCTTTCACGATGCTGGGTTTTACGGGAGCGGCCTTCGGCGCGACAGCTTTGGGGTGCGTCGTCTTCTGAGAGCCCGATGCCGGTTGTTTCGTATCCGGGGTTTCATCGCTCGCCTTCTTTGCGGCCTTTACAGGAAGCGCGGGAAGCGGATTGTAGCCACTCAGGATGTCGAACTCTACGCCGCCGGGGATGCCAGCCGTTTCTACGGGAGCCGGCCTGACACCACGAGGTCCTCCGGCGAGGCCGTTGCCGGTGTCGTGGGTCTGCGCGGTCTCATTACTCAGACGGGGCGCGAGGAAGCGGTGTGAGGTTTCGAGGTTACGGACAAGCTGCACGGCGCGGTCGCGATCGCCGCTGACGCGCAGGCGGATGAGGACGTCGCCATCCTTCGTGATCTGCGGCTCGATGCTCGTGACCTGTACTCCAGCGGGCAGGACGGTCTCAAGATCCATCATGACAGCGGTCCAACTGAAGCTCTTTTGCGCGAAGAGGGCGTTAAGGAACTGCGACCGCTCGAGGACGGACATGTTCTGTGGCTGGCGCATCCGCGCCTCGTTGGAGTGCCGCTCCTGTTCGAAGTTCGAGGTCTTCGCCTTGAGCGCATCCATCTGTGCCTGGGCCGCGCTGGCTTTGGCGTTCAGCAAGTGCAGCGCAATGCCGAAGATGACGGCCAGCACCACTAGGGCGGCCATGGCCAGCCGCAGCCGCGCAAAGAGCGGGCGGAGTTCGACGAAGGGGCGTGTCGCCAGATTGATCGTGATCCGCATCAGCTCTTCAACGCTCCTCGGACACCGCCCAGCCAGGCGCGTGATACGGTTGCGGGCGCGGCGACCATCTCTGTTTCGACTAGTTCGCGGACCCGGAGCTCCGGACCGCCGAAATCGGCGTCCCGCAGCATGGAGCCGAGGCGATCGGCTCCGGTAGGACCGGCGGAGAGGATAATGCCGGGGGGCAGACCGAGGGTGTCCTCGAAGTAGGCCGCGGCAACGCTAACCGCTTGTGTAACCTCACGGGAGCCGGAGGTGCGGGCGAGCTCGCGCAGCTCTTCGCGGACGCCTTCGAGTACGGCGCTTGGCTCGGCCATCATCGCCTCCCGAGCTGCCGCGGCCTGAGCGGTAACGCCGATAGCGACCGGCTCCTGCCGGGACCACTCTTCGATAGAGCTCTCGCGGTCCACCAGGGGCAACGAAACTTCGGGCTCTACGTAGGGCTCCTCCGTGGTCATATCGACCGAGCGGTGCAACAGCAGCACGCCACCCTGCACGATCGCTGTGGTGACGCCCTTGGGACCGGCATTTACAACCAATGTTGCAGTGTCCGAGACATCCAGTCCGGCAACGGTGGCCAACGTGCTGGGGAGCACGGCTCCGGGCTCGAAGCCTGCCTCGCGGACGGTTGCTTCATACTCCGACAGGACCTCGCGTGGCATGGCGACGGCGACGACGCGGACGAGGTTTTTGCTTGTCGACATGATCTGATAGCTGACGGCAGCGTCCTCAGATTCAAACGGAAGCAGCTTTTTCAAGCGGAAGCGCACCACGGGGAGCGCCTCAACTGTTTTACTCGGCAGCGAATCGAAGTCCAGCAATAAGACTCGAACGGCTGCATCGGGAACGATGAGGGTAACTTGTCCGCCCTTTGATTTGTCGGCGACGGCATCCAATACCTTGCGGATTCCCGTGACGATGGCGGAGCGGTCGACGATGTTTCCCGGCTTCAGTCCAGGGGCAAGCGCTCCCTCATGCAGAGGAGAGCGAGAGATGGCGACGAGCAGCGCCGCAGAGTCTTCAGCGCGAGCGGCTACGATGCCCTCGGCGCGGATCTCGACTGCGAGCCTTGGCCGCGTCCCCAATGTCTTCGGTAAAAATTCCATTCCGTCCTAGCTTACCTGTTGCAGATTACTTCGCTTACTCATCATCTATCGACCGATCCCCCGTTGCTATCGTCCTGCCTCGATAAACGTGACCTTGTTGATCTCTTTGAGTGTGGTGACTCCCTCGCGGACGCGGTCGATGGCGGAGTCGCGTAGGAAAGCCATCCCTTTGTCCTTTGCTTTCTTGCGAATCTCGCTGCCGGGCTTTTTAGCGAGCAGCATCTCGCGGATCTCGTCGTCGAGCTCGAGCAGCTCGTGGATGGCGGAGCGGCCGCGAAAGCCAGTTCCGCCGCACTCCATGCAGCCGGGCCCCTCGCGGAAGGCGAAGCCCTGCCACTCGGCAGGGTCGAGGCCATTGATCTCGAGCTCGGTGTCGGTATAGTGGACCTCGCGGACGCAGAACTCGCAGACGGTACGGACGAGACGCTGAGCAAGGATGCAGTTGAGCGCAGAGACGAAGTTGTAGGGCTCGACGCCCATATTAAGGAAGCGGCCGAGCACGTCCACCACGTTGTTGGCGTGGACGGTGGTGAAGACGAGGTGTCCGGTGAGCGCGGAGTTGATGGCGATCTGCGCGGTCTCGGCGTCACGGATTTCTCCGACGAGGATCTTGTCGGGGTCGTGACGGAGGATGGAGCGAAGACCTCGTGCAAAGGTGAGGCCCTTTTTTTCGTTGACCGGGATCTGCGTGATGCCCCGAATTTGGTACTCTACCGGGTCTTCGATGGTGATGATCTTATCCTCTTCGGACTTGATCTCGTTGAGTGCGGCATAGAGAGTCGTGGTCTTGCCGGAGCCGGTGGGCCCGGTTACAAGCACCATGCCGTAGGGCTCCTTAATATAGCGGCGGAAGCGGGTGAGGTCTTTCTCTGCGAAGCCTACGACATCGAGTGAAAGTTTCGTAAATTTCTCCGACATCGACTCCTTGTCGAGGACGCGGAGGACGGCGTTTTCGCCATGCACGGTGGGCATAATGGAGACGCGGAAGTCGATGAGGCGGCCCTTGTAGCGGACGCGGAAACGTCCGTCTTGGGGGACGCGGCGTTCTGCGATGTCCAGCTCGCTCATGACCTTGATGCGGGAGAGAATGGTCTGGTGATGCTCGCGAGCGATAGGGGCCATGGCCTGCTGGAGTACGCCGTCGATGCGGTACTTGACCAGTAGGCAGTCGTCGAAGGTCTCGAGGTGGATATCAGAGGCGCGACGCTCGAGTGCAGTAAAGATGGTGGTATCGACGAGGCGGATGATCGGCGAGATGTCGTCCTCGCCGGTGAGACGCTCGATGGAGATGTTCTCGTCGGCGTTGTCCTCGCTTGAGAGCACGTCGAAGGCGAGGCCCTCGCTGGCTTCGTCGAGCACACGCTGGGACTGCTCGGTTTTTTTGAGGAGATCGGTGATCTGCGAGAGCGTGGCAACGCGGGTGACGAGCCGTTGGCCGAGCAGCCCGGAGATCTCGTCGAGTACCATGAGCTTTGAGGGATCGCTGACGGCGATGGCGAGTCGGCCCTCTGCCTGCTCCAGCGGCACGAAGTTGTACCGGAACATCATGTCCACGGGGACGGATTTGAAGAGCTCATGCTGGATCTTGAAGTTCTTCAGATCGACAAACTCCGCGTGGTAGCGGCGCGCTAACTGCTGTGCGCGTTCCACCTCGTCCATGCCCATCTCACTCAGCGGTATCGCCAGCGGAACGTTTGCCATGCTTGTAAGACTCCTCTTCGTCCAACTCGTTACAGCACCTGCTACCAGATGAACGGAACTTCCTTCGACGCCTGAATCTTCCTGTCGGCGGTCACTAGAGACATCCCCTGGACCAAAGCTGTCGCTCCGATCACCCTGTCCATTGGATCACTCGGATACGCGGCGGTGAACTGCATCGATCTTGCTGCAATCGATGCAGATACTGGAAATACGATGAAATTCGCTTCAATCTCCCGCAGGAACGATTCGAGCGGGACCGTCGGCTGAATGCGCCCCCGCGAGACCATCATAGCCAACTCCCAGAGCGTCATGTCGGCGATGCCGAGACCATCGCCCACCAGACGAGCCTGAGCGATGACCTCTGCTGCCTTTTTCGATATATTTTCTGGCTCGAATGCGAGCCAGGAGACAATGTGCGTATCGAGCAAAATCACTTCAGGGCATCCCAATCTTCAAGGGGTGCAACTGGGGTCACAATATCTCCAACGATGACACCCTTTCCGCGCATAAAGCCGAAGATGGGATCGGTCGCGGTTGCGATGGGCACCAGCTTCGCTACCGGCTTGCCGTTCTTCGTGATCACGACCGGCTCCCGCTTTTTCTCCACTTCGTCCATCACCGCGAGACAGGTTGCCTTGAACTTTGCCGCCGCCATTGTCCTCATTGACACACCTCAACCATGGTCATCATACCATGGTCATATTATTGCGAAGCTCCACCTGCGCTCAAACTGAAGATCGGCAGGTAGAGCGCGATCAAGATAGTCACTACAACGCCTCCCATGACGATCAGGATGAGCGGTTCGATCAGGCTCATCGCGGCGGTCAGGTTGGTCTGTACGTCTTCTTCGAAGAACTCGGCGACGGAGTTGAGCATCTGCGGGAGAGCACCGGTCGACTCGCCAACCTCGATCATCTCGATTGCCAGCTCCGGGAAGATCTTGGTCGCTTGGAGGCTGACTGAGAGCCCTTTGCCCTCGCGGACCGTCTCGACTGAGCGATAGACCGCATTGCTGATCTGCTTCGAGTCGATCGACCGGGCGGCGGTTTCAAGCGAGGGGACCAAGGGAAGGCCACCTGTCAGCAGGGTAGACAGAGTTCTCGAGAAGAGGCCAACCTGGTATTTCAACCAGACGTTGCCGAAGATGGGCAGGCTGATGCGGATGCGATCAATCGTGGTTGCGCCGCCTTCGGTCTTGGCCCAGCGAAACAGCAAGTATCCCACGATCGCGGCAACAATGCCGACGTAGATGCCGTCTTTCTGGGCATATCGGCCGAGGTCGAGCAGAAAGACTGTTAGACCGGGCAGTTTTGTCCCCAACTGATCATAGAGCTGCGCGAAGCGGGGTACGACGAATGTGATGAGGAAGATGAAGAGGGCGATGACCATGACAATCAGGAGAGCCGGATAGATCAGACTGGCCTTGAGCTTTTTGCGGAAGGTGAGCGAGACGCGCTGGAAGTCCAGGAAGCGCTGTAGCACCTCTTCGAGATTGCCCGACCGCTCGCCGGCCAGCAGCGTTGTCGTATAGACGATTGGAAAACCGCCTTGAGCCTCGAAGGCCGACGAGATCGACTCACCTGTCTTGACCCGCGAGCCGACGTCTTCCAATTGCACGCGGAAATCCGGCATCTTCTGTCGACGTGCCAACAGTTCCAGCGATCCCAGAATAGGCAGGCCGGCCCGGATGAGGGTGAGAAACTGCTGATTGAAGATGAGAAAGGTCTCGAGTTTAACCTTTTTTTTTCCGCCGCCCCCTAGAGCGCCCCGCGATTTGACCGAATAGACGTAGTAACCCGCCTGCACAAAGCGCGCGCGCAGCTCCTCGGCAGTTGCGGCGGCGTGGGTCTGCTCCTGGACCCTCCCGCGCTCATCCGCAAGCTTGATAACAAATTCAGCCATAGATTTTTAGATCGCCTGCCAGGTTCACTCTGTGTGGTTCTCCGTCCATCTTAGACGTTCGGGCCGCCGGTTCGCTCAGACATGAAAACGCCCTACTCTTTGGAAGAGCAGGGCGTTTTGAATTTGAAGGAGCAGCTATCGCTATGTCTTAGACACTAAAGGATGATCCGCACCCGCAGGTGCTCTTCACAGCGGCATTTTCGAACTTGAAGCCAGCAGCCTCGAGAGTCTCGACGTAGTCTACGGTGCAGTTGCTGAGGTACATGGCGGAGGTCGCGTCGACAAAGACCTTTAGGTCTTCGAACTTGTACACCTTGTCCATCATGCCGCTCTGGTTCTCGAACGACATCGAGTACTGGAAACCGGAGCATCCGCCGCCGACCACACCGATGCGCAGACCGGCCGGAATCGGGTCCTGTGTCGCCATGATCTCCTTAACCTTCACGATTGCAGCCGGCGTCAGCGTCACGGGAGTCGTGGAGGCAGGGGTCGCGGTAACAACTTCTGCGGTTGGCGTAACAGTTGCGGTGGACATGGGCACATCTCCTTGAAAATCTCTACTGATTTAGTGTAAGCGCCCACAAGCCAGACAGCAACAGGCGCTTTCGAACTCTAGTTACAGATGCTGGAAGCGTCGAGAGGATTCAGCAAGGACTTTAATAGTCTGATGAGGCGAAACACCAAGTAACCTTACGTCAATCCGGAAAAACAGTGGCTCGATGCCACCTTAGGGGAGATAAATGCAATAAATTTTACCCTTTGGTAACTAGCATCATTAAAAACTTACACCCTTGATAACGAAGGTATAACTTCTCTTCAGTCTGAGTGGCACAGCCATTCTGGCTGATTTAGGGTTTGGCTTTTGAACAGCTTTTCCTTCTTTAGGAGTTATGCCATGACAGTTCTTTCGCTTCTTTATGTTGCATGGATGGTTTCCGGTTTCCTGTTTCTCAGCCTTATGGTCTATCGCAGCAGACTCACCCGGTATGAGGATGAAAAACTCTTCCTCGACGGACATGACGAGTCCGGTGAAAGGACCCAGACCGAAATTATCTATAAGGTCGGGCGACTCCAACCGCTGGTGACCTTTATCGGCACGGCGACCGGAATTATGAGCGCCAGCATCGTCGGAATCTACCTTTACAACGCAATTCTCATTATCCGGTCCTGACGCGGCTTCGGGCGGGCGGAGGACAGAGGGTCGGAGGCATTTTCGCCTCCGGCCATTTTTCGTGCTGCATGATCGTTGATTATGCGTTGTAGGTGGAGGAAGAAACGCGTCCTCCGCGACCCGTCCAGTTGGTATGGAAGAATTCGCCGCGGGGCTTGTCGATGCGCTCGTAGGTATGCGCACCAAAGAAATCTCGCTGCGCCTGGAGCAGGTTGGCGGGAAGCCGGGCGGTACGGTAACCGTCGTAGAAGGAGAGCGCAGTCGAGAATGCCGGCATCGGTACACCGATCTCGATGGCGTGGATGATAGCCTTGCGCCAGTTCGCCTGATACTTGTTCAGTGCGCTGGAGAAGAAGTCGTCCATTAATAGGTTAAGCAGTTTTGGGTTCTTGTCGTACGCCGCCTTGATATTGCCGAGGAAGGCGCTGCGGATGATGCAGCCACCACGCCACATGAGCGCGATGCCGCCCATGTTCAGGTTCCAGCCCTCGGACTTCGCGGCTTCGCGGAGCAGCATGTAGCCCTGAGCGTAACTGATCATCTTCGAGCAGTAGAGAGCGCGGCGAACATCTTCGATGAAGGCTTCCTTCTCGGAGACGGTAAGCGCCTTCTTTGGTCCTTCGAGGAACTTCGAAGCCTGCACGCGCTCGTCCTTGAGGGCGGACAGGCAACGGGCGAAGACACTCTCGCCGATAAGCGTGACGGGCATACCGAGGTCGAGCGCCGAGATGGCGGTCCATTTGCCGGTGCCCTTTTGGCCTGCGGTGTCGAGGATCTTGTCGACGATAGGTGTGCCGTCATCGTCCTTCTTGCCGAAGATGGTGGCCGAAATCTCAATAAGATAGCTATCCAGCTCGCCCTTATTCCATTCGGTGAAGATCTTGGCGAACTCATCGGCGGATAGGCCAAGCCCATCCTTGAGGAGCTGATAAGCCTCGCAGATAAGTTGGATATCGCCATACTCAATGCCGTTGTGGACCATCTTGACATAGTGCCCGGCGCCGTTTTCACCGACCCAGTCGCAGCAGGGGGTTCCGTCCTCCACCTTAGCGGAGATGGCCTGGAAGATCTCCTTCACGTGCGGCCACGCCTCGGGACTGCCTCCCGGCATAATCGATGGCCCGAAGCGCGCTCCTTCTTCGCCGCCGGAGACTCCGGTGCCGATAAAGAGGATGCCTTTGTCGGCGAGAGCCTTCGTTCGCCGGTTCGTGTCGGTGAAGAGCGAGTTGCCGCCGTCGATAAGAATGTCGCCCTTCTCGAGGTACGGCAAGACATGGTCGATTGTCTGATCCGTGACATCTCCGGCTTTGACCATCAGCATTACGCGGCGCGGAGTCTTCAGTTGCGCGACCAACTCTTCGATCGAATGAGCTCCGACGATCTGCGTCCCCTTCGCTTCGTCGTTCAGAAACTCATCGACCTTCGACACGGTGCGGTTGAACACCGCTACCTTATATCCGTGGTCGTTCATGTTCAGCACCAGGTTCTGACCCATCACCGCCAGACCAATCAAGCCAATGTCACACGTTGCCTTGTCCATTTATTCTCCGAAAGATGCCGATTGAGGGCCATCCGCTCCGTTTGTTTGATCTGAGCCCACTCTTGCGCGCTCTGTGCTGATCACCCTACAGATTCGACCATTTCTTTGGCAAAGAAAAAATGGCCCCGCTACATTTAAGCAGCGGGGCCATTCTCTTCCAGTCTTCTTTAGAACGTCAACCGACCACCCAGTTGAATGAGCCTGGGGAAGCCCAGCGTTCCCTGCGATGCGCCGATAGCTCCGACGCTTGCCGAGTTCGCTGTGGTGGATGTGGCATTGATGGCAATGCTTGGAGCATTGAACTCCGGCGTGTTGAACGCATTGAGAGCTTCAGCACGGAACTCGATGTGGACGCGCTGCGTTACTGTGAAGTCTTTGTTGAGCGAAAGATCCGAGTTCAGGTAACCGGGCCCGTAGCAAGGAACCGTTCTGGGCGAGTTGCCATAGCTGCCCTGCGGAGTGGAGACAAAGGCCGCCGCGTTGAAGTAGGCACCGAGTCTGCTCTCTGGCGAGCCCGTCTTGCAAGGGGTTACCCCCGCCACAATCGTTGGCCGCTGAGCCGACTGACCGTACGACGAGTTGTTGTTTGCCTGGGTGATCGGAAGCGGCGAACCGCTCTGAACGATCGTGATGTCGTTGAACTTCCATCCACCGACAGCAAGATTGACCAGTCGTCCGGCGCCGCCGAAGAACGTCTTCCCGCTGCCGAAGGGCAGCTCGTAGGTCGTCGCCAAGGTGAAGCGATGCGGGATATCGTTGATCGCCCGCGAGTACTCGGGAGCGAGATTGTAGATATCCTGCGGGCCATTGTTGTTGGGATTGAGCGTGCTGGTGGCACCCCATGCATTATCCCAGTTAGAGGACCAGGTATACGCTGCAAGAACGGTAAGCCCCTTGTCGAACTGCTTCTGGAGCTTCACATCCAATGCGTTGTATCGCGACTTTCCATCGCTTACCAGATCGGTGATCGTCGTGAAGGCGGGGAAGGGACGAAGCAGCTGGTACTGGCTGACCGTTTTGCCGCCGATCGCTCCTTTGCCACCCTTCTGGTAGTAAGGATTGGTGACGGAGGCGTTCAGAACTCCCGCGCCCAAGGCGAGGTTGGCGTCGCTAAGCTGATTGATGTCGAGACTGTTCGAGAGATTGCGTCCATGGCCGCCGACGTAACCGAGCTTGAAGGCGATGCCGAATGGGAATTGCTGTTGAAGATCGGCGGAGTAGGAATCGAAGCGTGGTGCCCGACGGCCCTGGTCGATTACAGAGAGTGAACTGCCGACGCCGGTCAGGTAGCCGGATGCGCTTCCGGTTGGTCCAGCAAGACCATTCGGGAAAGGATTGTTGATGCTGTTGGCTGGCAAGCCGCCACCGTTTGTTGCAACGTAGCTGTTCGTTGCAACAAATCCAGGTGCCAGGGCGGCAGAGTTACTGTAGACGAGTGGGAGGAAGAAGATGCCATAGCCTCCGCGAATGACGGTGCCAGGAGTGAGCTCGTAGGCAAAGCCGCCGCGTGGCGAATACTTACTACCCATATCGCCGGTCTTCGTCGGATACCCGTTCTGTCCTGCAAACTCAACGCCACCAAGGGTCTGCACGCCTGAGGTTGCCGTTAGCGGATTCGTTACCGTTCGATCGAAGCCTACGGAGTAGTGATTGCTTCGCTCGTGAATGCCGGGCTCATACTCATAACGGAAGCCGAGATTCAGGGTGAGCTTGGGCAAAACGCGCCAGTCGTCCTGAAGATAACCAGCGTGATACTGCGTGGTGATCGCCAGCCTCGACGGGATGCTGACGGAGCCGGAGGTAGGATAACCAAGCAGCATGCTGGCAGCATCATCGCCGGTTGACGTTGACGAGTTATCAGCCGAGGTAAAGGTTGTGTCGAAGGCGTATGTACCGCTTGCATTCGACAAGCTGGTGTAGGTCAAACTGATAGCACGAAAGACATAGCCAGCTTTTACGCTGTGCTTTCCGAGACTCTTGGCTATACCGGTTACGAAGTTACGGGAGAAGTAGGCTGCGGGACCCGAGTTAGAGGTTCCCTCATACGCCAGGTTCGTCGCGCTCGAGGTGGTGATCGCCGGGAAGCCGGTCTTCTTCAATGCGCTCACGTAGGATGTGGGGAGACCAAGCGTTGTCTGGTCGAAGCCCTGGCTGATGTCCAGCGTGTTGTTGGGGAAGCGATTGAATCCGAAGCCGACCGTGAGAATCGTCGTAGGGTTCAAGGTGATCGTGTTCTGAATACCAACCGCATCGACCTTCCGATAAAGAAGATACGAAGAGGAGCTGCCTGCCTGGGTCGTCAACGCATTGCCGCCTGGCTCCTTACTGCCATAGTGCATATAGTAGAAATCCGCGGCCCACTTGCTGCCGAACTCATGATCGAGCTTTCCTACGAATTCATCCGCTCGGTCGCCGAGAGTATCACCACCATTGAAGTTCGCGATACCGTAACCTGAATTCGAGGTATTCGGTGTGGGATATGCGTTGATAAGTCCCTGGCCGACGACGCTAATCTGGTTTGTCGGAATGATCCCATTGACAAAGGCCTTGCGTTGGACAACCTGCTTACCCGCAGAGTTCGTGACTGTCGTACTGGTTGTCGGATCGAAGATGCAGCGTCCCGAAATGCAGTTTCCGTTGGCGTCGGTGATGCCACCAAGGTCGGAGAAGTTGCCACCGCGCTCAGCCACTGTAGGAACCGCGAAGGACACAGCCGAGGTGAGTGGTGAACGCTGCCGATAGCCCTCTTCCGTCAACCAGAAGAAGGTCTTGTCTTTACCTCCGAGAATATGAGGGAGCGGGACCGGGCCGCCGATCGCGCCAACATAGCTATAAAATGTGGCCGCGCCACGAGGTGTCGTCGGTTGCGTTACGCCATTCGAGGTATATGGAGTTCGGTTATTAAAGAAGAGGTTGGCACCCCAGTTCGTCTGCCGTGTCTCCCCTTGCAGTACGCCATGCAAAGTGCTCGATCCAGAATGAAGTGTGGTGTTGAACATGCCGCCACTCGTGCGACCAATCTCCGCGTCATACGTGTTTGCCTGAATCTTGACTTCCTGTACTGCTTCGATCGAAGGAATAATGACAGCACGATTGCTGAAGTCCGTAATCGGAATACCATCGACCGAATAGTTATTGGAACTCAGTGGCGCTCCAGCGATGGAGATCGTCGAAGAGCCGCTCTGATCCTGGAAGCGCACAAAACGGGGATCGCCAACGGGAGTCACACTGTTATCGAGCTTGGAAAAAAGAAAAGGGTTACGGCCTGGATTGGGTAGGTTCTGTAGCTTCTGCGAATCGATAAGCTGGCCGTTGTAGGATGTACCGCTATTGACGATCGGCTCAGACGCTGTCACTTCAACAGTCTGACTGGAAGAGCCGATTGTCAGTGTCATATCCACAGGGATGGTATTTCCTGAATCCACCACGATGCCCTTGTGGGTCAACTGACTGAAACCGTCAGCCACGGACGTCACGGTGTATGTTCCTGGATCAACTGCGCTGAAAGAATATTCGCCTGCGGCATTGCTGATCGTCGTACGCGTGATGTGCGTCGCCTCGGAGGTCAGGCTCACCTGTGCCTTGGCAATTATTGCGCCTTGCGCATCAGCAACAATTCCACGGACGGCGCCATAGTTCGACTGGGCTTTCATCGTGGAAACCATCGCGATCAGTACAACTAACATGAGCAAGCTGCAAAGCTTCTTATTCGTCAAGAACACTATTTTGAACCCTCCGGAAGTTGAAACATCGTTACGATTGCAGAGACACTCTTATCCACGTACCTGCTGTGTGGAATGCAGGCATCGGGTGAGAATTTACGAATGCTATTTACCGGAGAGACAGATCTGGCCTAGGTCGGCATAGCGCTTACCATGTCGACAGGCAGATACACTTCACCTTCGGCTAACTCAATTTCAGTGAAAAATCTGTTTTTGAAGCTGCTTACTTTAGATTCCGCCTTCCGACAATTCCTGCCGAAGTTAAAGCGAATCGCTAAGTCTACGAGATGTCCATGACATCAAAAAAGGCTGGGCATACTGCAAAACAGCAACTACGGGAAGATCTAAATACACTTCTGGTTAAGAGCCGCTGATGTTGCGAAGCTCATTTACGAGAGTAATTGCTTGTTTAGTAATGAATTTGAGGTTAGCTAAGGATGAACATGGTGTCAACCGGAAACTCATACGACTTAGCTCATTTCCTTATTTGATTATTTTTTTAAAGAGCCTGCACTGAAAGAAAAATTGAATTTCCCCATTCGACAAATTGAGGTAGAGTAAAGCCACTGTTCCCCGAATAAATCTATATCGCTATCTTTACGCGCCTACGTCCAAGTTGTATTCGATTCATACCTTTCGTATCGCCATAGGAGCTTCTCACCATGCAATCTTCGAAGATCGCCAGCGCCGTCTCTCGTCGCTCTTTCATGCGCCTGGCAGGCGTCGCTGCTTCCATGCCCATTTTCACGGAAGCACACTTTGCCTATGCGGCTCTCCAATCCGCTCCGGCCGCAGCCACGGCGCGCCGTACCCGGCCCGCTATGCCAGCCGATGCAGTGCTCATCAATGCGAACGAAAACCCTCTGGGCCCATGTACAGCGGCCTGCGAAGCCATCGCAGCCATCGCACATAAGGGCGGCCGTTACGACATCGACGGCGAGACCGCCAAACTTACAACTACCTTTGCCAAGCAGAACGGATTGAAAGAGGACTACATCTCCGTCTACGCCGGCTCTTCTGAACCACTACACTTCACCGTTCTCGCCTTCACCTCGCCTACCCGCGGCTTTGTCACTGCCGATCCCTCTTATGAAGCAGGAATGCGCGCCGCAATGATTGCCAAGGCGAAGATCTCCAAGATTCCTCTCAAGGCTGACTACTCCCACGATGTGAAAGCGATGGTTGCCGCAGATCCGAACGCCGGCGTGATCTACATCTGCAACCCGAACAATCCCACGGGGACCCTCACGACAAAAGAGGATATTATCTACGCTCTCGAGAACAAGCCCAAGGGCTCGATTCTCCTGGTCGACGAAGCGTACATTCATCTTTCAGATGCGCCGAATGTGCTTGACCTTGTTGCCGCTGACAAGGATCTCATTGTGCTGCGCACCTTCTCGAAGGTATATGGCATGGCTGGTATCCGTTGCGGCTTCGCGGTGGGACGTCCCGACCTACTCGCCAAGCTCCAGCCCTTTGGCCAAAACGCGATGCCCATCACTGGATCCGCTGCGGCTAACGTCAGCCTGCTCGATCCGGAACTCGTCCCGATACGCCGTAAAATTATTGCTGATACGCGCAACGACACCTTCGAGTTCCTGAAGGCAAACAACTACAAGTACATCCCATCACACTCCAACTGCTTCATGATCGACACCGGCCGCAACGGCCAGCAGGTCATCGCGGCCATGCGTGAAAAGAACGTCTTCATCGGCCGAACGTGGCCCATCTGGCCGAACGTTGTTCGCGTCAGCGTCGGCACACCTGCCGAGATGGCGAAGTTCAAAACGGCCTTCAAGGAGGTCATGGACGCACCACCGACCACAGCGTCGGGCCACGATCCTCTTGCCAATATTGCCTTCCCTCAACTCTCCTAGTCATCTGAAACACACCGGCCCCGGCAGATTTCCTGCCGGGGCCTTATTCTTTTAGAAAGCTTTCCAGGAAAGGAAATCTCGTGTCATCTTTCATTCGTACCCTTGGGACCCTGAGCGTTCTATCTGTATTGCCCCTCGCTGCGCAAAGCCCCCGCTCCAAACCGGTCACAGACGCTGAGGTCGCCCGCATTACGCGCGAGGCCATCCTGATTGACACCCACGATGACGTTCCCTCGAAGACAGTCGACGGCTATGATATCGCTACAGCAAACAAAAGTGGCCAAACAGATCTTCCGCGCATGAAAGGATTTCTTGGCGCAGAGTTTTTTGCTGTTTTCGTCGACGCCTCCTACGTTAAGGACAACCACTCCGCGAATCGTACTCTACAGATGATCGATACCGTCCGCACCGATGTCATCGCCGCGCATCCCAACGAGTTCGTGTTTGCCACCACAGCGGATGATATCGTCCGCGCACACAAGCAGCATAAGATAGCGGCTCTCATGGGAATAGAAGGTGGCCACGCAATCGAGGACTCGCTGCGCCTGCTGCGCGATTACTATGCTCTCGGCATACGCTACATGACGCTCACCCACTTCAACACCAATAGCTGGGCTGACTCACAGGGTGATTTTAGCGATACTACGGTGGTCCATCACAATGGCCTTACTCCCTTTGGGAAGGATGTTGTCCGCGAGATGAATCGTCTCGGCATGATGGTTGACATCTCTCACACCGCTGACAAAACCTTTTATGACGCACTCGAAGTGTCGACCGCACCTATTATCGCCTCACACTCGAGCTGCCGCGCTGTGTCCGACAATACCCGCAACATGACGGACGACATGCTCAAAGCGCTTGCAGCCAAAGGTGGCACGGTGCAGATCAACTTCGACTGCGCCTACCTTTCGCAACGCTACTCCGATGTCTCCAAGCCCATCATGGTCGAGCTCCGCCCACGCTTTCACGAAGCGATGAAGATCGAAGACCCCGTTGCCCGCGAAGCAGCCATGGACAAGCTCGAAGCAGAAGCTAACGCGAAGATTCCGCCCGCCACTCTTGTTGATGTCGTCGCCCAGATCGACCATGCGGTGAAGATTGCCGGTATTGATCACGTCGGCATCGGCACTGATTTTGACGGCGTAGGTTGCGTTCCTGCTGAACTTGGTTCCTACGATAAATTCCCTGCCCTGACCCGCGCTCTGCTCGAAAAAGGGTATACCGCTTCGGATATAAAAAAGATCTATGGCGGCAATCTTCTCCGTGTCATGCGAGCTGTGGAACAGCGTGCCCGCGAACTCAAATCCACTACGGCCATCGAGACCACTATTGCCACCGCAAAGTAGCGTCAGAGAATCAATAAGAGGCTCCCTGGGGAGCCTCTTATTCTTGCTTTCGAAACGACTACTTGCTCTTTACTGCGATCACTTCAATCTCCAGCAACGCCCAGGGTGCCGCGAGAGCCGCAACCTGAAACGCTGAGCGAGCTGGCTTATTTGGCTGGTCCGCGGTTCCGAAGAATTTCACGTACTCCGACTGCATCCCTGCGAAGTCCAGCTTGCCCGTCTTCGGGTCCGGTCCCAGAAACACGGTCATCTTCACTACATCTTTTGTGTCCAGGCCCTGCTCCTTCAAAGCTGCCTGGATCTTCGCAAAGACGCTTGCCGCCTGCGTCTTCGTGTCTCCGTACTCAGCAGGCGTGCCCTTCGCCGCATCTGCTGGCGTAACTGGCGAAGCAAGCTGTCCGCTCAGATAGTAAGTATCACCCGCCCAGACACCGGTTGCGATCGGCGATTTCTCCGACTGGATATGCTTCACCACAACTTGTGCCTGCAACGCGCCTGCTAGCATCGTTACTGCTACTGCCATCCAAATCCGCTTCATTCAAATTCTCCATTCCGGTTGAAAGATCAAGGAAATAAAGTAACTATTTTAGTTACATAATAAATTTAAGCAGAAACAGCATTCGCCGGTACAGCCACTTTCGCCGTCTTAACCTTGTCGCTAATCATCCCTACTGCACGACGAGCACTCAGAGCTGCACCTTCCTGCCAGCCTACGATGTGGCTAATCGTATCGCCTGCAAAGTAGATAGGGCCATCTGCCTGGATCACCGTGTCGTAGCCGCTTGGTCCGCCGCCGTAGCTCCGAATCCACGAGCCCTCATTCCATTCCACATGCTTCCATCCGCAGAAGACGGGGTTCATCAGCTCCTTCCCGTGCCCAGGATGAAGCTTCTCGATCGTCGCGCGGCTTGCTGCAAACTTTTGTTCCATGGTCATCTTCAGAAACGCCGGATCAGAAGCCTCCTCCATGTATCCCGACACCACGATCCCTGTCGGATGCATCAGACGAGAACTCGGATACCAGACCGGACTCGGTCCCTGCGCAGCGAACGACAGTCCGCCATAGATGTTGTAATCCTGTTCCCAGAAGCGCCGTGATTCCCAGGGAATCTTATAGCTGCCTGCCATCGTGCTCTCGTCGATCACCTTGGCAAATTCAGGCGACAGATCGTGCGGTATCTTTTTGATCATCGAGAACGGCATGGCGCACACGCAATAAGCTGCTTCAATCTGCTTGGCGGCTCCATGCTGTGTATACCCAATCCGGACGCCCTTAGCGGTCTTTCGAATCTCCGTCACCGGCGAGTTGTACTGGACCACCGGCCCCAGGGCTTCCGCAAATGCAAATGGAATGCGATCCATGCCACCAACTGGCTGCATCATCGTTGCTTGCCAGTCCCACGCTTCTTCGTACAACAGTCCACTCCAGAGGTTTTCATCCAACAGCATATGCATGTCGAGCGGAACGTCGACCACCGGAACCTGCGTCCCCGCTCCAGGAGCAACTTTCAAGCCTGCGCGATCGGAGCCCACATACTTGCCTGTATTATCCAGAGGTCCGTAGACCTTCAGGAACGCCGCCATGCGGTCTCGGTCCTCTTTCGTGACCTCCGCATCCAGGGCGCCCTGAGCAATACACTTCGAGAGCAGCTCCGATACATGGCCGCGCGTATCGTTGATCGCTTCGCGCTGCACGATCGGCGTGCCACCGTTCGCTTTGTCGTTCTGCAACAAGGTCGAACGCGAGGTGTTGATCTCCACCTCGAGTGGAACCTTCAGTTCACGCGCATAACCGAGCATGGTCCAATGCGTGCTCGGCAGTCGAGCTGGGCCGAGATTCTGGTAGTTCCCTTCTTCCCATGTGATCGTCTGCTCGGTCCCATCGACGAACTTCACCTTCGTTCCCTTGCGACCAGTCCAGTTGCGGCCGCCTGGGCGCTCCCTCGCTTCGAACAGAGTCACGTCATAACCCAGCTTCTTCAACTCATAAGCAGAGACAAGACCGCCAATCCCGGCGCCCAGCACGACAACCTTTGTGCCTTTTCCCACGCCCGCAGGCGCCTCAATCGGCCGTACCTGCTCGCCCTTCATCGGCATCAGCCCCAAGGACTGCATGGTTGCAAACGCAGCGCTGTATCCACCAGCCTGCCCGACTCGCATTAGAAAATTGCGCCTGGAAATCCCCATAGATATAAATCACCTTGACCGTAAGAAGTTCAAACACTGTTGGAAACTGCGAAAAGCAATCCTGCAACATCGTGAGAGGAAACGACAGGTAGAGAGACTTCCGGGACATCGCGGAAAACCCGCAAGCCAGAGATGAGAGTGAAAGAATCACTCTTTTTTTAATCGCGATGAAACCACTTTATCGCAATTTTTAAAAAACTTATACTTGGCCGAAGATTTAGCCTGAACGCGGCAATGTATATACAAACGAGCTTCTGACCACTTTCGCTCAACCATCTGCATATTCACAAACCACTCGTTGTGCGACTATCTTTTTTCTTCGGCAATCTTGTTGCAGTCGATGTCGGGCTTCAACGCGCAGGGAATATTTCTGCCATCGGTTTCGACAACATAAGCAGTGAGGTCTATCACGCGCCTAGCCTCTCTACGGTTCAATAGCAACTCAAACCAATAAGAGACAGCAGCCTAACTCCTGCTCAAATCCATTCAGAATCCGACGAACACCTATCCGGATTCGATCATCGTCGGCCCGAAGCTGATCGGGCATGAAGCAATGGCTCCAGTTCGCGAAAGTGTGCCTCGCCTAACGGTTAGAAGCAGTACAAATTATTTCAAATTCCGCTTACAACGCTATCTTCAATCTTGTATGCTTCTCCTGATCTTAGGAGCTGCAATGAAGCGTTTTAGTATTGCGATTTTGGCATTCACTACCATCTCTTCCTTAGCCCAAACAAAGCCGGCATATCTGGATTCATCCCTTCCGGCTGCAACTCGCGCCCACGATATCGTGTCCCGCATGACGCTCGATGAGAAAGCTGCGCAGCTCGAAGACTGGGCGACTGCGATTCCTCGTCTCGGAGTCCCGGACTATCAGACCTGGAGCGAGGCGCTCCATGGAGTTGCAAACTCAGGTCACGCCACCGTCTTCCCACAGGCAATCGGTATGGCTGCCACCTGGGACCCTCCGATTGTGCAGCGAATGGGCGATGTCATCTCCACCGAGGGACGCGCGAAGTACAACGAGGCTCAGCGTGAGGGCAACCACCGCATCTTCTACGGCCTCACCTTCTGGTCACCGAATATCAATATCTTCCGCGATCCGCGCTGGGGCCGCGGCCAGGAGACCTATGGTGAAGATCCATTCCTGACAGGCCATATGGGCGTGGCCTTCATCCACGGAGTACAGGGTGATGACCCTGATCATCCGAAGGCCGTCGCCACCAGCAAGCACTTCGCCGTCCATAGCGGCCCTGAATCTTTGCGCCATGTCTTCAATGTGGATGTAAGCCCGCGTGATCTTGAAGAGACTTACCTGCCTGCGTTTCGCTCTACCGTTATCGATGGACATGTGAAGTCTGTGATGTGCGCCTACAACGCAATCGACGATACCGGAGCATGTGCAAACACGATGCTGCTCAAGGATCATCTGCGCGATGCGTGGGGCTTCAAAGGCTTCGTCGTCTCCGATTGTGCCGCCATCGTCGACGTAACGCATGGCCACCATAACGCTCCGGACATACTGCACGCTGCGGCGATCTCAATCAAAGCCGGTACCGATCTTTCATGCAGCATCTGGTCGCCTGGCTTCAACACACTCGCCGATGCCGTTCGCCAAGGTGTCGTCTCCGAAGACTTGTTGACGCGCTCCGCCGAACGGCTCTACACCGCGCGCTATCAACTCGGTCTGCTAGGCGGTCCGGGATCAAGCCCCTACGATACGATTCCATTCTCTGAAAATGCCTCGGAGCCGCATCGCGAGGTTGCCCTCAAAGCGGCTGAAGAGTCGATGGTTCTACTGAAAAACAACGGCGCACTCCCGCTACGGAAGAGCCTGCACAGCATCGCCGTCGTTGGGCCCACTGCCGATCTCTTGACCTCACTTGAGGGCAACTATAACGGGGCCGCACTTAATCCCGTCTCCCCCATCGATGGTATTGCGAAGCAGTTTCCTGGCGCAACGATTCACTACGCACAGGGAGCTACGCTTGCAGAGGGCTTCAGCGTTCCTGTGCCTCGTACCGTCTTCGGCTCTGGATTGCAAACGGAGTTCTTCGACACGCCAGACTGGACCGGCAACCCCGTTGCAGAAAAGACCGAGCATGAGATCCAGTACGACTGGCGCGATGACGTGCCCACGCCAGAGGTTCATAGTCATAACTACTCCGTCCGCTGGACCGGCAATGTAAGTGCCCCCGCCGCAGGGAAGTACACCTTCATCGTCGAAGGAGGGCAGAACTTTCCATACTCTCCGAAAGAGGCGTATCGCTTCTCACTCGATGGCAAGGTGTTGTCCGAGGGAGATCTGAACGCCGGCAAGTTGGAGATGGGCTCGTTCACGATTGCCAAGGGAGCCTCTCCTACGGCACCTCCCGTAATGACTGGATCAAAGCCCGCGAAGATCGAAGTCACTTTTACCGATACGAAGCCGCACACATTCCGACTGGAGTATAGCCACTCCGGTGACCGAGCAGGTGGAGGCGTCACTCTCAGGTGGGAAGCACCGCCGCAAGCTCAACTCGATGAGGCCATCGCGGCGGCAAAAAACTCCGATGTCGTGCTTGCCTTTGTCGGTCTCTCCCCACAACTTGAAGGCGAGGAGATGTCGATCAAGATCGAGGGATTCAGTGGCGGCGATCGCACCAGCATCGAACTTCCTGCGTCACAGCGACGACTGCTCGAAGCTGTCGCGACAACCGGCAAGCCAGTCATTGTTATCTCCATGAGTGGCAGCGCGTTGGCACTTTCATGGGCCAAGGAACACGCGGCAGCCATTCTGCAAGCCTGGTATCCCGGCGTAGAAGGTGGCACGGCAATCGCCCATACGTTAGCTGGAGTAAATAATCCTGCTGGACGACTGCCTATCACCTTCTATGCGAGTACAAGCGATCTGCCACCTTTCACGGATTACTCTATGAAAGAACGCACCTATCGCTACTACACTGGCAAACCGTTGTGGGGCTTCGGATACGGACTGAGTTACTCAAGCTTTCGCTACGGAGCTGTGAAGCTATCCGCTGCATCGGTGCAGGCGGGCCAGCCTCTCACGGCCACGGTTACTGTGACAAACAACAGCTCCCGTACAGGAGATGAAGTTGTCGAGGCTTATCTCAAAACGCCGCAGCCGAATGGACCTGTCCACTCACTGGCAGGCTTTCAGCGAGTAACTCTCAATCCTGGCGAAAGCCGAGAGGTCACACTGGAGCTTCCTCCGCGCGCGCTCTCGAGTGTCGACGATCAAGGGCAGCGCACCATTCTGCCCGGCACGTACCATCTCAGCGTGGGATCTTCTCAACCCGCAGAGACCCCGAATCATTCGGAGATTGACTTCAACATCAGCGGCACTACAAACCTTCCCAAATAACGACATACAATCCAATCGAGCCTCAATGCGAGATAGCATTGAGGCTCGATTTCCATTGAATGACTAGACACATATCAATGATCAGAGTTTTGCCTACCAATTATCGGCGAGTGAAAAGCGCGAGACAGTTCACACTCTCGCTTTGTGGGCTCGCGCTGCTGCTCGTATATCCGATGAGCGCCTCCGCACAGCAAAGCGATATCGCACATGCTGTGGAGCTGACACAGGCAGGCAAGCTGCACGAGGCAGAACTCGTATGGCGCAAGCTTAGTCAAGCTCATAGTGGAAATCCCTCTGTGCACCTTGGCCTGGGCATCGTCCTCTCCCAGGAAGGAAACCTGCCAGAGGCTGCCGCAGAGTATCGAAAGGCTTTGGCATTGAATCCCCATCTGCCAGATGCTTCCTTCAACCTAGGTCTTGCTGAGTTCAAACAGGGGCACTTCGCGGAAGCAGTTCCCGCGCTTACTACAGCAGCCAAGGAGAATCCCAAGGAGGACCGAAGTGGCCTCTTACTAGGCATGAGCTATTTTGGATTACATGATTATGGAAAGGCAGTTCCCTTCCTTCAGACAGCAGTACATTCGCAGCCGGAGAATCTCGAATTACATAGTGTCCTTGCGCAGAGCTGCTTGCGAAGCTCGCAGTATCCCTGCGCAATGGCTGAATATAAAGCCATCCTGACAACGAATCCCGATTCCGTTCAGGCCCACATGCTTCTCGGTCAAGCGCTGGATGGCATGGGTCGTTCCGCGGATGCGATTGCCGAACTGGAAACGGGCGCCCGCATTGCGCCGAGTGAACCTGATGTCCATTTCGAACTCGGATACCTTTATTTCACCAAGCACGATTATGAGCGGGCAGCCCCACAGTTTGAACTGGAGATCAAAAACAATCCAGCTGACGCCCAGTCGTATACCTATCTCGGTGATATCAAGCGTCGCAACAATGACAATGCTGCGTCAGAGACCTTACTGAATAAAGCACTTCAACTGGAACCGAATATTCGACTTGCTTACTTTGACCTTGGAAGCATCTATGCCAGTCATAATCAAAACCAGAAGGCTCTTGAAGCCTTTTTAAAGGCCGAAGAGCTTGACCCTCGCGAACCGGATGCGCACTACCGTCTGGCACGACTTTACACAGCGATGGGCGATAAGAACAAAGCTGATCTGGAATTTTCCAAGACAAAGGAGCTGCATAACAGAGCAGCGGAGTTGCTGGTCCAAAAAGTAAACGGGACGATAGCCGTCACCCCACAGTAGCGTGTATGTTCAAGCATCGAAAATGCGCCGCAGATTAATAAACCTGCGGCGCATTCTTACATTGGGTTAGAAGAGTAGCTTGCCGCCGAACTGGAACTTCCGTGCATCCCAGGTTGAGGTGACTTGTCCGAAGTTGCTATCCAGGAAGCCAGTATCGATATTCTGAAACTGAGTGTGGTTGAAGGTGTTGAAGGACTCAGCACGGATCTGCAATCTGAGGTTTTCTCCGTGGAGCGGGAACGATTTGAAGAGTGCAAGGTTGGTATTGAAGCGGCCAGGCCCAACAACCTTGTCCTTGCCTGAATTGCCGAATCCTGCGTTTACTCCCTGAGTCGCTCCGCTACTCCATGCTGCAATAGGGGCCGAAAATGCGGCCTTATTGAAGTATTCCGCAAAGCTCTTCGGGCCAATCGTCGATGTCCCGGATACTAGGTTTGCACGGTTGGTTGTTCCGCCACCGAGACCGATCGTATCTGTAGCGTAAGTAATGGCTTCAGGAATTCCGCTGTTCGCGATTGTAATTCCCGAGACCTGCCAACCGCTCAGGGCCTCACGTTCCAAAGCATTGCTGGAGTGCTTGAAGAACGGCAGATCGTAGATGTAGTTCGCGCTGAAGATATGCCGACGATCGAGAGAGCCCGATCCACGGTCATAGCCAACGTTGAAGGGATTGGAGAGCGTCGTAAGATCTCCGTTCGCCACATCAATCTCATGCGACCAGGTATAGGAGAGCTGCACAGTCAGACCGTGTTTATTCTCCGCGCGAAGTCCAGCCTGAAGTGAGTGATAGCTCGAGTTAGTCGTTTGTTCTTCCTGTGTGATGCCCGCATACCCGAGATACTGCCGATACTGATTTGTGACGACAGTACCCGCTGCAACGCTTTCGCGATAAGGACTGTTCAAGGGCAAGGTATTGATAGCGCGGTCATCGCTCTGATGCCATGAGGTCGTGCCTACATACTGCAAGACTGCAATAACCGCAGGTGCGACCTCTTGCTGAACACCAAGACTGAACATGGCAACACCTGGAAGAGGATAGTTATATGCAAGGTTTGTAATGCTTGCGGGGAAAGGATCGGGCGATGCGATGACACCTGTTGTCGCACTCTGCGTTGTGTTGGAGAAATAGACGTTGTTTGATGATGGCTGATAGGAGAAGGGAGGATTGCCGCCGGCGTCATAGGAGTCATTTCCCTGGATTCGTTCGAAGAACAGACCGAACCCGCCACGAATCACTGTTTTTCCGTCTCCATACGGGTCTAAGGCAAAGCCAATTCGAGGCTGGAGTGATCCATAATCGTTCTTGACGCCACCACGTGGGAATCCGTCGACTCCAGCAAGTTGTATTCCGTTGAGATAGAACGGAGTTGAAATACCAGCTGCCGTAACAAAACCGGGACCATTAGGGTTCAATGTACCGTCAGCTGCTGGCTTTTGCAGGTTGGCTGCGCTGTAATCGGCGGGTACAAAGTTAGCAAACTTATTGAACCGTTCATAGTTATGAGGCAGAGCGTCATATCGGAGTCCGAGGTTCAATGTCAGGTTCTTCAAAATCTTCCAGTTATCCTGAGCATAGCCCGAGTAACTGTTATTTACCCAGTGAAGACCATTCAACGCCTGTAACTGAGTAAAGGTTGCAGCATCTCCTAGAAGGAAGTTGACATAGGAGTCATTCGAGAACGAAGAGTTATTGAAGGCATACGTTCCCTGCGTATTGGACTGGAGCTGTTGGTTCTTGATGAAGTGCATCCAGGATGCACCGAACTTCAGACTATGACGACCTATCGTCCAGGACAGATCGTCTCGGGTCTGGAAGTCCATCGCGGCATTCTTCCAAGGATAGTAAGACGAGCTCCAGTTCGTACTGTATGGAGCTCCCAGGTCGATCTCGGGGAGTCGATTCAGAGGGTTATTTCCGGTGAAAAAAGTCTGCGTGCTGAAGTCGCTAGGTGCAGCATAGTTTCCTGTCGGGGTAATCGTGAGCTTGTTACCGTCAAAGTTGAACGCTGTTTCGTTGAGAAGATTCGGCGACAAGGTTTGGGTGAGCTTCACGACAGCGGCCCATGCAGGATTCTGCATAACACTCCCTACCGTTGGGTAAGAGTCATCGCTCCATAGAGGAGGAAACAGGGTCTGCGAGTTGGCGTCGTGGATATAGTTACCCATCAACTGCAGCTTTTCATTAATGGTGTGATCGATGCGGACCAAATCCTCACGAACATAGGTTGGCGCACTGACAGATGTACTGAATTGGTTTCCGCCATTGGATGCATTCGGCTTAGGAAAGACGCCTGTATTGAGCATTGCGACAACATTCGAGTCAATTAGATTGGCTGGAATGATATTGCCCGGAAAAGCTTGTCCAGCGGTTAGACCATCTTGCGCATAGAGAGCGAGCTTGGCTGGGTCTTTCGTTCCCGGCACAATGGGAGCTGTATTGTTCGGCAGAGGCGTGTATGTAAGGTCCTGACCGGCAGTTGGAAAATTCGAAGCTAGAATCGTGTTCACCGAGGAGGGTGCGCTTCCCTGAATGTTGCGACGGTCTTCCTCATTGACGAAAAAGAAGGTTCTGTTGCGAGCATTGTTGTAGAGATGCGGAATAAACAGCGGGCCACCAATGTTGCCGCCGAAAACGTTTACACGAAGCTCAGGCTTTTTCTGACCATTCATCTTCGAGATGTAGTTATTCGCATCGAATGCTTCGTTACGATTGAACTCCCAGAGACCGCCGTGATAATCGCGCGTTCCGGACTTGAGGACCATGAGAATCTGTCCGCCAGAGCCGATGCCATAGTCGGGGCTGTAGTTACTGGTGAGGGTCTGAAACTGTGCGATAGAGTCCTGCGATACGAGAATACTGAAGCAGCCACCGCAGCCGCGATCGTAAATCTCTCCGCCGTCGACGAGGTAGATATTGTGGCCCGGGCGCGTTCCATTGAAGCTGATTCCATTGCCTGCAGTCAGAGCCATGACGCCGTTGTAATCAGGAAGATTGTTCGAGACGCCAAGACCTAAAACGGCAAGTGCCGTGATATTACGGCCGTTTGTCGCTAGTTCCGACACTTGGGCTCCGGAGATGAGACTGTCTACCTGGCTGGTTTCCGACTGCACTTGGAGTGCGTCAGCCTGCACGGATACTGTCTGGCCAGTGCTTCCAACCTCTAAAACAATGTTTTGTTGAAGGGTCTGCGCCACATTCAGCACGATACCGGTCGTAGAGGATACTTTGAACCCGGGTGCACTGACAGTAAGCGTGTAGTGCCCGATGCGCAGTGCGGTGAAATTGAATATACCCGAACCATTCGTAACTCCGGATCGTGTGTCATTCGTCTCCGTATTGACGAGTTTGACGGAAGCATTCGGGATCACTGCTCCTGAAGGGTCTGTCGTAGTGCCAATAATGTCTGCGTTCTCCTGTGCGCGTGCAAAGGGCATGAAAAGTAATAACCCGAGCAGACTCGCACAAATCTTGAGGAACCTTACATGCTTCATGAGCATCCTCCAATAAAACTAGATCGACCACTTCTAACCAGCAAACGTTTCCTTGGCGATCACCACTAGATAAATTAAAGCCAATTATTTTGAATAACTCGAGTGTCGGAAACACTCTAGTAAGTGAGCATCTCCTCGTCAAGGACTAAATGCCTTTAGATATTGAGCCTGTGCCGTTACGAAGAAACTCCCAAAAGTATGAACACCCTCCAAAAACATCCGATCGATCTACTTCCGTCCCGGTACTGCTGATTGCACTCATACTCCACTAAAAGATTGATTTTCAATCAAGCATTTTGGATGAATCAAATGACAGAAGCACTCTAGTGAGAGAACATGTCTTCGTCAAGCACTAAATGCTTTTAGATATTGAATTTTCACCGCGACGAGAAATCCGTCATAACCATAAGACAATATTTTCTGAGATGCCTGACGAGCCAGGTAGGCCTTAGCAAAAAGTTTCTGCAACGCTCATGACCGCGGCTGCTTCACTCAGCGCAGCCACACTATATCTGCTTCAGAACATCGTCAGTTTTTTTGAATTAAAGGAAAATATGCATCTTCTTATTGATTTTACATTCTCATCAATGTGCGATATGTTGATGAGAGGAGATTCTTATTATGCCTCTTCCCCTCCCCACGACAGTGCTCTCCGGTTTTCTCGGAGCTGGCAAGACCACACTACTCAATCATGTTCTGAACAACCGCAACGGTCTCCGAGTCGCCGTGATTGTTAATGACATGAGCGAGATCAATATTGACTCGCAACTCATTACGAACAGCGGAGCTGGCCTCTCACGCACAGAAGAGAAGCTCGTTGAGATGACGAATGGTTGCATCTGCTGCACCCTGCGCGACGATCTGCTTCAAGAGGTCTCTCGTCTTGCTCGCGAGAACCGATTCGATTACCTGCTCATCGAATCCACCGGCATCTCCGAACCATTGCCCGTCGCGGCTACCTTCACCTTCATCGACGAAACCGGCAAGTCACTTTCCGATGTCGCGCGGCTGGACACCATGGTAACTGTTATCGATTCCGCGAAGTTCCTCGACGACTTCCAATCCTTCGACGATCTTCGCGGACGACAACTTGCTATGAACGATGAAGATGAGCGCACTCTTGGCGACCTCCTGATCGACCAGGTCGAATTTGCCAACATCCTCGTTCTGAATAAGATCGACCTTGTGAATGAGGGACAGCTTGCCCGCCTCGAAGGCATCCTGAACCATCTCAATCCCGAAGCGCGCATCGTCCGTTCCACACGTGGTCACGTTGCCCTTTCGGATGTTCTCGATACTGGTCTCTTCGACATGCAGGTCGCGGAGGCATCCCCGGGCTGGGTGAAGGAACTCAACGGCCAGCATGTCCCAGAGACTGAAGAGTATGGCATCTCCTCCTTTGTCTTCCGCGCCCGTCGTCCCTTCCATCCAGACCGCCTTGAAGCCCTTACCGATGCTGGTTTACCCGGTGTCCTCCGCGCCAAAGGATTCCTCTGGCTCGCCTGCAATCACGACGAGACAGTTCTCTTCTCGAAGGCTGGCAGGACGCTGACCTTTGAACCATCGGGCCTCTGGCTTGCTGCCGATCCTGACGGTCACGATCCAGATGATCCCGAACTCGCAGAGTACATTGGCAAGGTCTGGGAGCATCCCTTCGGCGACCGTCGACAGGAGATCGTCCTCATTGGAGCCGGGATGGATCGTCTGATGCTTGAAGCCGGTTTCTCCAGCGCGCTTCTCACCGATGCAGAGATGGCCAAAGGGCCAAATGCCTGGGCTCAGTACAAAAATCCCTTCGCCGCCCTCTTCACCGAACGCGAATCTGCGTCAGCGGCATAGTCCGAGTCGCGAATCAACCTCTGGAATCCATCTTGTCCAAGATCTGTCCCATCACTGGAAAACGTCCGCAAACCGGAAACAACGTCTCTCACGCCAATAACAAGACACGGCGACGCTGGGAGCCAAACCTCCAATGGAAGCGCGTCTGGGATGCTGAGTCCGGCAAATTCATACGGATGCGCATTTCGACGCGCGGTCTTCGCACCATTCAGAAGCTGGGCCTTCAGGCAGCTCTCCGCAAGAGCAAGGTCCCAAGGAAAGGATAACCATGCGATCCATCATCAAGCTTCTCTCTACTGCAGGCACGGGGCATTTCTACACCACCACAAAGAACCCCAAGATTCAATCCGGCAAACTCGAACTCCGCAAGTACGACCCGAAGGCTCGCAAGCATGTTATGTATCGCGAGGCTAAGGCGTAACACTGCTGCGATGCTGCCTTTCTATCAGGCGGCATCGCAGCAGTCGAATCTCATGCCCACCGCCGATCTACAAGTCGTTCAGTCTGTACCTATCCTCCGCCAGCAGATGCTCAGTGCTGCCCGGCAGCGTCGCGGAAGCCTTCTTCTCAACCAACAGTGTTGGGTGTGGGGAAGAGACGTCCTCCATCCCGAGGGGAACCTTCTGCTAGAGTACGGCTTCGAGCGCCAGCGTTGCCCGGAGAAGACGAGCACCTCGACCCAATACACCCTTCATCTTCCTTTACTCCCGCAGCCAACATCGCCGACCGGCGCTCACACTGCAAGAGTCGTCCGTCTCTGGGGATTCGGCCTCTTCTTCAGCGACCACCTTACGCGACTCGACCAGACTGAGTACTCAGGCATATTCCTTAATCGATTCGAGTTCGTGGCCCGCAGCGTCCAGAAGCTTCCTGCGTTCTGCGCCGCAAGAGACATGGCTTCACTGAAGCGCGCCGACGAGCTCACCCTGCTCCCCGATGCACTTCGCTGGATTGCCGGGTATGAAGATTGGGTGATCCGCCGCTTCGGCACTCACTACCGCGATCGCTGCCTGGCCACATGGAACAAACGTCGCATCTCGCCAGATCAGGTCTCACCTGCATGGTTGCGTCTTGCTCAAGAGATCGAAGCGTCGCATACTCGCTTCTGCCGCTCAAGCTAGCGAAGCCGCATCAGCTGCAATCGACGCATGTGCCGTAGACGAAGAACTCGTGTCCGGTCGCCTTGAAGCCACGCGGCAACTTAGGCTTTACCTGGAGGGCGCACCCACTCAACTCGTATGTCTTCATACAAACCGTACATTGAAAGTGATGGTGGTGTTCCTTGCCTGCGACTTCATACCGCGCGGCCTGCCCCGGCAGGTCGATTGGGACCAGCCATTTATCTTCGAGCAGAGAGTTGATATTGCGATAGACCGTCGCAACACTCACACCCTCAACCAGCTTCTGTGCTTCTTGAAGAGCTTCATCAGGCGACAACGGACGATCCGCCTCAAGAAAGGCTGTTCGTATCGCATCCTTCTGCCGAGTCTTGCGAATCTGTATAGGCATAGTGCGACTATATTCTAAACAACACGAACCCACGATAGCCAACGATGGGGGAACCGATGTACCGGTCCCCCCGTCGTGCTGCTGTATCGGCTAGAAGTGATAACCGATTTCAGCCGTCACTGCTCTGGGCGTAACGTAATGCGTGCCGCTAAACGTTGAGAGAAAATTATACAGCGCGTACTTGTTCGTCAGGTTCACAGTTGTCACCCGAGCACTCCAGCGATGCTTGTCTCCGTTGAACAAATTATCTTCTCCGAGAGAAAGGTCGAACAGGTTGCGATGCATAATGCGGGGCGGGTTCTTGTCATCGTTCTCAGTACCAGGCGCCGGAATGGAGACAAGGTTCGAGGTGAGCTGTGAAGCCAGGCACTCGTTATTCGGAATGCCCACATAGGGTGTCGCCTTCACACCATTGCAGGTGAGGCCAGCTTGAAACTGCTGATCAGGGGTGAGACCGCTCAGATTGATTCCAGGCTGTCCGTTGATCGTGATCGACGGACCACCATTGGCTGGATTGCACAGGCTATTTGGATCCGTCACGTTATAACAAGGAACCGAGCCGGCAGTGAGACCACTGTCGTAGCGCCAGTTGAAGCCAACGAACGGACCATGCTTCAGCGGCACCTGATATTGCAGATGCGTTGTCTGGTTGTATCGTTCGTCGTGATCGATGCGGAAAGGAAATCCACTTTGCCCGACCGTTGCGCCAGCTCCAGCGCTCTGCGGAGGGAAGAATCGAGCCGCTACCGATGAAATCACAACAAACGCCGTGATGTTATGAAAGTTGGGCACGTCGGCACGAAGAGCAAATCCAGGGATCTTCGAGTTGTGCCAATCGATCGGGAACGTGATGGGCGTATTTCCCAGCACACTGAAATCGAAAGCGTTGTGAGTGTACTTCCAGATGTAGTCTCCACTGATCACAAGGTTCTTACCGAATGCCTGCTGCAGTCCGGCATGGAACTCATTGCGGAACCCTGGCTGTAGCGTGTTCGATACACCCGGCGTGCAGAGCAATAGAGGAGCAAGAACATTACTGGCACATCCCTGACTGGAGAGGACCAGGTTCTCGTTGAAAGGAGTCTCCAGCGTCCTCGCATACGAGACGCGAAGCACCGTGCCGGTCGGCTTCACCGAGTAGGCGACACCAAGCCGTGGCTCTGCCTGACGCGCAACTGTAAGGCCGTTGTAGAGATCGCCACGAATTCCGAGATTGAAGACAAAATTACCTGCCTTGAGCTGGTCCTGCGCATAGAGAGCAAGCTCCTTCACATCGGTGTGTCCGAAGTAGTTGAAGAGCGTCCCGCCACGCGTCAGGTCGTACGGCAGTAAAGCAGAGTTGAAGGTGCCACTCGCGTTGATACTCGGGTCATTCGAAACCAAGCCTGCCCCAGCGCACTGCGACGGATCAGAAAAGCCGCTTTGTGGATTCCCGCTTGCATCGACGCAGGGAGAGTTGAAGGTTGAGTTCACCAAGCCGAGATTGTCATGCTCGCGAAGGAACGTCTGCGCATACACCGCGCCAACCTTCACATTATTCCTACCCTTCACATAGGAAATATCAGTATGAGCTCCGGCGTTCGTCAGCGTGCGAATCTGAGAGATGCTCTGCGCTTGGATCGGCCCGAGGTCAGCAAGAGGATCTTCGCTAGGGTAATAGTTATATGCATCCCGCCGCACATACGGTGCAATATTGAAGACCGAGTTCGCTCCAATGACGCGTGTATAAGTCGGAGAGATATTGAATGTCTCAATCTTCGACTTCTGATCGGCGCTGCCTACATTCCCAAAGACCGGGCTGCTGCTTGCGCCTCCGCTCACCACATTCTGAACATTGAGATTGTCATACGTGTTCGGCGTCTGGAACCAGGACCGGCTATAGGTCAGATTCAGATGCATCGAGTCCTTCGCCGTTAGCTGACGGTCGATGCGGTCGAACACGTTCTGCTCGTTGCCCTTGTCATGGAAGACGCTGAACTCCGCAGGATCGAGAAAGCGTCCGGTATTCAAACCATCTGCTTCAAAGAAATTACCCCAGTTCTGTCCGCCGTACGAAAGGTCGAGAGACGCGGTCGATGTGCCAAACGTTCCATACGACGTCGTGATACTACCCGTCGGCGTCTTTATGCCTTCACCGGAACGCGTTGTGACATTGATGATCAAGCTAGTCTTGCCGCCATACTCAGCAGGAGGCGCGCCAGAGATCACTTCTATTGATTGGATTGAATTCGACGGAATCTGGTTCGAAAAAACCTTACTCTGCTGATCTGTAATCGGCTGACCATCGAGCGAGAACGAGTTGGAGGCATGATCGCCGAGCCCATGAAAGAGACCATTCGAATCGGCAGCAACACCCGGCGACGCCAAGGTAACAAGAGAGCTTAACGTAGAGGAGGGAGTCTCGAGCGGCAGTTTGTTGAACAGGCCGCGATCCACGTCTGTATGAAAGGTCGGATCGTTCTCAACGAGATCACCTGCATCGACATTGATGACAGTAGAGGACTCTCCCACCTTAAGCGACAGATTGAAGGCAATGGGTACGGTTGAGCGAACATCCACATCGTGCGACGCAGTGGAGAAACCTGCCCGATTCACACTTAAATGGTAAGGATTGAAAGGGACGTTCGTGAATTGATAGTGCCCGGTGGAGTCCGTGGTGCTAGCGCGATCGTAGCCACTGACAGGATTCACGATCGTGACAACGGCATCCGCGACAACAGCTCCCACTGGATCTGTGACGATGCCGGACAACGTACCGGAGCTTCCGGCAGATTGCGCCCGAACACCCGAAACAAGAAAAGAAAACAGAATAACGAAAGCTGCAAAAATGCCGCGTCGTGTCGACGTGCGCATACACTACCCCCTATTGGTTCAGACCTGCGTGATGATGAGCTTCTAGGCGAAGACGCAGCCATCAGGCGGGGGGCGGGTAAAGAGCGCAAACGTAAACAGTGCAACCGATCGAGTGACAGGAGAAGCTGCCTCGATCAACGACACAACTATGGATATAACGAGCGCAACCAGCAGAGCCGTCGCCACGATGCCCACATGCGCAGTAACGCAAAGCGAGCAGTCAGAGTGCGAAGCAGTGCCGCTCAGGTGTGTGTGCGACGCCTGAACCGTGCTGCCGACAAGGAGCAACCCAATGCACAAAACCGCGAGGAGCATGCTCCAACGGCTGAGGGCGTTCGGTCTATAGCTTCTATAGGTCACGGTGATTTTTACTGTAATACAAAACTCCATTAAAAGCTAATGGTTTCTCATTATTCAAACTACCTAAATACCGCACCAGCTATCCGGCTACCGTATCCATAGCAGACTCCAACTGTCACTAAAAACTGTTCGTTAGAGACCTTGTGATTGTAGGAAGTATGCCAGAGTACGACAGGCGGGACAAAGCTTAACAAACAAGTTTTACGTTTTTGCCTCAAGGTGCATACTTAGACCGGCTGCCGGGAGTACGCAAGGGCTCGGGAGACCAGCGGCTATGGAAGGATTTTCGTCGGTTCCTTTCCTAAGGGTGCACACCCCAAACATGTCCATCCTAAGAACAAGTGCACAGGGTCTGCTTGTTGCAATCCCCACCTCCAGGCCTAGCAAAGTTTCTCCAAAATCGAATTGCCCGTCGTATCTGTGCCAAGGGACATTTGGTCGATGCCGCTAACTCTGTGATTGAGCAACATGGCAATGATCTAGTGATTCATCGTCGAGAATGTAGGTGCCTGACATGGCGAAGACGAAGAACGAGGATATTCGCTGTATTCCACTTAATCAAACGGCGTCTCCGCGCTAAATAAGCTTCGATGGGGCCGATCAAACTCATCCCGGGCCTTCCTGGACTCTGTGGGACAGCGACAACGGAATTATCGAGACTGGTTCGCTCCAATTCTGGAAGCCATCAAACTGCCCAATTACACGTGGCATTGCAATCGACATACCTTTGCCAGTAGGCTAGTCATGAAAGGCATAGATCTCCGTACTATGGGTGAGATGCTCGGTCATCGGACGTTCCAGGCGACCATGCGCTACACTCACCTAGCGGCGGACCATAAGCAGAGCGCGAGAGCGTGTCTTGATAGCCCATGACGAGTTGGGTTGCAAAATCTGCGGAAGGGTGTGCTTTAAGCGGGAGTGGCGAAATGGCAGACGCACTTGGTTTAGGTCCAAGCGGAGCAATCCGTGGGGGTTCGAGTCCCTTCTCCCGCACCAACTCACACCACATCGGCTAGTGTCGATGTTTTCCTTTATTGTCTGGCGCTACGCAAGCTGGACATAAACATACATAGACTTTCGATGCCAGTAGGCATAGCAGAATTCGAACCTGCGGCTTCCACCGCGTGTCCCCCGGTTGCAGGGCATCTTATAAACAGCAAAGCGCTTAGAATCCGGAGAACAGGCCCAATCGACGCTATTTGCTGCCAAATTGCTAACTATTTTTCGATCATCTCACCATGTGGGCCAACAGGCTAACTGTGCGGGATCAGCCCAGCTTTCTTCTTGACGGCCTATCCATTGCGGTCGAGACGTTTTTGAGGTTCAATCAGGGTATTGCATAAGCTCATCTCCATTTTATTGCTGGCACTATTCAGCTTCCCTCTCGTTTCGCCCGTCCTTGCCTCCATGAGCGACGCAAACGCGAGTGTGCCGATCTGCTGCCGCAAAAATGGGAAGCACCATTGTTTGAGGAGTACGGCTGACCGTGCCGGTTCGGCTCAGGCGGGACCGCAATTCAGCGCTCCTGTCGAAAAGTGCCCCTACTGTCCCCGGGCTGTCATGCCGACGCATCCTGATGTTATGTCGCCTGCGGCTTTGTCCAGCGTATTCGCGGCTCTTGCGAGTCATTCTGCCTGTATCGCTCAGACGGAATCCAAATGGCGGATTGCGCGCGACCGGTCACGTCAGAAGCGTGGGCCACCTTCCTTCCTCAGCTAATCCCTGTTCTTTGGCAGCGTCCTTTCCGGTCTCCCTCAAGCCGTTAAGTGTGCATTGCCAGTGTCTGGATTTTGATAAGTCACATTCATGTGACTAGGAGGTCGCCTCATGCGCCGTCTTATTGCCTGCCTCATTTTCTTGGGATTGCTTTACAGTCCCGTCGCCTACGCTACGATCTTCGGGCAGATTCATGGTGTTGTCCACGATCCACAGCACCGCCCCATCGCGGGAGTTCAGATCAAACTTCGTGCGGTCAACTCTGCCTTCACAAAGACCGCCCTGACTGGCCAGGATGGCTCCTTCTCCATTCCAGCCGTTCCGCTTGGCGACTACGTTGTTACAGCCTCCCAAGCCGGCTTTGCCGGAGTCCGCCAAACTCTCGCGCTCGCCTCGGATACCTCACCCATCCTGCACTTCGAACTACAACTTGGCGCTGTGCAGCAGGCCGTAACCGTCACGACCGACACCAACACCACTAACCTCAACACTGTCACCCCGACCTCCCTCATCAGCCGGCAGGACATCGCATTGACGCCTGGTGCAGACCGCACCAACAGCATGGCCATGATCACCGACTACGTTCCCGGCGCTTACATGACCCACGATATGCTTCACATGCGCGGTGGGCACCAGGTCAGCTGGCTCATCGACGGCGTCCAGATCCCAAACACCAACATCGCCAGCAACCTTGGCGCGCAGATCGATCCCAAAGACATCGACTACATCGAAGTCGAGCGTGGAAGCTACACCTCCGATGTCGGTGATCGCACATACGGGGTCTTCAACGTGGTCCCCCGCACCGGCTTCGAGCGCAACCGCGAGGCCGAGCTTGTTTTCAGCGCCGGCAACTTCTTCCAGACCAACGACCAGATCAACTTCGGCGACCATTCCGAAAAGTTTGCATACTACGCCAGTCTTAACGGCAATCGTAGCGACTACGGGCTTGCGCCACCTGTCGGCCAGGTCCTGCACGACGCCACGAACGGCTATGGCGGTTTCGCATCCTTGATCTATAACCGCACTCCTGAAAACCAGCTCCGTCTTGTCATGCAACTTCGCCAGGACAACTTCCAGATCCCCTACGACCCCGATCCCAACAGCTTTGAAAACCAACAGTACGACTCCAGCGGCCTTCGCGACAGCCAGCACGAAACCGACGGTGTCGCCGCCTTCTCCTGGCTCCACACTTTCAGTTCCTCTACCGTCCTACAGGTCTCACCCTTCTTCCACTACAACAAGGCCGACTATGAATCGAATCCCAATGACATCCCGGTAGCAACCACGGTCAACCGCTCCTCCGCTTACGGCGGCGGACAAGCCTCCATTACGACGGAGATCGCTCGCAACACCTTGCAGGCAGGCTTCTATTCCTTTGGCCAGCACGATAACTATCTCTTCGGCGCCATCTTCAACGATGGGAGTGGAAGTCCCAACTTCTCGACCCCAGACTCCGCTTCCGGGGGTGTTATCGAAGAATACGTCTCTGACAACTACAAGGCGACCTCGTGGCTCACACTCATCGCGGGCCTTCGGCAGACCCACTTCCAAGGTCAGTTCACCGAGAATGAAACTGATCCACGGTTCGGCGTTGCCGTGCGCGTTCCCAAGTTGAACTGGGTCTTCCGAGGCTTCTATGGACGCTTCTATCAGCCCCCACCGCTGCTCACCGCCAAGGGCCCCATCGTGCAGTTCGCCCAGAACAACAATACCGACTTTGTCTCTCTCCACGGCGAGCGTGACGAAGAGCATCAGTTCGGCGTCCAGATTCCCTTCAAGGGCTGGCTCCTCGACGCCGACACCTTCAAGACCCGCATCAACAACTTCCTGGATCACTCCAACGTGGGTAACTCCAGCATCTACTTCCCAGTCACCGTCGACGGAGCACTCGTCCGCGCCTGGGAGCTCTCCCTCCGCTCACCGCGGCTATGGCATTTCGGCCAGGTCCACCTCGCCTACTCCAACCAGATCGCCGAGCAGAGAGGCAACATCACAGGCGGCCTCGTCTGCACCCCCGTTGGCGATCCGGCCTGCGATGCTGGCTTTACCTATACTCCGGTCGATCACGATCAGCGAAATACTCTTAATGCCGGGTTCAATGCGACGTTACCAGACCGCATTACGGCCTCAACAAATGTTTACTATGGCTCGGGCTTCACCAACGGCGATCCCGACCCCACGACACCCTATCCCAACGCATATCTTCACCAACACACAACCTTCGACTTCTCCATTGGCAAGAGGTTCGGCGAGCGCACTACGGTTGCCATCAATGCGCTGAACGTGGCTAACCGCAGAACGCTGCTCGACAACAGCCTCACCTTCGGCGGCTTTCACTACAACGACCCGCGCGAAATCTACGGCGAAGTCCGCTATCGCTTTCACTACTAACCCGCACGTTTGAGCAAAGAAAGTGCGTAAACTCCTGTCCATTCTGCTGTTGGCGATGTTCGCCCTCCTGCTGCCGGAGGAACGGAGTTCACCATTGCATGATGGAGATAGCGGAAAACGGCACTTCTTCGGGACCTCCTCATATCGGAGCACCTGCTGAGAAGTGCCCTTATTATCCAACCGCAGTCACGGCAACGCATCCAAATCTTTTAGCTCAGAGTGTATCCGCTGCAGTCTACTTAGGCCTTATAGACCACCCAGCCTGTATCACCCATCGGAGTCGAAGCGGCGCATCGTGCATGATCGCTCACGCCAGAAGCGCGGCCCTCCCACAGTGTCCCTCCTTTAAAAAGCCGGAGCTATTTCGGCGTTCTCAGAACTGGCCGTATGATGATGTGCCGCTTTGCCGACTGTAACCACGATCGCAACAAGTCACACTTTTTACTCAGTAAGCCGCATTGACGATCAACGTTCCATTGCGTTCGACTTTACATGGACGAAGGAGCAATGGAGTCGCACAGTCGAGCCAGAAGTTTCCTGCACATACGCCGAAGCATCCAGGAAAGCTGGATGCTTCGGCGTGTTGTCCTCGCTTGTATGTGCAGGGCCGCCCAAAAATCGTTCCAATTATTCTGGCCTTGACAATATATGCCAATGAAAGGTTACTTACGCCTCGGCCCCTTCGACCGAGGCGTAAGTAGCTTGCCGTCAATTAGGCGGTGCCACCTCCAGAGCCGTAGTCTCTAACGTCGCGACTGTCGCTATCAGAGGCATACTCACCGCTTGGGTGATCGGCGATGCTGAACTACTGGTTCTGCGTCGTCGAGGCACTAGCGTTAGCCCCAGCGCCACTCAGCGAGATTGTCTGCGGAGTGGTCGACAGGTCGGTGGTCAGCGAGAACGTCGATTTCTTCGTGCCTGCCGAGGTATTAAAGGTAAAGGTGATCGCACAGCTTGCATTGGCTGCCAGCGAGCTGCCGCAGGTTGTGGTGTAGGAGAAGTCTCCTGCCTGCCCTCCGGAGATTCCCATGCTCGAAATCTGCAAGGGTCCTGTACCGGAGTTAGAGAGCGTCACCGTGGAGGTCGCCTGCGAATGGACCGCTTGCGAGCCGAAGTTTACCGAAGAGGCGCTCAGGGTTGAGGTGGGCAGGTACTGGAAGAGTGCGACTGCGCCACCTGCTGGTACCGAGACGCTGGTTGTGGTCGCCAGGTTGTAGGTGGTGCCGGAGACCAGGTCGGTGGCGATGTCGCCCGAGGTCTGCATATCGGGGGGCAGCGTCATGGTCGCCGCGTTCGATTGCCAGTTCAAGCCCACCAGGTAGCTGCCGTAACGTGCCACGTACAGTGTTCCGAACGAGCCCGAGGTATAGTTGCCGGAGGCTCCTGTAGCCGCGCTGGCCGGCATCTCGACGTTAGCGATGCGGTCCATCGTCGCGGTCGTGTCGTGCACCCGTGCCAGGTTATTGACGCACTCCTTCGAAGCGGAGGGGATGCCGCTGCTGTGCCACATGAGGGGACGCCAGTTGAGCACCATGGCCAGCTTCTCGCCGTTGTTCTGGATCGTGATGGTGCTGCCGGTGGGATCGGCCCACACGCCGTTGCCATGCGCCGTCTCGTTCAGGAACGTAACACCGCTGAGGTCCGACTCCGAGTTCACCATGTTGCACATCGTCACATAGTCCGTGTACCAGCGCAGGTAATTGTCCACCGTGCCGTCCCCGTTGTCCCCGAACGCCGGCATATTGTTCCACGCTCCGGTAGCCTCCATCGATTGGATAATGCCGTTCGCCTGTTCCAGGTAGAACGCGTGAATCGCATAGGGATCGTTGAACTCGGCCGAGGCGATATAGAACGTTCCCGCGTTGATCTCTCCGAGATTAAGATTCTTGCGGAAGGTGAGCGTCTCCTCCTCACGCAGCGTGTTCGCGTAGCCCGAGCCAGAGGTTGTCAACGAAGGATAGATGAAGTTAGAAAACGCATGGACCGTATTGAGTGCCACATCGCGCACCGGATGCGAGCTGGACGTCTCGATCCCATTGTCGTTCAGGATCTTTGCCAGCTTCACCAGATAGTTGGCACCATCCCATCCATAACTGCCGTCGTAGCTGCCGTTGCCGGTGCCGTGGAACTCGAGGCTCAGTCCTCCGTCGCTGACCCACACGCCGCCATACTGGTTGGTCGTAAGCCCCGCGACCACGTTCAGGTAGTTGCTGTACATGGCGGCGTTGCTCTGTGCCAGGCTGGTCCCGTAGATCTTATCCAGCGCCCGCAGAGCCAGGTTCGCGTAGACATACGCTATGGCCTGGAGTTGGTCCGTGTTCGGAGAGTGTCCATGACCGCTCGCGCTGGTCAGGAAGTTGATGTGGTTGACCAGCATCGTCTGGTAGGCCTGGTAGCGCAGGACCCCCGGCTCGAGCGAGCTGCTGATCGGCTGGTTGAGCGCAGCAAGGAAGGAGGAATCGTTCTGCATCAGTGTGATCGTCGAACCAAGGGACCATGTACCTGCGCCTTCGAGCACACTGCACGGTGCATTGGTGCGCCCATAAGGATTGGACGAGGAGGCCGAGGTCGCGCCCACACCGGCCCACGCCGTCATGCCGCCCCAGCAGCCGTTCAGCGACTGCATATAGGAGTAGGCATCGAGTGCGGCGACGATCGCCTGTTCCGTCGTGCTGTTCTGATAGAAGCTGCTCAGGAGGTTCGGCGTGGCATAGGCGTATGCCAGCGAGTCAAGCCGATTCATCGGAGCATTGTTGCTGACGCTGGTGTCCACGGCCGCGTTGTTCAGCCACTGCGCGGTGGTGTAGCTGTCGGTGGGATGCTTGTAGGTGTCGAAGTAGCCGATGATCTGTACCGGTACCGTGCCCGCGTTCACCGCCGCCGTCCAGGACGAGCCATACACCTGGTATTTCTCCTCCATGTTCAGGTAGCTCGTCATGCTTTTCTGGATCGCCGAGAAGTACGCGCTGTTGTAGGTCGCCGGCGTGGCTGCTGCCGCGCTCGGAGCCGAGCCCTGCGGGTCGGTCGAAGCTACCGTCAGGTAGGGATCGGTGTGGGTGAACGCCGCGTAGATCGGCCGCGAGGTCGCGCCGGCGGGCAGGTCCGTCGTAGCCGTGCTGGGATCCAGGTAGTAGTTGTACGCCTGAGCCGCATTGAGCGTTAGGGTCACCGTGCTGTTCCCTTGCGTCATCGCCATCGGAATCGCGATCGTCTCATACACGAACCGGCCCGGCAGGACCGGCGTGTTGTACTTCTGAAAGTCGATCTCCGGCTGACTGGTGGAGTAGTAGTTGCTCACCAGATAGCCCTGTTCTGGCGTGTAGAGGTAGATTACGTTGAGGATCGTGTCCGATCCCCAGACCTGAATCGTCAGGTAGTTCTGTACGCTCGGGCTGCACGCCATCGTGAACGTCAGCACCTCGTTGTCCGCAGGGTTCCCGACGTTCGCCGCAGTGGCCGAAGGCGCGATCTCGCGATAGGTCAAGCCCAGCGCGCCACTGCCGGTGGGTTGGCTCATGTTCACGAAACTGTGGCTGCTCTCCGAGTACGCGTCATGGCCGGTATCGCCAAAATTGATCCGGTCCAACGCATTCGAACTGCTAAAGATCGTCTGAGCTCGAAGGGATCCCCCTGCAAGGAAAAGCATCAACAAGATCCAGGAAAAGGAACAACAAGAATAACGGTTATGTTTGGATGCAGCGGTTTGCTTTATAGACATGTAAATCCTCCAGAGCATTTTGCCAGGGGAGGAAACAATGGCTATTAGCTCAACTCTCAACTTAGAGGCGGCATTGTGGGGAATTGTCACTGAGATGTAATTTGTTGCGCCTTAGTAAGGCGCTCCTTCCGGGTGCTGTGAGTAGGGTTTTCCGAACTTGTCAGTGTGCATCTGCCTGGGTTGCAGAACGATATTTACGACTCCGGCATCATAGTTATCGGCACCAATCGTGATGCGCCGCGAGGCCTTCTCGATACTGGCAGCCGTTGCGTCCTCTGCCCACACTTTGAGTAGGTAGTCTCCTGGTGGGACTTGACGCAGTTGCACGGATTCCTGGTTTGCGACGACAAAGTAGGGCGTCGCTACCGAGACGATAACGGCGCCCATATCCGGATGAATGTTGCAGAAGATGTACGAGATGCCTTCGCGCGTGAAGGGGAATGAGTGTGAGTTCCCTATCTCATAGAGACCGAGATCGAAGCGGCGACCGTTGAAAAGCGAAAAGACATTGTGGAAGAACGGATCGCGGTTGGGGAAGGCAACGACGCTTCCTGTAGGGACGACTAGCAGATGTGGCTGAAACATCTTGTCCTTTTGAACCATCTGGAAGCTCTTGCCGGTTCCGGGCTTGAGGCTCAGATCTGCCTGCCCGCCCGCTCCGATGGGAGAGAGCCAGACAACGACGGGTGAGTTCGTGGAGGGGACGAGCCGCTTGCCAGTGGTCGACCTCACTGCGAGGTGGACGGTAATATCGGCGTCCGTCTGAGCGGGCGCGACATGAATAAGGATGGCGCCTAACAGCAAAACGAGGAGTAGTGACTCAGCGCATCGGCAAACGATATGCGCTCTTCGAAATACGGGTAGCATGATCGGTCCCTCCCAAGCTAGAACTGATACCCGAACGTAAGGGTGTAGATGTTGGCCCTATTGGAGCCAGCAGAGGTGAGCCAGCTTTGGAGGCGGCGGTATTCAGGCGAAACGATGATGGACGACCATGGGCGGAAGATAACATTGCCGACGATGGTTCGGTTGCGTGCGTATCCGAAGAGCGGGTCCGTGGTGATACTGGATAGCGGGACAGAGCTGCGAATTTCATTACCTGAAGCCGAATCTTGGCCGATGGAAGCGTTGGCATTGAGTATCGATGAAAACCTGTGGCTCCACTGTAGCCAGCCACCTTCTGCGTCAAGCGCACGAAGATAAGTCGCCGCGCTATTGGGGAAGTTGTATGTTACGACGTTGCGATAGGCGCCGCCACCGAGATCTCCAAGGCCACGGCCACGGTAAAGTTCGCCGGAGAGATGCCATCGATCGCCAAACGGAACGCGCCAATCTGCCGTCGTTGCCCAGGTATCCACCTGCTGGTTGCCCGTGTAGTCTTGCCTTCCATATAAACCACCGACGCCGAGTTCGAAGCGATGGTTCTCTCTACCAGAGCTGAAAGACAAGCGCGTCTCATAGCTGGGCCAACCAGAAGCTTCGCCCACACCGTTAGCCACATTCGTAACGATGTTGGCCACATTCAGCGTCTGCGGGTCAAGCAGGCCCAACTGAAAGGAGAGGTTTCGGTCCTTCCCTCGCAAGGCGACGGAGTGCTTCCAAGCGAACTGAGGTGCCCATGTCCAGAGATTCCCTGACCAAGCCAGCGAAGGCAGGGCCACGGTGGCAAACGACTCCGGCGAGAGCGGCGAGATAAGCGGCGTGTCGTAGCTCGCTTCGAGTGTGTCGTGCGCCCACGCGGCTGTAATCGCTGCCGTGCGCAGCCGAACGATCCCTGCGGGCCCACTGGCTGCTGAGCTGGTGATCCCGCCGAAGAAGTCCATGCTGACGCGGGCGCTTGTCTGCGCACCACCCAGCACAGGTCCGGTTCCTTCCAGGCCGAGGATCGTTTGGCGCAGGCTTGCCCCGGTGCTGGTATTGCCGCTGGGAATGGGATCGAGAGGGGTGTTGGGAATGAGAGCGGCGCTAGGCAGATCAATCTGATCGACAGTGCCCCGATTGACAAACGCGTTGAACAGCACCAAGCCCGTAAGGCGAACCGGCAGTCGCGAAGAGCTTTCGACTTTGGTCTGTTGCTGCTGGGCCGCAGCGGACTTAAGGACGTCTAGGTCTTCGGAGACCTCCTCGGTTACTTCTGCTGCTGTAGGAATGGGTTGTGGCATAGTTGCCGGGCTGGTTGGAGACGGGGTTTCTTTTGCGGCTAACTGCGCATGCAGACGGTCGATCTCGGCCTGCATCCGCTGAATCTGCTGGAGTGACTGCTCCACTTGTTGTTGTGTAGCGCGCAGGGAGGTCGCGAGATCTTCCAACTGCCGAGCGACCGGAGACTCTATGGTCGTTCCTGTTTGCGCCTGCGCGACAAGCGTCAGGAAGAAACATAAGACTGATGTCATCAGTATCTTTGAAAAAGAGAGAGGATTATGTTGCGTTTTGGGGACGAGGGTCATGGTGTCACTCCCAGAGTGCCTTCCTTAGCAACAGCGAGATCTGCCGCCGGTTCCAATGGAATCAGCAGGAAAAACTCTGTCTGCCAAACAGCAGCCTCGTCTTCGAGGCGCCGCATTCCAGCACTTCCTCCATGTGCTTCTGCGATGCGCTTCACCAGCGCTAACCCAAGGCCAGTGCCGCTTTCCTTGCCAGCGCTGACAAACGGCTCAAAGAGCCGAGGCGCAATATTATTACACACACCTTCACCGTTGTCGCGGATGCGGATGGAGACGAAGGCTTTTCCCAACAAGTCAACTTCCTGTTGCATCGTGACGCTGACTGATGGCGGGAAAGAAGAGCAACGGGCTGCCTGACAAGCGTTCAAAAGCAGGTTATAAACCGCGCGCTGGAGCTCCTTGCCGTCGATCCATCCTGTAAATTCTTCCAGTTTGGCGGCGTCGAGAGAAACTCCGTCTGCATCGGGATGCGGCCTAATCATCGCCACCGCGCGGCGGACCGCAGCTGTGATGGAGTCCGGTACAAGCTGCACGGCAATCCCTGTGCGGCTGAAGGTAAGGATGGCATCGAGTAGTCCATTCATACCCCTGGCTGCTTCTGTAATCTCGGTGAGTAGCTCTTCACGCTCCTGTTCGGATAGCGTGCTTGAAGAGAGAAACTCCGCATTTGCATAGATAGGCGAAAGGTAATGGCGCAGATCGTGCGAGATGGAGCTGGCCATGCGACCGATAGTGGCTTGGCGTTCTCCCTCAATCAGCTTTGTCTGACTGGAGAGTACCTGGTCATGCATCTTCTCGAAGGCCTCCCCCAATTCACGCAACTCCAGGAGACCCGTTGCAGGCACGGCGGCGATTGCTTCACCACGTCCCATCTGCCGCGTGCTATGCAGCAGGGCTCCGAGCGGTCGAGTGACCGTTCCCGCCAACGTGAATGCTATCCCGCTACCAATCAACAGAAACAACGCTCCAATTAACACGATGCCACCATTGAGTTCTCGTAGAAGCGCTGTCTTCTCTTTGTTGGACTGCAAGAGGACGAGATACACCGATGGCGTTGCCTTCTGTTGCTCCTGTAGCAGAAAGGATGTGACCCAATAGCCCTCGCGGCCTAAGGTCAAAGCGTGCGTCTGGGAGGCCTGTGTGAGGCTGGCTACGATGCTGGGCACCAAGTCCCCCACTTGTGCAGCATTCAATGAAGAGGCTATAACTCGGTTTGAGGTGGCGAATACCACCTGCCCAGTGGGTGAACCCCTGATCATCTCGGCCCAATGATCGTTCAACTCATACCCGTTACTGATATAACCCAGCACACGGCGCTGCTCCCCAGAAGAGAAGGAGATCGGCTCGCTGGCAGCCTCAAAGAGACGCCCCGAGATAAAAAGAAGAGTCGTTCGGTAGGGGGTATCGCGGGATCGGGCCAATGCTTGAGCGCAATCTTCGGGGGCGATTGGGCGGCCATTGGAATAGACCGCTAGAAGGGTCCCATCTGGCCGCATGAGGGCAAAGAGATCGCTGCCACTTGTACGCCAGAAGGTCTTCCCCGCATCTGCGATGGTCGGCTGATCATTGGTGGTCATCAGTGCCTTGAGACTGGGCAACTCCGAGAGCAGCGCAGTCTGGCGTAGCAGCAGGTCTTGCTGTTGCCGTTCGAGTGCCCGAAAGGTATCGCGCGAATGGACCATCTCAGCCAGTGAGGTGCGCTCGACCTGGTGGTTGACCGTGAAAACAACCAACAGCAGGAAGAGCAATGTCATTGTGATAACCAGGGTCAACAAGACGAAGAACAGGCTCTGCCGTATACCCAGTCTTCCGCGCCTCATCTCGCTCCTATCCATAATTGACGAAAATCTCCCAGGGCCTACCCTTCAGGAACAAATTTATAGCCCGCTCCGTGAATCGTCCTCAAGTAACGAGGTTCGGTCGGATTTGGTTCCAGCTTTTGACGCAGCTTCAGGATTTGATTGTCCACCGTTCTCGTTGTCGGATAGGACTCATAACCCCACACCTCGGTCAATAGCTGTTGCCGTGAAATGACTCGCATGGGGTTCTCCAAGAGATACCGTAGCAGCTTGAACTCCTGGGCCGTGAGAGTTACTGGTCTTCCTCCCCGCATTACTTCCATTTGCTCCACATCTACGCTGACGTCTCCAAAGCCTTTGAGGAAGGTGGGTTTTGTACTCATGGCATTCATACGACTGCATCGACGAATCGCAGCCTGTACCCGTGCCAGCAACTCCCGTGGGCTGAAGGGCTTGGTCATGTAATCGTCTGCTCCAAGTTCCAGCAACAATACCTTATCCGCCACCTCGCTTACCGCACTCAAAATGACAACAGGCAAATTCGGCTGCTGCTCTTTAATACTGCGGCATATCTCGCGCCCTGAGATCTTGGGCAACATCAGGTCGAGCACGACGGCTTCCACTCCAGGCTCACGTGTAGCTTCTTTTGCTGTAGTACCGTCGTGGAGTATATGAACTTCATAATGCTCTCCTTCAAATAGACGGGTCAGTGTCTTTTGGATACGTACGTCGTCTTCGATCACAACAATAATGCCCATAGCCAATTATTATCAGGCATTCTGAGTCGGTTCGCTATTTGCGCGAGAGCAGGCTAACTGGCGATCAGCCGGGGTGCAAGTGCTGCATGGTTAAGATTTAAACCGTTACTTCGAAGGCGCTAAAGAGGGTACCGAAACCGATTTTTGGATGGCGATGAGTACTGTTCATAGTCATACTTTCAATAGATTACGGCGAAACAAGTGCTCCTGAAGCAGCCATTATTCATTTCTGCGGCTTCAGGAGCACTTTTGAAGGTTGTGAAGCACACTATAGTTGATGTCAGTAATGCTTTACACGATGAGGCTACTGAACAGTCAGGTTGACGGTAGAGGAGTGACTGATCGAGCCGGATGTTGCCGTCACTGTGATTGCTGAGGTTCCTGTAGGAGTTGCGGTATTGGTGTAACCGCCGCAACCTGAAATCATCGCAGCGCAGATCCCCGTTCCAATCAAGGCGAGCAACAGCTTCGGGTTGAATTTTAACTTCCTACGGCTAGCAAAAAACATGAGAGCAGCAAAGGGTAGCAGTGCGCAGGCTTCATAGGGTCGGTTCCCAGAACCGTGGAAGGGCATTGTGTTGTTACTAGCCTTATATCCACCGGTGGAGATCGTGAGAGTCTCCGTTGCACTGGTATCCGGCGTCACCGTAAGTGTCGGCGAGCTGAAGTTGCAGGCGGTGTTTGCAGGAAGCCCGCTGCAAGTAAAGGTAACAGGACCACTGAATCCGTTGATGGGCGCTACTGCGAGCGTGAGAGAGGCGTCCGCTCCATTAGCTGATGTGGCAACGGAGGTAGAGGTGCTGAAGCCGAAGTTGGTTGCGCCACCCGAACCCGCATTCTGACTGATAGAGCCGAAGACACCGTGGGTCTCAGCATCTAAGCCAGCAGAGAAGTAGAGCGTGTTGTTGTCGCCTACGTCAGTGGAGGTCGGGGTGCTAGTGGCAGTACCTGTCCCGAAGACGATCTCCCAGAGGCCGACATAGCTGCTCGAAGCTCCTGCGCCGGGATACTTGGAGAGGATGGGAGCACCAGTAGCGTCAGTGATCTGTCCGAGGTAGGCGAAGGTGTTGGGATCATAGACATTGATGAGGCCATCTCCGAGATTGCCGACCAGCAGATCGCCTCCGTAGATGCCGAACGTGGTCGGGGCGAGTGCCATGCCCCACGGTGCGTTCAGATTGCCGCCAGTGACTGCACGCTTGAGGAAATTGCCGTTGACATCGAAGACGCTGATGAAGCCGGTGTTAGGGCCAAGTGTCTCGCTGTACGTGCTGGTAGAACGCAGCATGTAGGTGACATAAACCTGGCCGGAGATGATGTGGACGGCATAGGGCGCGTAACCAGCTGGCACGTTAGGATCAGTGAAAGAGCCTGTCAAGGTGGCGGGCTTGAAGGTCTGGTCGTATACCTCAACGGAGGCGCCTTTGCCGAAGTTAGTGGCCAGCAACACGGTGCCAGCGGCGCTCGGATCAAGTGCGATGTCGGTATAGACGGCATTGGCGGCGGAATTGTCGATGGCCTTCAGCGACACATTGCCACTGGCGAACAGTCCACCGTTCCAGCCCCAAATGGCGCCGTCAAGCGAGGCAAAGAGGAAGTTGGCAGCTGAGCCGTTCGAGAGAGTGAAGCCTTTTGTCGTGTTGAACACGGTACCCGTTGGCTGACCGGCACCGTTGCCGCTGACTGCTGGGATGGTTGCCTTGAAGGCGATCTGACCATTGGCGAAGTTGACATAGGAGTACCCGGTTACGGCGGTGTCGATCCAGAAATCCCGGCCGATCGCGATGCCCCATGGATCGACGAAGTTGGTATCAGTGACCGTTGCGGGAACATATCCGTCGGAGATGATGTTAGTGAGGTTGTAGCTGCCAGCCGTCTGGGCAAAGCTGGCGGTGGCCGCTAAGCCTAAGGTGACGACTGTTGCGGCTTTTAGAAAGAACGCTGCAATGCGGCGATGAGTAGCTGCCGCGGCGGGTTTAAGAGTCATGAGAGTCCTCCGGAGCCATTCGCCAGACGAGATCGCACTGGCTTTGCTCAACTCTCAATGTAGAAGCGCTGTCGTGGGGAGTTGTTAGGAGAATGTCTCTTAATTGTCATTTGCTGTGTTCAGGACTCTGGCACAAACGCATGATGTGGGCATGATAAGGCGCTGGGCTACCCTGACTTATGCAAAAAGCTCTGCATTCCAGACCGCAGACTCAGCTTAGTTTTTGATGAGTAAACGATGAGACAAGAGTTGTTTCTTGCCAATAAGTCGGAGTAGTTCGTTGCCGGCGAGTGTAGCGGTCGCACAACTACAGCTTTGACGGTGAGTATGGACCTGATACGAAACTTAATTCCTCAATGATTCTGCTCGGTCAGATTATTCAAGTATTTCGACAATCGCAGCTTGGAGTACGGTCCACTGGTGGCAAATCAGCATCGCCTATGGCAAAGTACGCGGAGAGCCGCCCTGCCTGTATCGGGCAGTGGACATTGAGCACGCTGCCAGCTTCAAGCTCGGCAAGTCGCCAGATGTAGCTGACTCAAAGGCCAAGCTGCACCTGCTCTCTGGAATACGGTACTTGTCACTTAAGCGCCAGATCTTCACAAGCGTATCGCAGTCCTTTATCACTATTTACACTTGAACCACTTTGTAGCCCTCTAGACGCCAATGAGAGTTCTCAGGCGACGCTGACCAAAGCAGTGTTACTGTTCTTCAATGCCTTGACGTCTCGGATCGGTGGCAAGCCGAAGAATCGGCTGTACTCTCGGCTGAACTGGCTGACGCTCTCGTATCCCACTTCATACGCAGCGGTCGTAGCATCGAGCCCGTCCATCAGCATCCGTTGGCGCGCTGTCTGAAGCCGCAACTGCTTTTGGTACTGCAGCGGACTCATCGCTGTGAGGGCGCGGAACTGATGATGCAGAGTTGAGACACCCATCCTTGCTGTGGAGGCGAGGTCTTCCATGTGCAAAGGCTTCGCATAGTTCTCTCTCAACCAGGAGATAGCTCGGGCCGTTCTTTGACCCAGATCGCCGCTCGTTGCGATTGCGCGCAGTCGTTCCGCCTGCGGTGTCCGAAGAATGCGGTACAGGATCTCGCGATGAGCTAAGGCCCCGAGAAACGGTATGTCCTCTGGTGTGTCCAGAAGCTCAAGCATTCGCATGACGGCACCAATCAGCCCGACGGTTGTCTCACCCGCCACAAGGCCTTGGCGGTGGGTAGATGGTGGACTTTCAGGAATGTCATCCCGGCTCAGAACCTCCCGGACCGTCGGCAGGTCGAGACGCAGAAAGATCGAGAGCAGCGGCGTCTTCTCAGAAGCTTCGAGAATTTGACTCTGAGCGGGTACGTCGATCGACGAGAGCAGAAACGAGGAGTCGTCGCACAGATACTCCGTTCCGCCAAGCAGGATGCGCTTCCGTCCCTGGACGAAGATGCTCAGGCCCGGCTCATAGGAAGCCCGGAAGCAAGGCGTTGGGGTCGTCCGGTGATAGAGAGATAGTCCAGGTATAGCCGTCGGGTGTTCTCCAGGCTTCTCCGCCAGCAACTTGATTCGCTGCGCAAGGGCGCGTCGCATTTCGACGACGGTCAGATCCGGCGATCTCGTACCTGCTTTCTGCTTCAGCATCCTTTGCCTCCAAAAATAGCGTAACCCCAGGCAACCAATTGTATGCATGAAATTTGAAGGGTAGACAGGATCATGCAAAGAATCGGCAGAATCGGGAAAGCGTCGCCTCGATAAGCTCGCTAGGCTTGAAGGGGTAGGAGGAAGAGACCTGAACACGAGAAACTCGATTGCCGTTTCAGCACTTTTGCTGGTTTCCGGAGTGATAGCTGACGCAGCTGCTGCCCAGGCGAACGCTCCGCAAATCACAATCACGCCGGCCACTGCGCAAAAGGTCATTAGAGGAGCGCCCGATCGGTTTACCGGTTCTGTCCGTGTTCAATCGCTCTTCGATCCGACTGATCCCAACCGAACAAGCGGTGGAGCGGTCACCTTCCAGCCAGGCGCGCGGTCGGCCTGGCACACTCACCCTCTCGGTCAAATCTTGATTGTGACGGACGGCGTGGGTTGGATACAGCAATGGGGCGGTTCTGTTCAAGTGATCCGCAAGGGCGACGTCATTTGGATTCCGGCCGGCGTGAAGCATTGGCATGGAGCCACGCCGACCACCGCAATGACTCATATCGCGATTCAGGAGAGCCTCAATGGTGTCGCGGTGAACTGGCTCGAACAGGTCACGGATGAGTAGTACCAACTCAACAAATAAGACGACAACTGGGAGAATAAAGATGAAAATCTCGTTTGAGAACAAAGTTGCACTCGTAACAGGAGCCGCATCCGGACTGGGGCTTGCGACAGCCAAGGCGTTCGCGGAATCCGGTGCCTACGTGGTATTAGCGGATTGGAATGAGAAGGAAGTACAAGCTGCGGCCAAGGAGATCACCGATAAAGGGCATAAGACATTGGCAATCCGCTGCGACGTGTCCGATGACGCCCAGATAGAAGCGATGGTGAAGCAGACAGTTGCCACCTTTGGCCGGCTAGACGCGGCCTATAACAATGCCGGCGTACAAAATGTGTTGGCCGAGACAGCAGACTCTCCTCGCGATGATTACGACCGCGTTATGGGAATCAACCTGCGCGGTGTGTGGAGCTGCATGAAGTTCGAATTGCAGCAGATGCGCGAGCAAGGAAGTGGAGCAATCGTGAATTGCTCTTCGCTCGGAGGTCTTATCGGCGGCGCTCAGCGCGGGACGTACCACGCCGCGAAGCATGGTGTGATCGGCTTCACCAAGAGCGCCGCTCTCGAGTATGCGACCCGCGGCATCCGCGTGAACGACGTGTGTCCGGGCATGATTCAGACGCCGATGTTCGACAAGATGATCGCGGAAGGTCAAGGAGAGGCGTTGGACCATATGCTGAAGACCTTCGTGCCAATGGGTCGTATGGGCAAGGTCGAAGAGATCGCCGATGCTGTCCTTTGGCTGTGCAGTTCAGCCGCAAGCTATGTTACTGGTCAGTCGATCTCAGTCGATGGCGGCTATGTAATGCGCTAGAAAGAGAAGATCGGTGTTCGTGAAGCTGCACTTTGCGGAGCAGGGGGCGTCCGATTTCAGGACGCCACCTGAATCGAAAAGGTTCAAGCCCATCGATGCCATCATCCGACAGTTCGTTATCTGTGTCTCAGCCATTCTTCAACCCTAATCCGAGGCATCAAAAGGTCAGTGAGTGAAAAGCTTCACAACGTCGAGAACCCCAACAAGCCGTCACGGCGTGACGTGATAAAGACAACTGCGCCCCTCATGATTGCCGCACTCTGGGGAGCCGGCTCCGCATTTACACAGGAGAAGAAAATGACAGTCGCAAAGAAATCCAATGCACGACCATCCATGTTGACGTATGAGGATGTTCGGTCGGTTTCGCCAGCGCTGGAACACTATACGAAGGTGCCGCTGCTCGGCGGTCTTTGGAAGCGGCCGGAACTTTCGCCGCGCGATCGCAGCGTCGTTACCGTGGCTGCTCTCATTGCCCGCATTCAGACCATCGAAATGCCGTTTCACTTCGCGTTGGCGCTCAACAACGGCGTAAAGCCCAGCGAGCTTTCTGAGATCATCACGCACCTTGCCTTTTATTCCGGTTGGGCGAACGCTATGTCCGCTGTTGCCGTTGCCAAGGACACCTTCCACGAACGTGGAATTGGCATCGATCAACTTCCGCCTGCGAAGGAGAAGCTGCTTCCACTGAACGAGGAAGCAGAGAGGCAACGGGCGGCACAGGTCAGCGGCAACTTTGGAGTCACATCCCCTGGCCTCGTGGAGAATACGACCGATCTTCTGTTCCTCGATCTTTGGCTTCGTCCAGCTCTTGCACCTCGCGATCGAAGCCTTGTGACTGTGAGCGCGTTGATTGCAGCGGGACAGATGGCACAGATTACGTATCATCTTGGCCGTGCAGTGGACAACGGGCTGACACAGGCGCAAGCTTCCGAGGTGCTGACTCACATTGCCTTCTATGCTGGTTGGCCCAATGCCTTTTCCGCTCTGCCCGTCGTCAAGGATGTCTTCGAAAAACGCCAGAAGCAATCGTGAAATCGACACAGGGAGGTTAGAAAATGAGTTCTTGGTCGAAAGATGAATTGGAAAAGATAGCCAAAGTCGACGATTTGCACATCGCTCCATTCCGGGAGGATGGTGTGACTTACGGCACTCCCACCTGGGTCTGGTCGGTCGTCGTAGACGACGCGCTTTATGTGCGCGCATACAACGGCTCAACTTCGCGATGGTATAAAGCCGCAATGCAACAAAAGCGGGGCCGGATCACCGCAGCCAAGATAACAACGGATTTTACTTTCGAACCAGTAGACGGATCGATCAACGATCGAATCGACGAAGCCTATCGGACGAAGTACAAAACCAGCCCCTATCTGCCGCCTATGGTCAGCAAACGGACGCGTTCCGCCACGGTGAAGATCGTACCCAGCAGAGCTTAAGAGAAACATCAACCCTTCCAGCCGAGTTTGTCGAAGGCATGGAGCCCGAACAAAAAGGAGACAGCAACGTGGATATCAAACGAGTTGGAACGCAGGCATCCGGCAAGGGACCTGCCGATTGGTTTACCGGCACCGTACGCGTCGATCCATTGTTTCAAGCGCCTGAACCGGCGCTCGTATCCGGCGCAAGCGTCACATTCGAGCCAGGCGCACGCACAGCGTGGCACACTCATCCCCTTGGTCAGACTCTGATCGTGACAGCGGGCGCAGGGTGGGTGCAACTGGAAGGTGGACTCATTCAGGACATCCGTCAGGGGGATGTTGTCTGGTTTGCTCCCGGCGAAAAACACTGGCATGGCGCGACTTCAACGACGGCTATGACCCACATCGCCATCCAGGAAAAGCTCGACGGCAAAGTCGTCGATTGGATGGAGCATGTCACCGACGAGCAATATCTCAAGGCTCGTTGAGAGTAGCCGTAAGGAGTGGGCGCGAGGGAGATGAGGACACGATGCAAAAGCGAGCATTAGGAACCAGCGGGCTCGAGGTCTCCGCCATAGGGCTGGGATGCATGAGGATGAGTGCCGGCCACGGAGAAGTTGCAGGCACCAAAAAGGAGATGATTGCTCTGATACGAGGCGCAGTCGAACGGGGCATCACCTTCTTCGACACAGCTCAGGTTTACGGGCCGTTTGTGAACGAAAAGCTTGTCGGAGAGGCACTTGCCCCGTTACGGGATCAGGTGATCATCGCGACCAAGTTCGGTTTCAACTTTGGGCCTAAGGCGGACTCTAAGTCGCAGGGGCTGTGCAGTCGGCCCGAGTACATCCGGCAGACGGTGGAAGACTCGCTCAAGAGGCTTCGTGTCGATGCGATCGACCTGCTCTACCAGCATCGCGTCGACCCCGACGTGCCAATTGAAGAGGTTGCAGGCACGGTGCGAGACCTGATCCAGCAGGGCAAAGTCAAACACTTCGGGCTCTCTGAAGCAGGCGCACAGACAATCAGACGAGCACATGCTGTCCAACCTGTCACGGCGCTGCAAAGCGAGTACTCACTGTGGTGGAAGCGGCCCGAAGAAGAGATCATCTCGACACTGGAGGAACTAGGCATAGGGTTCGTTCCCTACAGCCCTCTGGGAAAGGGCTATCTCACCGGAACGATCACAGAAGACACGAAGTTCGATCCAAACGACAACCGTGGCACGTTCCCGCGGTTTTCCCCGGCGGCTCTCAAGGCGAATCGTGGATTAGTAGATGTCATTCAAGCGTTCGCAGAGCACAAGCATGCGACGCTCGCCCAGATAGCGCTAGCATGGCTGCTCGCCCAGAAGCCATGGATCGTCCCAATCCCAGGCACTACAAAACTACAGCGGCTGGAGGAGAACATCGGGTCGACTCGCGTCGAACTCACAGCGAACGATCTCCAGGAACTCAACAGCACAACCGCCAAGATTACTGTAGAAGGTGACCGGTATCCGAAGGATCTAGAGCGCATGACTTATCGATAGTTCCCGGCTTTTCGATCAACGGTAGCGGATGCTGGATACTCCAATGGAGAACAGGTCGCTCCCTGCGAAACGGAAGGCATGATGCCACACATTCCCGCCAAGCGCACAGCCAACAACCAGGGCGATGGCAGCTTATTCGGGCGCGAAGACTTCCGCTATGAACCTGATACCGACACTTATGTCTGCCTGGCAACAAGAAGCTGCTGCGGAAGAACACTCATCATAAAAATTGTTACACCATATGTTGGGTTTCGGCTACCGACTGCGACACGCAGGCTCTGAGACGCGGCTCGGCTCGCCGCCTATATGAAGAAGCGTTGATCCGGATGTAGGAGCGGGTGACACCAGAAGCGATGAGACTAAGTCGATGTACTGTTGTCGAACATCCCTTCGCTACAATCAAGTACCGTAGCTTTCGGATTGAGGAACACAGAGGATCGATGGGAGTTCACATCAAAGACTAGAACCGGGTTGCGCCGTCACCAAACCTGAATTGCGATGATCTTAGGGTTAACAACGATCATGCCGGAAATATCCATTTCCAATAAGATCTGTAGATTGCGTTCTTGCCATCCCTTTGGCGCGTTATGGGCGAGTTCGTTCAAGGCAGATCCATCCGCTAAAAATTCGCACGCTGCCTGTGTGCCGAATTCATTGACACCGCCGATGGCCATTTGTACGCGCTTTCGATCAGGATCGATAATCCTCGTGATCAGCGCGTAGCTACGATCGGTCCGCTGCGCTGTAGTCTTTTCTGTTACCCACTTCTTGTCGGGATGTAGACGATCGCGAATGAACCAGATCTGTCCATGCTCTCCGTCTGCCGAGTCGAAAAAGAACCGAAGATTTCGATTGAGGTTCATGGACCAGACGTTGTTGAATGCGCCAAGGTAAATAACATTGGTGCGGTCTAATGCAATATTACGACTTTCCTGAGGCCACACAGCCTGTGTGACCAAACCCCGACTGTTTAGCAAACCGGCAAGGCTGATGACTCCACGAACATCCCCGATTGCGGTGCCACCGCTGTTTGCTTTAACGATATCGCCGGGCTGAATGAGTATTGGCGGCTGGTTTGCCTCAACCTTCTGTCGCAAGTCAGACGAAAGCCAGTAGAGATGGGAGTCGCCAAAGCAGAGCGTAACGTTTGTCTTGTACTGTAAGAAGGGCTTCCAGAACTGCTCCAGAGGACTATCACTCTTGAGATTTACGGGCCAGCTGTTCCGCCCGGCCAGAACAGCTATTATCAAAATGAGCAGGGCGACAACGATGGGCACAGGCTTAAAGAAGCCGCGCTTGGCAAACCAAGCGGTCGACCAGGATGGATCAGCGGGTACGGAGGGCGATTCGACACGTGAAATATCGAGCGCGCTGGCCTCATCCCGTTTTTTGTCTTCTGCGATATGCCATTGGAAGGTTGGGATGTAGGTTCCGGAAGACAGGCCAATCATCACAGCCGAAGGGGAAGATCGCTCCGAATAATACTGTGCCAGACGTCGCCGAACGTCGCTGGCCCTGACTCGCACGATGGAATCCGCTCCGGTATCGAAGTCCACCCTTCGACCGAACAACTCGACGCCGAGGAAGCGTTCATTCAGCCCATCGTAATTTCCGGCGAGAGCGTGCCTCACAATGCATTCCAGAAAATCGTGACATCGCTTACTGCCGGAAAAAGTTGGGCTCGCCAAAATCGCATCAAGCTCAAGCAGAACGGATGTCACCTGTTCTTGGGACAATTTGTGCGAGCGCTCTCGGTTTTGGATCTCCGCCAACATCGGTATGAACAACATTACCACTCTCAATAACGCAGAGGTAACGTAAGGATAACGTCGCTGGAAGTCATTGATTTTGTTGAGCGTGATCGACTAAACCGTTTATCACGTTGACCTTCGTCAGATTTGCAATGTTATATGCACTTCACTATCGAAATGAGCCGAAACCACTGGCATAGGCCTATGGCATTCTCAATGCTTGACATGAAGATTGGGGTGCTGCTGACACGTAGACGAGCCCTACCGTGAGTTCATTTTGTGCTGTGCCGATAGGAGAGGAGTTCGGGTGGAGCGAGATGGAATACAACGAACGGTTGCAAGAAGCCGAGAGCGCTAGGTTGGGCGTCATCGGTCATGTGCCCAGCTACCAGAGTATAGATTTGCTTCGCTAACAACCCCTGCTGATGCTCGCCAGTTGAGCCGTGTCGACCAGGAATAGAGCACGAAGCATCGCTCGGGGAACTATGGCATTGCAGTCGAAAGCGGCCACCCCCTTCACCTCAGGAGTCAAGACGGAGGTCGTGGTGCATGGCTCGATCGCACTGCCCAAATAGCAACGCTCCGAGCGGTTCTTGCCGGACACACTAGAAGGATGAGAATGCGATACCTTACATGTCCCCTTTTTACAATAATCATGACAATTGCAACTGTGACAGGTTTCTGCCAAGCCGTTCGGCGTGATCGCTCCTTGGCGCAGTTGAACGACCACGTTGCGATCTCCAAGGTTTGGTCCCCGGATTTAGGAAATGGGATGTACAAGAATCCGGTTCTGAACGCTGACTATTCGGATCCTGACGTCATCCGCGTTGGAGACCGGTTCTATCTGGTGGCGTCGAGCTTCGACGCTGTACCGGGACTCCCGATCCTGGAGTCCTATGATCTGGTGAACTGGCGGCTCATCGGACGTGCGCTTGCGAGACAGCTCCCCCTCGATAGGTATAGCGTGACGCAGCATGGAAATGGAGTGTGGGCACCGGCACTACGCTTTCACAACGGAGAGTTCTACCTCTACTATCCTGATCCGGACTTCGGGATTTACATGGTGAAGGCGAAGAACGCTGCGGGGCCTTGGTCCCAGCCGCTGCTAGTCAAGGCCGCCAAGGGGTGGATCGACCCGTGTCCATTGTGGGATGAGGATGGGAAGGCCTACCTGGTGTCGGGCTTGGCTGGGAGCCGTGCCGGCGCCAAGAGCGTCCTCATCATCAGCCGCATGAAGCCCGATGGCACAGAGCTATTGGATGGCGGAGCAATCGTCTATGACGGACACGGCGAAGACTCCACCATAGAAGGGCCAAAGCTTTACAAGCGTCATGGGTACTATTACATCTTTGCCCCAGCTGGAGGTGTCCCAACGGGCTGGCAGGTTGTGCTGCGATCCCGGAATATCTTCGGGCCGTATGAGCGTCGCAAAGTACTGCAGCAAGGGACCACGACGATCAACGGCCCGCACCAGGGAGCTTGGGTCGATACCGGGACCGGAGAGGATTGGTTTCTCCATTTTCAAGATCGCGGCTGGCTCGGGAGAGTTGTGCATTTAGAACCGATGAAATGGGCCGACGACTGGCCCGAAATCGGAGATGAGGCACAGGGTCCGATCGGCCAGCCAGTACTATCGTACAGAAAGCCTAAAACACTGCACCCATCTACACCTCGGAACCCAGCCGATAGCGATGAATTTAATGAGGCTGCACTTGGACTACAGTGGCAGTGGCAGGCTGACCCGGAGCCCACGTGGAGCTTTCCCTCTCAAGCCTTGGGCGTACTCCGATTGATCGATACTCCTGCCCCTCCGCAGGCGCACAATCTATGGAATACTCCGGCCGTTCTTTTGCAGAAGCTACCTGCACCTAGACTGATGGCGACCACCAAGCTAAAAGCGACCATCCTCAACCAGGGCGACCGGGCGGGTCTCATCCTGTTGGGCAAAGACTATGGGGCTCTGGCGCTTACGAAGACCGAACATGGCAATGTGCTTCGCCAATTGCTGTGCATGTCGGCCAATCTTGGGACTTCCGAAAGAATCGTAGCTGAAGTGCCTCTATCGCAGGATGACGTGTACCTGCGAGTCGCAGTGGACGAAGGCAGCGTGTCATTCAGCTATAGCGTAGATGGGAAAGAATTCCGTCCCATCGGCCAACGGTTTATGGCACAACCAGGTATATGGATAGGAGCGAAGGTGGGAATCTTCGCCAGTGGGGTGACAGATCACGGTGAATTCGGATATGCAGACTTCGATTGGTTTCGGTTGACTGCACTGCCGTAGCATCGCTCATTGACTCAAATCGTCGGATCGTCTGCTCCAAGGCACGGGTTTGTTTCTCCGGTCCGAAGCTCGTCCGAACTCGCCTCGGCGACGAAACGCTTCCACCTCGCATTCTTCTGTTCTGGCTCCTCCAACCGCCAGCCTTCTCCATCTTCAAGCCATCGTATTCTTTGCGCAATCGAAAATAAGTTGGTTCCGTGATGCCATCATCCCTATGTGCTTCCTGCCATTCGCCATTCCAGCTTCCCCGTATCAGTATGCTTCGTTCCCGCTGCTTGCTATAGAACTCGCCGGACACTCCACAACTGTTAGGCGGCTTTCAAAGGACTGGTGATCCGCTGCAAGTTGAGCTATCTCAACGAAATGACTGCCGTAGCGTTTCCGTAACGCCGGCTTCACATCGCTGATTCTATGGAACATACACGCATAAACGGTTTGAAACGTTGACAAATTTACTCTCTTGCGAAGACTGTCTCACCTGACACTCGACAAAGCGATTTATGGCTTTAGAAATGCTGGTAACGTTCGCTGATAACGGACCCATACCATCACGAGAACACGTGAGAAGAGGATTCGACCATGAAAGCTGGAAATTGCAGAACAAGCCTCACCAGCCGCAAGAGACAAAGTTGGACAACACGATATATGCCTATGCGAAAGATTGCGTATTCCTTGCTGCCTGTAATCGTGATTACGCTCTTTGCCGGAATACTGTCGGCACAAACGACGGGCCTGGGAACTATATCCGGAAGAGTGCTGGACCCAACTGGGGCCGTTATACCGAGTGCACATATTACGGTCACCAATACGGCCACCGGAGTAGCGTTATCGATAAGCAGTAACGATGAAGGACTTTATCGTGCCGGAGACCTGGTTCCCGGACCCTACACGATTGCGGTCAGCGCAAACGGGTACAAAGCATTGCTGCGGGAAGGGATTACGCTGGTTTCGGATGCATCAGAGACGGCAGACCTCAGCTTGACCATCGGTCAGTCATCGCAGCAGGTGATGGTATATGCAGATGCGTCCCTATTGAACTTGTCTTCCGGTTCGGACGGACAGGTTGTGAGCACGCAGCAGATTGAGGACACGCCCACGGCTGGCGCCAACCCGCTGCTGCTCCTAAAGTTCAACTCTGCCATTCAAACCAGCGATGCCTCAAACCTGTACATGAACGGCAGCTACAACGCGGGAGCCGCGAACTCTCGCATCGGATCCGCAGGGCAGATCTCAAAGAACGAGTACATGCTGGACGGTGCTCCGGACCAGGCAAGCAATCACACTGTCGCCTATGCTCCGCCTCCTGATGAGGTAAACGAGATGTTTACCGACGTAATGGGGTTCGATGCCCAGGTAGGCAAGACACTGGGAATTTATACCAACGTCACCAGCAAGACGGGCACCGAGCAGTTTCATGGATCGGCACGTTGGACATACGAGGATCAACGCTGGCAGGCTCTGACTCACTTCGCGCGCGTAAACATCGTCACGGCCTGCACGACAGGAACGGCGGCACAATGCGCTGTCGCCCAGGCGCAAAACCTCCAACCGGGGACCCACGAAAACAACTGGGGCGTCAGCATTGGCGGACCGGTTATTATTCCCCATCTCTTCGACGGCAGGCAGAAGAAGCTCTTCTTCTTCTTCGGCTCTGTCCGGGATCAGTTCACAGGCGTGTCTAACACGTCGGTGACTGTGCCGACTGTGCAGGAGCGTGGTCTGAATGGATCGAATGCAGACTTCTCCGACCTTCCCGGATGTCCTTCCGCTTGCGGCGCTTACACGATCTACGATCCATTGACCGTAAAGGCTGCGGGGTCGACCAACTATACCCGCACCTCTTTCGCAGGCAATGTGATTCCCGCCAATCGTATTAACAACCCCATGACGGCGCTGTTTAACGCTGTCTTGCCCATGCCCAACAACGGCGGCGCGATTGGGCTGAATGGCTTGGGCAACTACACCTACAACCAGTTACAACCCCAGACCTTTACCGCATACACTCCGCGCATCGACTACGCGTTGAGAGATAACGATCGCTTCTTCGCGCGCGCATCGAAGATTCACTATTTCCAAGATACGCATGGATTCACAACCAACGATGTCGATGAGGGAATAGTAAATCAGGACGCGTTGATCCTTTCCGTGGGCTGGACGCATGTTTTTAGCCCGAACCTTGTGATGGATAATACGATTGGATATTCGCGATACTTGAACGGATTGCAAGAGCCAGGGCTCTTGAAGTATCCGGCTACCTCCATAGGTCTGCCTGACTATCTCCAGAGTGAAGCGATGGCCGCGGGATTCAATGGTCCGCCACTGGTGCAATTCGCCAGCCCTCCCAATACTCCGTACAACCAGGTCGGCGCGAAAAGCTATCCTCCCAACTACGATAAGATCGGAAACTATCGTACTGGAATTACATTTTCGCACGGAGCCCATACCTTCAAAGCCGGCGCTGAATACCGGTTGCAAGTGGCGATCGGTACGCCTGAGGGAAATATCACCGGCTTACTGAACTTCGATAACACATTTACCCGCCAGAACAGCAACGGTACAGGCAGCCCGCAACAGCTGGGCCTGGACTACGCAGCATATCTGCTGGGCATGCAAACTTCGGCCACACTCGACACCCAGGTTCTGTGGAAGCGGAGCAATCCCTACTATGCATTCTGGGGCGGCGACAACTGGCGTGTGAACTCTAAGCTAACCATCAACACCGGCTTGCGCTTCGAGTATGAGTTCGGCCCCACAGAATCCGGCAATCGGCAGATGATGTACTTCGATCCTAATCAGGCGCTTCCAACTGCTAGTGATGTGAACAGCGCTTATGCAGCTAATTATGCAGTCTACGCGGCCGCGTTTCCGGCTGGATTGCCTGCTCCTCCTACATCGCTGAACATTAAGGGAGGTCCTGTTTACGCGGGTGTGAATGGCGTGGGCACGAGAGCCTGGGTGGATAGCTGGCGTTTGCTGCCCAGGTTTGCCGCAGCCTACGCTCTACGACCTTCCCTCGTGATCCGGGGCGGGTATGGACTGTTCTACGACACAAACAATGTGTTAAATCAGAACCCCGATCTTACAGGTTTCTCAGCGACCACGACCACTGCCTCTACAAGCGATAACGGAGTGGGGTTGGACGGAAACTGGGTGGGTGCAAATCCATATGCGGGAACCTCTCCTGTGACCAATCCGTTCCCAGCCTTATCCAACGGCAATAACTTTGTCCAGCCTCTCGGATCGTCGCTGGGCGCCATGGCGATCGCGGGCAACAGCTGGAGCTTTTATCCGAAAGACTTCCTGCCGGCGCGCCAACAACGCTGGAATGTTACGGTTGAAAAACAGATTGGCTCATCAACCGTCTTGCATGTCGATTACATTGGGTCGTGGACGACGAGACTCCAGGTGAGCCAGAATCTCAACTCCGTGCCAGAGGCCTACTTTACGGGGGGCGACGTGCTGAACCCCAACAATGGCACATTGAGCGGCACCGTGAAGGGCAATCCGTTCCTTTACAAAAACATGAGCAACTTGGCTACTTCTTCTCCGGTTATCTACCAGAATGTTCTGACTCAACGGTCGCAATTCACAAGTTCCAACGTAAGCATCGCCAAGCTGCTCGAACCCTACCCACAGCTTGGAACTCTCACGGAGTATGCCCCAGTTGGCAATTCAAAATTTAATGAGCTAAACCTATCGTGGCGGCGGAGGATGTCGAACGGACTAAGCTTCGCTATCAACTATCAACAGAACTGGCAGAGCGATCAGGATTGGTTCGCCAATTCATTCGATGCGGTTCCGAGTTGGGAGCCGAGCAACAATTCGCGTCCGTACCGCCTTGCCGCAATCGGAACTTGGGAGCTTCCTTTTGGGAAGAACAAGCCGTTTGCTAACCATGGGTTGATGTCGAAGGCGTTTGGCGGATTCAAACTCGACAATGCTTACGAGCAGCAGGAGGGCGCACTGCTCAGCTTTAGCAATGTCATCTTCACCGGAGGAGACCCGAAGAGCATCAAGCTAGCCCACCCGACATACGGCGAATGGTTCAATACGACGAACTTCGACAAGATACCCGCGGATCAACTGGGAGCATACAATTTGCGCGTGTTTCCCTCAAGGGTTCCAGGCGTTCGTCAACAGGGTTATGGGAATTTGAACTCCAATCTGGAACGCAGTATCCCGCTCACGGAACGAGTCGATATGAAGCTTAGGTTCGAGTGCTTCGATGTGTTTAATCACACTTTAGTGGCCGCTCCGAACACAACCCCAACTTCAGCTCAGTTTGGACAGGTGACGGGTAATGCGCAAAACTTCTCCCGATTCATACAAATACAGGGGAAGATCATGTTTTAGTAACGCAAATGTCGCAACACTAGCAACATGCCGGGACAATACCACTGGTCGCGCAGATGCACCCCCAGTCCTGTCAATGATCCGTGGAGCAGTAAGACTGATGAAGCTATCAATAATCTCTCATTCCGAAATCAAAGTTTGTCCTGCGTAATAGCCGTTTTGCTACACGGTTTCAACTGAACTACGATATGAAAATGAGGCAATTCTTTTTAAACGACAGTCGAGGGAACAGATGAAGGAGACCAACCTGATCCTGGCTGTCGCACAATCGGGGTCCATTCCCGGCGACGTGTCGGCAAATGTCGCTCGTCATCTGCGATTCGGGGTCGTTGCTGCGGAGCATGGCGTTCAGTTTCTTGTCTTTCCCGAGTTGTCCCTGACGGGATACGAACCAGCCTTGGCCCGGTCGAATTCAGTTCATCCTCACGACCCCAAATTGGATCCGTTGCGTCGTCTTGCCGAAGAGGCGCGTATGACGGTAGTGGTGGGGGCCCCAATACTCAACGATAAGCGCGAATTGCATATCGGGGCGCTCGCCATCTGTTCCGATGGCATGGTATCGACATACACAAAACAACACCTTCACCCAGGTGAAGATGAAGTATTCACTCCCGGCTTGGGTGGGCCCATGTTGTCAGTCGAGGGCGCGGCCGTTGCTTTAGCGATCTGCGCAGACACAACGTACCCGCAGCACCCGGCCAGCGCTGCGGCATGTGGTGCGAATGTCTATGCGGCAGGCGTTTTGATCACCGAGAACGGATACGCATCAGACACGGCTTTGCTCAGGCAGTACTCGCTCCAACATAAGATGGCCGTCCTCATGGCTAACCATAGTGCGCCAACTGGAGGATGGGTTTCGGCAGGCAAAAGCGCTATCTGGTCCGACGACGGAGAGTTGGTGGCCACAAGTCCAGGAACGGAGGAAGGTTTACTCATTGCGACCAGGCACAAGCGTATATGGGATGGCATGTCGCTGTCAGTTCCAACGGTTTCTTCCGCGATAGGCTCCCAAACTGGCTCCCGGTAGCAATGCAGCGATCACGCTCAAACAGAACGGCCCCTATCGCCATCCCTTCCTCGGTGGTTCGGCATTCATCGACAATAACTTGAGCGCCCAAAATCCTTCAACTTCGAGCATGGTCAGTCAGTTGACCAGCTTCACGTGCAATTTCTCGAACGAATATACCCTCAACCTTACCAATCAAAACGGTACTGCATTCAACCAAGGTGAAGCTGATCCGTCGCTTAGTTTTGGAGTAGCTCTTTACAAGACTGGCCGCCGGATTATGGAACTCTCTTTCAGATACACGTTCTAGTCTTGATTCTTGCGCGCTGCGAGACACTGCGCTCTCAGCGCGCCTACTGCATTTATCGCTAAAATCAACACTGTGATTGTGCCGTTATCGAGGAGTGGTTTCTATCTCCGCATTTCGTTCATTCGATCGCAGTGGTATTTATCTTCCTCACATCGATAATGGAGCTATATGTTGAGATCGAATTTACATCATCCTTTAAGGCTATCCCTCCTGCTTTTGCTTTTGACCACGTTATTCGGTACACCTTTTCAGGCTGATTCGCAGCAGACCGCGAAGCGTCAAATCGTCGTAGACATCGCGCAAGCTGGCACGCCAGTGGACCGCTTCTTTGACCTTTCTGTCGGTTCCGATTACCCGGGGACACTTATTCGCAACGATAGCCAGGAGCAGCTCAAGGTTGCGGTTGACGAGCTGGGATTTCGCTATCTACGCTTCCATGCCATCTTCCATGATGTGTTGGGGACCGTTCGCATCGAAGATGGCAAGACCATCTATGACTGGACGAAGGTCGACCAGCTCTATGACGAACTCTTAGCCATGCACATCAAACCCTTCGTAGAGCTCGGTTTCACACCGAAAGCGCTAGCAACATCCAATAACAGTATTTTTTATTGGAAGGGCAACACCTCACATCCGAATCCAGCAGGCTGGCACGACCTGATAGCGGCCTTTATTCACCACATCGAGGCGCGATATGGACAGCAGGAGGTGCGCTCCTGGTTCTTCGAAGTGTGGAACGAACCCAACCTCTCCGGATTTTGGGAAGGCGCAGATCAGCAGGCCTACTTCAAGCTCTACGACCAGACCTCAAACACGATAAAGAGTATCGATCCGGCGCTTCGTGTAGGCGGGCCGGCTACGGCTGGAGTTGGCTGGATCCCTGAGTTCCTGGCCCATGTCAAGCAAAGCGGAGCCGCCATCGATTTCGTCGCGACCCATACTTACGGCGTGGACGGAGGATTCCTTGATGAAAACGGACAGAGCGATACAAAGCTTTCTCCGTCACCGGACGCCATTATCGGAGATGTGCGCCACGTTCGAGAGCAAGTCGCAGTTTCCGCCTTTCCGGACCTGCCCGTGTACTTCACGGAGTGGAGTACGAGCTACACGCCACGAGACGTCATCCATGATTCTTATGTGAGCGCCCCGTACATTTTGAGCAAACTGAAGGGCTCCGAAGGACTCGTACAAGGGATGAGCTATTGGACCTACACGGACCTGTTCGAGGAGCCCGGACCGCCGACCGCGGCGTTTCAGGGTGGATTCGGTTTGCTGAACCGTGATGGGATTCGCAAACCCGCGTTCTTTGCTTATAAGTACCTCCACGCACTACAGGGGAATGCGCTCCATTCCAACGATCCACAATCTATGATGGCCGTAAAGGGAGACAACGTCGAAGCGCTCTTATGGGACTTCAAACAGCCGGAGCAGAGGGTGAGCAACCGCTCTTTCTACACCAAGTTGCTCCCCTCTGTTCCTGCGGCTCCTGTCGAACTACACGTTACGCATATGTCGCCGTTCACAAAATATCACTTAGAGGTGCATCGTACTGGCTACCAGGCGAATGATGCATACTCGGCATACATAAAAATGGGAGCACCCAAGGATTTATCTACAAAACAGATAGCCCAATTGAACGAATTCACTCGCGATCGACCAGAAAAGACACAAATCGTCCGCAGCAATAAGGACGGTGAGGTTGCAGTGACCGTGCCTATGCGGAGCAACGATATTGTCTTGATCCTACTGACGCGCACGTCTGGCAGGGACTAACTCGATTATGTCTAGCTGTTTCGCTCAGACCGCGCACATCCAAGCAGGGCGCGGCACTGCAACGGTTTTGGTATAACTCTATTCCAAGAGTAGGAAACGGGATCAAAATTTATGAATGACAACCTTCTGTCGATTCAGCACATCATCACTCGCCGACGTTTTTTCCGGAACGCCTCCGTGACATCGATCACCTTAGCGCTCCAGCCGAACCTACAAAGTCTGTTCGCTGAGGAACAGAATGCCATCTACCGAAACCCGATCATGGGCGGAGACCATCCGGACGCAAGTCCCATCAGGGTCGGGGATGATTTCTATCTCACTCATTCAAGCTTCGATTATGCTCCCGGCCTACTCATCTGGCACTCGCGGGATCTAATCAATTGGCGCCCCGTGGCTGCAGCGTTGCATCGGTATTACGGCAGCATCTGGGCTCCTTACCTCTGTGAGTACAACGGACATTTCTACATCTACTTCCCGGCCAACAACCGGATTAACGTAGTGCATGCCACTCACCCCACCGGCCCGTGGAGCGAGCCGACCGATCTTGGAATCGATGCGATCGATCCCGCACATATTGCTGAGAACGGCCGCCGCTTTCTTTATACCAACGGAGGCCAGATGGTGGAACTTACGCCAGATGGGCTTGGAGTCAAGTCCGCGCCTCGTACCGTCTTCGCACCATGGCCTATTCCACAATCTACACGTATCGAATGTACGTGCCTCGAAGGTCCGAAACTGCTTGAGCACAACGGCTACTTCTACCTCAATGTCGCAGAAGGAGGCACGGGAGGCCCAGCGACCAGTCACTCAGTCATTAGCGCCCGTAGCCGCCATGCTGAAGGACCATGGGAGTTCTCTCCATATAATCCGATAGTTCACACGCAATCCCGTGAAGATCGCTGGTTGAGCGTAGGACACGGACGCCTTGTCGATACGCCTACTGGAAAGTGGTACATGACAGTTCACTCTTATGAAAATGACTACCGTACTCTGGGACGTCAGCTGCTCCTTTTGCCCGTCGAATGGACAGCAGATGGCTGGTTTCGCGTTTCTCCGGAGATCGCAGCAGATTCTGCTATCCCGATGCCGATGCCCGGAACAAACCAACAGGCGTTCGCAGACCCATCCGATCAATTTGACACTCCAGAGCTTGGGCTTCAGTGGGGTTTCTGGCACGAGTACGATTCATCTCGCTTCGAAACAGGAAAGAATTTCCTCCGGCTTGCCGCGCGCGGTAAGAGCCTTAACGATACATCCGTCCTCACGAATCCGGTTGGTGGGCACTCCTACACCATCGAGGTTGATGTTGAAGTGGAATCGGGGTGCGAAGCAGGCCTGCTTCTCTTTTACAATCCCGAACACGCGGTCGGCATCACGCTGACATCGACGGGAGTCAACGTACGAGTTGCCAATGGTTATACTTTCAATCATCCAGATCTAAAATCATCGCGAGCTACTCTACGCATTGTGAACGATCGGCAAGAAATCGACTTTTACTACCGTACCGATCAACAGCCGTGGCGACGTATAGAAGAATCGGCTGAGATTTCAGGTATGCACCAAAATGTATTAGGCGGATTTCTCGATGTGCGCCCCGCGCTTTGCGCATGGGGAGCCAACAATGCAATATTCCGGAATTTTCGATATTGGCCGGCGGTCAATCTACCCACGTAATGCTATTGAGATTCCGTTGCATCCTTTTTACCTTCCGTCTCTTTGACGAACGAAGATGTCCGAAACGCATTGCCAGAGAGTGCCTGTGGAGGCAGGGGCTTCCTCTACCAATCTTCCGCTGCGCCGCGTTCACGTTCTAGAGGCGAAGTGAAACAACCTCCTACAGACAGCCCTGTCTGTAGGAGGTTCTAAGGTGATGCAATCCCAACATTCACCGATGAAGATCAACACTGGCAGGTATTGACTCATCTTGTGCGACGACAAGGGTCTCCCGGTCTTTCGCGCTGCGTTTGAGCAGACCATCGCTATCCCTAAGGTGGGTTGCTGTAGAAGGTGGCGATGCTGCACCGCACGGGAAGCAGGAGTTTGTCGTTTCCACCGATACCAAAATGCAGTTGGCTGTGTGTACTCATCTGGAAGCTCCCCAGCGAGATCGAAAGACTTACAAGGACCCGTGCGTCGTCGAGCAGGCGAGCGCGTGGAAGCATCTCTACGAACAGTCTGTTCCGGATGAACGCTCTGGGCGCAAAGCGGCTTATCTCTCCGCGTTGTTGAACTTCGTCGGCACACCGATCATGCTGCTGCCTGCGCTGGTGGCACGAAAGCTTATGCCGGACTTCGCGGCCCATCAAAAACCGCAGGACGTATACGTCCATTTAATCTTTGGGCTGCTGCCTGCGGGCATGGTGGGGATCATCGTCGCTGCGCTCTTCTCCGCAACCATGGCCACCGTAAGCGCCGACCTGAATGCGATAGCGGCTGTGCTCACCAAAGACTTCTATCAACGGATCATCAAGCCAGCAGCATCGGAGCAGCGCCTGGTTGCAGTGGGCCGCGGCATGACGCTCGCCCTTGGCGCGTGCATCGCAGGGATCAGCATCTGGCTGGGGCAGAGCGCCCGATCCTCTCTCTTCAACATCATGGTAACCGCCTTCGGCGTTCTGCTGGCACCGCCCCTCCTTCCCTTGCTCGCGACTTCGGTTGTCTACAGTAGCGGTTGGCGCACTGCTGGTATTTTCGGGGATGCTGGCGACAGCAGCAGCAGCTCGATGGGTCGATCGGATCATGCTAGGAATCTTTGGAGTTCCATGGAGCCGCTTAAGCGCTCATTCCCGATCTAGTAGGTCGAGCAACGATAACCTCTGATCGAAAGACGAATGATGCTCAATGTGGTCGAGTCAACTCCCATTTATGCACTCCAGGAAGCATAAGCACCGCGGGAGCCAAGCAACTTCACCCTCAACGCAAGTGGCATCGCCGGGCTCAGCGGCGCTATCTGCAACGGTTGCACAGTGTGCGGGAAGCTTTATCCTCACCGCATACTACATTCAATCGTCTACTCCGATTTCGCAATCTGGCCGCGTATCTCTCCCCCTGGATTTGCCGACGTATGAAGGTTGAAGTACCACTTGCCGTCGGCCAGATCCTTCGCCTGTTCCGCAGTCAAGGTTGCATGACCCTCAATTGGGCTAGCGATTGGGCTGGTCTTAATCGGCAGCTGGGGCTTCGCATTCGCGCCAGCGACAGCCGGACCGTGAAAATGAGCGGCTACAACAGGTCCGGTCAATCCGTTGAACTCAACGTGATACTTGAACTCGTTTGTGTCTGTATCCAACGTGGCCGTCAAAGTACCCGTGCCGGCGCTATCCTTTGCTGGCACTTCAGAAGAGGCTTTGAGGTCTGCCTTTAGATGAAGCGTTCCGGCGTGTGCGACGATCGATACCACTGCAAGCGTGGATGTAGTAACGATGGTTCGAAACAAGCTATTTACCTTTTTCAATTCACTTCTCCTTTGCGTTACTGGTTGATGTTTCTCCAACAGACGAGCTGGAACAGTTCCGGGAAGATCTACGGTGACAACTGATTCAGATCGCTAAAGTCGACAGCAGCCGATTGCACGTTGGCGTTTTCATCGCGCCGATAGGGAAACGGATTGTCCGGCAACGCAATCGTGTCATATCGTCCTGCTTGCGCAAGGAACGAGTGGAGGAGCGCGGTGCCAACGCCTGCCGCGCCTATCGAGTACCCCGTCTCAGCCGTGACCTCCCATGGCTTCACCCGGGTCCATGCCTGATACCATCGGTAGCCCTTGCCATCGAAGTTCGTTTGGCGGCTCAGTATCTGATCTGCCAAATGATTGGCAAAAACGAAATACTCTCTGTTTCCTGTAGCTGCCCAGAGGCCGAGGAAGAACTCTGTAACCCCTGCCGATCCGCAGCACTGGCAGACAACATTCCAGAACCCGGATGTCTGGTTTGCGGGAATACCGCTGTTCATCACGCCGCGTGCTAGTGTTTCAGTCCAGCCCAGATATGCCTTGTCCTTGGTGACTTTATAGAGCTGGTAGAACAGCCTCGCGGTTCCGGCAGGACCGTGGCAGAACCCCAGGTAGTACACATCCGGAAGGTCCGGATAGCGATAGGGAATAAGAGCGCCTGTCCCGCTTGTCGTGGCGATCTGCTGGAGATGAATCGCACCTTGTTTTGCTGATTCGAGAAAATGCGATTCGCCCGTCTCCTCATACAAACGGGCGAGAACGTATGCGACTCCGGCAGTTCCCAATTCGAAGTTCGGAAAGTAAGTGTCCTCAGGAAGACCGAGAAGCGATGGCCGCACACCTTTCCAGCGAACGCCCGCAGGCGATTGAGGCTCGGCAAGCTCAAGCAGATGCCTCCCACCCGCTGCTGCAAGATTTCGATAATCCTCACGACCGAAAGCACGTGCAGCATAGAGCAAATACAGGATCACGCTGCCATCCGCGATGATTCCAGGAGATTCGGACCACGCGACGCCGCTGCCAGATCGATTTGCTGCGTTGACGAGCGCTTGCGTTGCCAGGAGCGCAGCCTGCCGGTATCTGGGGTCACCCGTAGTCTTCCACGTCTCAGTCAATACAAACGCCACGCCGGAGAGACCGTTGTAGAACGATAGGTTTGTTCCAGGTAGCCGCTCTTTCTCAGCGGCTAGATTCGGCCAGGTTTCCACAAGATAGTCGGCACCTGTCCTGACGTCCTCCAGGTAGCTCGAATCGCCGGTTGCCTTCGCCAGTTGGAGGAAGAAGAGAACAATACCAGCGCTTCCGCTATAGACACCGTTGATCGGAGAGACTGTCGTTGCCTTCTCCGGGGAATCAGGCTCAGGAAGCCAATACCTCCCTTGAGCCGAATCTTTTTGGGCCGAACGAATCCAACGTCCAGCTTCGAGCGCTCCCTCAAGAAATTCCTTCTTGCTACTCCCGATCGGCGCTTTTGAATCGACCGTACCGCCCCAGGATACAAGCGGCGTTCCAGCCGCTACTCCCAAAGCACTCGTCTGTAGAAACACACGTCTTGAAACTTTTAGTGGCCGGCTATACAAATCTGCGAACATCCCGATTCCCCTTCCGTTCAGGGGCCGCAGGCCCCGTTACTGTGACTGTCGAAAAGACGAAGGACAGAAAACAGGGGGACAACACGCGAGACTGCGCAGAGATGTGCTCGAATCGATCGATGAATCAATGAGATGACGCATGTAGTCCCTGGCTCTCAGAATGCTTTCAAATTCGCTGAAATGCGATTGAGCTTCGGATCGGCTGGTTCATCGTTGTCGATCGGAGAACGGCAACGGTCGATCCGTAAGTGCTAGTCCCGGGAGGGACAACAGAGGGAGAGTCGCATTTGGGTCTTAGTCAACATCGCGTCATCCTGACGATAGCGCAACTCATCCAATTGTGCAATCAATACGCATCGCGACATGGTTGTTCAACGTCAGGATCAACAGTTCAAAGTAAACAATCTCCTATTTCAACGCTTGACGTGCAGATTGAAAACGACGAAACATGTAACGCATCACGGATGTGCTTGCTACAGATCACCGGAGCTCCGAAGCGCTTTGGACATGTATACATGGGAACGCACGGTCGCCGCATCTTCGACGACGATCCAAGCCTCACGCTAGTTGCTTCCGGGCTTCTCGGTTGCATTGCCAGCCGCGGCATCTTCCTTGTCCAGGGGCAGGCTTAACTCCAAACTGCCCACGTGATTGTTGCCCAGGTCGTGAACCGCCAGCCGCATCGATCGTGCCTGCACCGGAATCAGCACGGCCATTGGAACATGGTAGCCGTTCGAGAGCATCATGCTCCACCGGTCGGGATGGATCACATCTTCGATCTGGGTCCGCAATCCATTCAACGTCAATCCGTCTTCGTTGTAGGAGATAACGGCGAACTCGACATGATCGCGGCGAATCGCATCCTCGCCCATGCTGATATCCAGCTGCCGAGGCAACAGAACATACTGGATCACATACCGCTGTAGCATCACTGGGGTGCTAAGTTCCTTGAGTGCCTTGCGTTTATTCTTGGTGGCCATCGCCTCGTACTTCACCAGCTCCTGCATCTGACCCGGTGTCGCCTGGACCGGCGCACCCTCCACCTGCACGTGGGCTTCAAAAAACAGCTCATGCGCTGCGGGTGCGCCGTGCTCCAGCGACACTGCAAGCAGGTCGTCAGGATTGTCCATCGCATTACGAGCTACGTTGTCCAGATTATCCGCGAAGTAGGTGTGCCGGTAGGCGAGGTGATAGCCCGGCTGCTTCAGCTCGATGCGGACCCTGCGTATCGTACCGTCATAAGTGGCATTGGTCGGCGCATAAGAAAGCGAGTAGTAAAGTGAGCCGTCCTGAACCGCGGCCTCTTCCGCCTCAGCCAACCCGTTCGTGTTGTAGAAGGCGTGGCCACCGGTGGCGTCCGCGATAGTGCTCATCGTGGCATGCTCGGCAGCCTGATTCTGCGAGAAGTTCTGGACAGCTCTACTATCCTTGCCCTGACCAGGCTCAAACACCTGGTTGTTGGCTGCGGAAAACATGGCATTCGACTGTAGGCCACGCACATCGACGGGATACACCGCTACATGGCTCACGGTCAACAGATCGGTCGCTTCAACGATCGTCTTCGAGTAGTTACGAGTGACATCAAAGGAGTCGCGGCTGCTAATATCCTGATCCGGTAGAATCCCGGAGGGAAACGAGCCCGAAAGCCAGAGCAGATTCTTGCGCCCCGGCAAGCCGATCAGGAAGCGGGCGATCTCTTGCAGCGCCTCGACTGTGATGTCGACGCGGCGATCGTTCAGATAACTCGTCTCCATCGTCTCCATGTGCTTCAGCATGGTAGAGACCTGCTGGAACGCCGCATCAGGCTGCGCATCCGCACCATTTTGATTGCCTTCCGTCCCGGCCAATTGGTCGCTGCTCTGTGTCGCTTCGCCGGGTGATTGCTGCAAAAGACCCGAACGATATCCCTTGCCGGTTTGCCTTGAGAGTGCGGCTATCAGCTTGTTGTCGTCTTCGGTAAACCCCTGCAACATATGCAGACGATCGCTCAAGACAAAGATCGCGGTCTGACCTCCATTCTTGTGTTGACGCAAAAACGTAAGCAGCTGTTCATGGGCGTAGGACTGCGAATCCTGTGGAGTGTTCAGCAGGTCGTACAGGATGACCGTCGTGGGACCGCTCGAGGGAGACAGCGAGATGTTCGCAAACGTATTTGTCGGCAGCTTCGGTGCCTCCGCTGGCGACGCTGAATCCGCTTTGTGAACCTCGAAAGAACGGATCACCTGCGGGGTCTTATCTTCGAAGACCATGAAGTCCTTCGGCTTCAAGTTGGGCACTGGCTTACCCTTGGCATCCGTCACCGTAACGTCCAGCAAAACGCGGCGCACCGCAACCTTCAACGTAGTCACCGGCTCCGTCCGCTGCTCATCTGGAGAACGCTGCGGTTGTCGGACTGGTGCCTGCGGCATGTGCATCTGCGCATAGAGTATGGGGTTCGCCAGGCAGCAAAGAAGAGCGAAGCGGAAGAACGCCCTAAGAATCAGCAAGGAGGAAGTATTCATTATCTTGATCACTGCGGGACACCACCCGGAACGCTATACGAAGACGAGGATCTGACGTAAGAGTAGAGCAAGCAGCCTCAGGAAAGACTCTTGCACAGCAGCAAAAAATAAAGATCCTTCTTCCTTGGAAGCACGCGGCGGATATTCCGAATATCCGCCGCTCTTGCTCCCACAGGCTGTTGGCTACTTTACGACCAGAGTAATGTTGATCGGCGGCACACTTGAATCCTGTAGTGCAACGTTGGTGGTGGTGGGTATCCCCTGCGCCCCGCGCACCGTCACCGTGACATTGCTGGTTCCGGTTGGCGTGGTAAAGGTTTTGGATGACGAGGAGCAGGCTGTCACTCCCATAATGGATGTCACCATCAACAGCAGAAGGCCCGCTACCGACATCCACTGACCGGCGCGAAGGTAGCCCAGCTTGCGGATGCGGCGACGCACCATGAGCAGTGCAAGACCTCCCATACCACCGACCCACCAGATCATCGAACTAGCGGTCGGTGCCAACGGCGCAACATTGGTGTTGATGATGAAGCTGATCGTTTGCTGCGGGTAGGTAACGGCCGCTGTGCTGTAGTTGACCACAGGCGCACCGGGGAACGGAGCGCACGTCGCATAAGCCGGCAGGCCCGCGCAGGTGAAGGTGAGGACGCCCTGCCAGCCACCGTAAGAGGTGATCGTAAGGGTTGCCGAGCCACTCACCTGGCCTGACGCAGTGGAGCTGGCTACCGTAATGGTCGGGCTGGTGGGAGTAACAGTAAAGGTAGCTCCTGTGGTGTTGACGTGGCAGGTCGGTGTCGACTCCGTCGCGCATACTGGAGCAGCCGATAGAGGCGGAGGACCAACCACGTAGATTGGGCCTGCGCCTGCGTTGGCACCTTCGTAGATATTATCGCCGCTGTACACGGCGGTGATGTTGTAAGAGGACAGATACGACCCATCCTCAACCACATTGGTTGTGCCCGCACGTAAAGCAGTGGTTGCGAACTGCGCGACATATCCTCCGCTTGAAGACGGTACGACCGAGATGATTCCCAGGTTGGTGGAGCCGGCGAAAAAGGTAACTGTACCGCCAGGAGCAACGCTCGATGAAGGAACGATCGTCGCAGTGAGCGTGATCGCCGGCCCCGCAGCATTCGCCGAATTATCGTTCACGCTAAGAGGATTGATGTAGAGGGTGGCCCCACTAATCGCGAGCGTCATGGTGTCGGAGAGTGCGTTGACGGTCTCCGTCAGCTGCGCCGAGGAGCTGCCGTAGTGGATAACGTCGTCAGTGTAGGTTGCAACAACCACCGCTTGGCCACCTGGCAGACCATCTTTCAGCGTCAGGACCGCGCTTCCGCTCTTCACTTTGACGGTTTCGACCTGCGTTCCATTGACGAAGAACTCCACAGAACCTCCGACTACTGCGGTATCTGTGCCCGTCCCGATGGTTGCGGTGAAGGTGACCGACTGGCCGGCGTTGAGCGTAGTAGCCCCAGCAGGACTGGTCAGCACCAGCGTCAATGTTGAAGGTGAGAGGTGCGCACCGGTACCAATCAACTGGATGATGGGCGTTCCGTTGCTTCCGTTGGCCGACAAGGTAAGGTTTTCCTGCGCGTTCAACTGAGGTGCGGTCGGAGTATAGGTCGCCGTCACGGCGCAAGCTGAGCCGGGAGCTAACGTCGCACCGATACACGTATCCCCGGTCACAACAAAACCCGGAGCGGAGGCTGCTTGAATCGTGTAGTCGGGGGTCATAAAGGTGAGCGGCAGGTTGCCGGAGCTGTTGATCTGACTAGTCTCCGTACCAGTTGCACCGACGTTGACACCTCCAAACTGTAGCGCCGCAGTTACTCGTGCGATCTCAGCGACGAGACTATCCGTTGAATCGGTGACATAAAGATTGCCGCTTGCATCAACTGCTACGCCGATCGGATTGAAGATCGTCCCACCGACTAAGGTCTTCTCCCCTAGGACACCATTGACGTTCGGAAAGCGTACAACACTGCCGCTTCCGCTATCCACGACGAACAGGCTGTTTGAGGCATCCGTGGCCAACCCGGTCGGAGTCGTAAAGCCGGCCGCCACCTGCACCTGAGCGGCGCTGCCCACAGGTGCTGTGAATTCCAGGACATCATTATTGCCCGACTCCGCAAGGAAGAGATCGCCATTCTGGTCGAAAGCAAGGGCAGTCGGACCATCCAGCGAAGCGCCAAACGACTGCGCCGCAGCGAAGCTAAGTGCTCCATTGATGTTGGGAATAAGCAGCAGGTTATTATCCCCCGTATCGGAGATAAAGAGATTGCCCGAGCCGTCCACAGCAACTCCCTGTGGGGCCTTCAGCGTTGGAGAGAGCGCAAACGCGGACGCGTTGGTCAGCACGCCATTGACGACTGGTATCTCGACCACGCGGTTGTTGCCCGTATCCGCGATGAAGATGTTGCCCGCAGGGTCAACCGCAACACCCTTTGGTCCGCTGAGGCTCAGCGTTCCTGTCGAAATAGTGGTGCCACTACCAGCTGAACCTGCGGCAAACTCCGTGAGTGTGTTGGCTGTCGAGTCAGTGACAAAGACATTTCCCACGCTATCCACGGTAACGCCGGAAGGCGCTGTCAGCGTCGTGGTCGAAGGCGTAATGGTACCCGGATCGATCGTCGCCGCTGCGCCCTGGCCAACGCCAAACACGTCACTCATCAACGCACTCGAAGAATAGCCAAGCGTAACCGCTGAGGTTTGCTTTCCGACAGCCGTCGGAGTGTAGGTGAGATTCACCGTGCACGAAGAGAGTGCGGCCTGCGCCGTTCCGACAGCGCACGCACCAGTCGCCCCAGTACCGATCGCGAATGGAGCGGTGATCGACGTGCCGTTCGCCACCGAGATACTCTCTGGCGTGGTAGCAGCATTGAAGACGTAGGTAATTGGGAAAGTAGCGCTGGTTGAGCCTACAGCCGTCGCAGGAGCAATGGCGGAGCCGGGCTTCAGCTTGGCTGCGCCTTGGCCATTGCTGAGATAAATGTTGTGGCTGGCGTCTACCGATACCTTGTAAGGCGCGCCTACAGCCGCCGTCGCGAAGACGTCCGCCGGATTGAGTGCCCCATTTTCAAGTGGAACCTCAAAGATCAGGCTCGCCCCGCTGTCGGCGATATACAGGTTGCCAAGCGGATCAAAACTAAGGCCGCTGATCGTTTTAAAAGCGGCGGCTTGCACAAGGATGGTCGGAGGATCCGGGTAGGAGGTACCGGAGATTGCCAACTCATAGACGTTCTGCGATACATTGTCCACGAAGAAGACATCGCCGGCAGCATCGGCCGCGATGAAGACGATGTTGTTCTTCCAGGTAAGGATCTGCGAGTCTGCATAAGTCTCGGCGCTGGCCGAGTAGGTCTCCTTGTAAATCGCCTGTGTGACGTTTGAGCTCGTATTGAAATAAACGTTGCCGGCAGCATCACCGGCAGCATCCTGTACAGTTCCGTAGTAATAGTTGCCGAGGTCGCCCAGATTATTGGCGAAGGCGTCATTGATTGCGCCAGGAACGCAGTTGGTGATCGGCAGTTGATCAAAGTGAGTGGTATAGAAGTTACTGAAGTCCGGGAAGTATAGATTCTTCTTCTCGGGATCCATGTAGAGCGCAGTTCCCGAGCTGTTATAGCCCTGAGCATTTGCGATGATGGTCGTTACCTTGCCCGTGCCCGCCTCGATCTCAACAATGCCCGTGGCACCGCCTTCATAGACATACAGGTCACCGCACGCATCGGTGACGGCCGGCCCTGCGGAAAACCCCGCCGCCAGGGTGACCGTGCTGGTGGCCACCACCGGAGGAGCCTGGGCGAGTGCTCGCAGACCAGCCACGCTGGCGAGAGAAAGCAGCAGGACGAACAGCGTTGCGACACGGCTGGAATGCGCCCATGGAGTGCCCGTCATTCGACGCGTTGTTTTAGTGTTTCTGACGCTCGATGTTTGCTTGCAAATTTTGAAAGTGTGCACTACTTTAGCCTCCGAAATCGTCGCCGGAACACTGAAACCAGTGCTCCGGAGTCTTGCCTCACTACATTCACGTTGCGCCCACTCGTATGAAAGCTGCGAAGGCGTCACCAGTCTGCATTAGAAGTTGTATCTTGCTCCTACCTCAACGATGCGATAGCCCTGTTTATAAGGCGTGTAGCCGAAGTTCGCAGTATTCTGCACAGCGGCAGCAAAGGCGGCCTGAGGCGTCGTTGCTGTATAGCCCACAGGCAGACCGAAGCCGAGGTTGAGCCCGAGGTTGGTTCCACCTGTAAATGCAGGCAGAGGATGGTTGATGAAGTTGAAGCCCGCTATCCGGAACTGAAGGTTTTGCTTCTCGCTCAACTTGAGCGTCCGCTGCACCGTCAGATCGGTATTGAAGTAGGCTGGTCCGTGCACATCCGGTAAATCGAAGTTGCCGTTCGATCCATACGCCGGAAGTCCAAAACACGATCCATTGAAATACTGACGGCCGTACAACGGATTGCTCTTCAGGTTCTTGCGCGGATCGCAGGTGACGACAGGTTGCAATGTAATATCAGGCGTTCCCAGGAATGCCGTGTTCCCCGTCGAGACCGGAATGGCAGTATTCGAACCCGCGGGCGTGTAAGAGATTGCCGCGGAGAGGTTAAAGTTGCCACCGCCTGCCAGGACCGCCACGTCCGGGCCACTCTGTAGACCGGTAATTCCGGAAAATTCCCACTGATTGAGCAGATGGCGCACGTAGCGGTTGCCTTTATAAGCATTGCCAACCTGCCACGAGTAAGTCGCATTGACGATATTGTTGCGATTGAAACCCAGGTAGCCATAGTTATTGCGAAGATTCGATGGGTCACCCACCGCCCCCGTCCTATAGTCGCCACGCACCCCAAGAGCCTTTGACCATGTATAGTTCGCTCCATAGATGAACGCGCCCTTCTGTTTGTTGTAGCTGACCTGTAGCGCGTTGTAGTTGCCATAGCCGATGTGGTTTGGAACATACACCTGCGTGTAGTTCGGATAAGGACGATAGTCGGCGATGACCTGCTGCGATGAACCCGCCTGACTCACAGCCCCGGTCACAGGATCAGGCTGGAACAGCCCCCCCAAGGGGATGTAGTTCTGATTGCTCAGATTCCCTTCAGTGAACGTGTCGTGGCTCTGATTTCCCACGTAGCTCACCTCCAGATTGCCGCCAAACGGCATAACCTGATCGACCGTGAAGTTGTAGTTGTACGTCACAGGCTGCTTGCTGTCTCGCTGGTCGAGGGCGTAGATCGTAAACGGTTGCGCCTGCGAACTCGAGCCACTCATCGGAATACACCCTTGACCAGGCGTGGTGTTCATATTCTGTGCGCCGGTAATCTGATCAAAGGTGCAACTTACGTTGCTCGGCGTTACATAGTTCTGGATACCCAGAGTGGTCCCGAGGGCACCGGAGGAGTCATTGGTCGAATCGTGAAAGCGATAGACCCCGAAGCCTCCACGCAGCGTCGTCCGGCCGTCACCGTAAAGGTCATAAGCGAGACCTACACGTGGAGAGTAGAACAGTGGCCGTGTCGGCTGTCCGGAAAGAGGGACGGACGAATTTGTCTGGTGCCAGCTGATACCCGGATAGGTGTGCGGGTCCTGTGTGACCTGCGTAGAGAGAACGTGCTGCTCAGGCGCGTTCCACACCGCGAGACCGAGGCCGTCAGGGTTGTACCAGGCGCCGAGGTGGTCGAAGCGGATTCCCAGAGTCAAGGTCAATTTACGGGTCGCCTTCCACTCATCTGTAGCGTAGAAGTCCAGCGTGCGGTAGCGGAGATTTGCGGCCAGTGAGGAGCTTGATTGCGAAAACCCGGAGCAGCCTTGAAGGAAGTTAGCAACGTTGTTCTGTAATCCAGAGACATGCAGCCCATCGTTTGTCGCGCAACCAGAGTTGTAATGGTTGAAGGTGTTCTCACCCTGCGTGAAGTTATAGGGAAGCTGGTTATTTCCGCTCGTCTCGAAGTAGACTCCAACCTTCAGTGTGTGGGAACGGATCTGCTTGGTCAGATTGTCTCCGGCGTTGTAGGAAAATTTATGCAGAAACTTTCCTGTTCCAAGCGGATCGTATGCCATGGCAAAGTCCGGAACTCCGTTCTCGTAATCCACGATGCCAGGAAGTTGGTGCGCCCCGTTGTTGTAGTAACGCCCGCCAGTCCAGCCGGTCGTCGAATCCTGAACCAAGCTCGGATTGGCGAACTGCGCCGGCTGATTGTAGAGGACGCCCGAGGAGACAATCTCGTTGGTAAGCGAGGTGCCGAACACCTTCGTGAAATTCAGATTGACGCCCTTTGACGTCGTCTGGCTGTACTCAGGCGTCGGGTAAGGAATAATGTCGCTGCCGGCGTAGTACTCGTTCTTGACAGGCTCCTGGAAATTGCTCTTTTCATACTTGTAAGTCACATTCAACTTGGTGCTGTCGGTAAAATCCTGATCGGCGCGGACCTGGTATTGATAGCCATTCGCTGTGTTGGTCAGCGAGTTCTGGTAGTTGTAACCATCAGAGATCAGATTGGAGGCCGGGACCGCCTGCGGTACACGGTTGATCTTAGGCCAGAACTTCGCATAAATCTGCGCGCGCGGGTCGACTTGAAGCAGGCCGTTCCCGTTCCCCACAACCGTACCCGAGGAGATAATCTGGCTCTGCTGCGTGTACGTTGTGCCATTTGTCCCAGGCGAGAAGCAGAAGCCTCCCGATCCATTCAGTGTCGGCGCGGTAGAACCTGCACCATTCGTCGTGTAAAAGGTGGGGCAGGTGGTTTGCAGGACTTGCGGGGAGATGTTTAGAGCAGCTGCAATCGAGGCGGGAGTCAGGTCCCCGCTCAGCATACGCGGTGTCGGGATAAAACTCTGTAGCAGGCCGTAGAACAAATCCTGCTTATAAACCTCAAAGCCAGCGAAGAACCGCAGTTTATGGTTGCGGTTGAAGCTCGTGCCCGGAACCAGGACAGGTCCCCCTACATTGCCGCCCGGGTAATAGTAGCTGGTTGGTGGGCGCGCCGCGCTCTGGTAATTGCTGTACCAGTCGTTCGCGTTCAGCGCTCCATTGCGAGCAAAGATGTATGCCGTCCCGTGGAACTCCGAGCCTCCGGATTTGCCGACGGCATTGATGACGACCGGGCCCTTGGCGCTGTCAGCACCGAAGTTCGAGGTCTGCACCTTGACCTCCTGCACCATGTCCATATTCACATTCTGAATCGAGGCGCCCATGTCACCAGGGTCCATGACGCTTGCGCCATCCGAGACCACCGTGCTGGCACCCGTCTGAGGCGTTGCACCGTTGGCTGAGAAAGAAGAGGCCGACGAACTGCCGAAACCCATGTTCTGCGCGCTGTTGGCAGTGCTGACGTTATTCAGAGAGCCGCCCGTTGACACCGCGAAACCAGGCAGGAACTTGATCAGTTCGGTCGCGTCGCGGCCGACGGTCGACAGGCGCTTGAGGTCCTCGGCCGTGATCAGTGAGCTCTTCTCCGGCGAGTCCAGGTTGACACCGGCAACGGTCGAGGAAACGACCACCTTGATTGAGACCTCTCCAACCTTCAGCGAGATCTTCGCGATGCTTGCGTGATCGCCAGGGTGCACCTGGATACCGGCGACTTCATAGGCGTCGAAGCCCAACGACGTTACCGTCAGGTCGTAAGTGCCGGGCGTAATGGCGTTGATGGTGAAGTCGCCCTGACTGTTGCTCGTCGTCGTGCGACGATCCTTGGTCGTCTCATTGACCAGCACAATCGATGCCTTTGGCACCAGCGCCCCGGCGGAGTCGCGTACGGTGCCATCGACGGACCCCGTGGACTGCGCATGCGAGACAGCAGCCAGGAAGAGCAGGGCCGCCACCGCGAACACCCGGCACGGAAACGTCTTCGTCGATCGCCTCGACGACTCGCGGAAATACAATTCTGTACAACTTGACAAGATGTGCCTCCAAAAATCTGTGAGTCCCGGTTGCCCGGTCCTCTAACTCAATGGTTTGCCCGTAGGTTTTTTGACAATATCTGCCTCGGGCTTCGTATGTGCCTTGCTATCCTTTGTCGCTCGCTCCGTCCTACAGAGGTTTCGATCCAACTTGGCCCTGGTCAGTCATATGCCCAGACTGAAACCTTGCGACTACTTCAATGAAACCTCCGAACAATCTCCTATACCGCGATTCCTAACGTCTCAAGCGGGCTTGAGTTCGCTCGGAAACATAATTTCGGGTCGCGAAGATAACTACCCCCTGGGCGCAAGCAAGGTAAAGGTTCAACCTGAACATTCGTGTACAGACACAGCGCACGAACGGTTTCATGTCATGTACACCTATGAAATATAAGGAGATAGCCGTGTGACCGGGGTAGCTCGGCAATCATGTTGCAATTGCGTCCTTGGGAGAGCTATGATCGCAGCGCACAGGAGAAAGTCGTTGTCCAGTATCAGCCAGGCCGTATCTGACCTCAGTCCCTCCGCCTCTGCCTTGATGGAGGACGAGCGCCGGGAATTAGAAGCTGTAGCGGCGGCGTTGGGGAACTCTTCCCGGCTGCTTCGACTGATCACCTATATCGGGGAAAAGTATTTCCGGGGCGAAACGGCCAGTCTGCACGAGTACGATATTGCAACCGAAGTCTTCGGGCGCTCTAAGGACACATTCAATGGGGGCGAGGACGCGATTGTGCGGGTGGAAGCGCATCGTCTGCGAAAACGGCTGATGCAGTACTATGACGGCGAGGGAAAAGATCACCCGATTCATATGTCGATTCCGGCGGGGACCTACGTCCCGGTCTTCACGCGTCAGTCCTCTGCCCCAGCAAAGCTCGAGAGACAACCAGTCCTCGAGCCGCCGGTCAAACAGCCTTGGTCTTATCTTTATATTGTCGTGATTGCGGCATTCGGCTTGACTGTTCTCAGCGGATACCTCCTCTTCCGGCCTTACCTCTCAAAGAAAGACCCGGTTGGTTCCGCGCCTTCGAATGTGCAGCAAACCGCTCCCTCGATCGCCGCACCCTACGCGGAAGTACCCGTACGCATTCTCGCTGGCTACAGCGGAAAACCACAGATAGATGCCGCCGGAAACGCCTGGCAGCCCGACCAGTATTCTCATTATGGAGGAACGTGGGATCGTCCGGACAGCGTCGCAGCGCGAACGAGCGATCCGATGCTGTTCAAGCACTGGCGAAATGGAGACTTTTCTTACGACATTCCACTACGGCCTGGCATATACGAACTGCATCTATATTTCGTCGCCTCGGAGCTGGACTCCAACAACCTTTCCACCTTTACCGTCTCTGTCAATGACGACAAAGTCCTGTCGGCTTTCGACGTCCGCTCCGACAGCCTGGGTACAAATATTGCTGACGAGCGCGTCTTCCGCGACGTCAGCCCCGCCAGCAACGGATTCTTGCACCTGGGGTTCGACAGCGAGCGCGCCCCGGCCACACTGAACGCGATTGAAATCCTGCCCGGGACTCCCCACCGGCAGCTTCCCATTCGCCTGGTTACGCAGCCGAGATCCTTCACCGACCATAACGGCCAGTTCTGGCATCCCGATGACGACTTCCTGGATGGCTATACATCGAGGAAGGGTACTCAAATCACAGGAACCTCCGATCCCGAGCTCTTCGCAGAAGAGCGGTATGGGCACTTCACATACGCCATTCCGGTTGACAGACGTGATCGCTATACCTTGATTCTTCACTTTGCTGAGTTTTACTTCGGCTCCAGTACATCGGGAATCGGTGGCGAAGGAAGCCGAGTGTTTCGTGTCCTCTGCAACGGAAACACACTGCTCGATAACTTCGACATCTACAAGGAAGCGGGCAGTCTTCACGCCTTGACCAAGACCTTTTACCACCTCAAGCCAACCGCGCAAGGCAAGCTCAACATTGCCTTTGAGCCGATTACGAACAACGCGACCGTCTCGGGCATCGAGGTTCTGGACGAATCGCAATAGGGTTGCCCACTCGCGAATCGTGAACACAAAGATCTACCTGCGCATCGAGCACATTTACTGCGCCCCTTTACAGTACCCTCCTCTCTCCTTTGTCATGACGATCGCTTGATTCCAACTTCAAGCTCGGTCACGCTCTGAGCAAAATCGCCCCACACCTTCCTGTCGAGGATGTGCGCCCCGAAGCAGATACCCCAAACTGGCTGTCGGTCCCCTTCCAGCGTTTGTAACAACACCGCGGATTGTTACCCGGAAATGAATCATTGACCGCCAGCAGATTCCAGGAAGGAACTGGACATGCGCAGCCGCGGCCAAGCTCGTTTGCGAGCAGCAATATCAAGTACACAATTGCAGAGCTGGCGCGGAGACCATCCCGCACATCTGGGCCATCCCGCGAAAACTCATAAGTGTACACATCGGTAACCGTTACCATGGCGCTCTTGTACACGAATGTTCAGGTTTAACCTTGACCACTCTTACAGCCGGGCTCAATTATCCTCGCGGCTCGAAATTGAGCTTGCCGAGCGAACTCAAGTCTAGGTTGGAGGTGTCCCGAATCACGGTACCGGAGACGGCGCATTAGCCAGATGGAATTTGAGAGCTGGCAGGCACTCGACATCTTCGTCCATCGCAGCGATAGCTTCACAGCACCCAAAAGCTTGCTGAATATTAGCCGGCGTGAGTTTGGAGATAGTACTCGCCACTCACCGGTATCCTCCCCATCCCAACCCCTCCCCCGAGCTGCCGGCTGCCCGGAGTGAGTTTTACCGACGAAAGGAACTCAGTCTATGACTTCACACATCGCGCAGCTTCCCCAATGGAACATAACCACGAGGAAACTCCTTCACACCGTTCTGGCAGCGGCTGCCTTATGTCTGCCCGCTTGTTCTGCGTGGGCCCAGACCACCGCAACCGTCACTGTCAACGCCACCTCCGTCAGTGCCGGAGTTCCTCCTGAGGGTTACGGGCTCAACACGTACGTCTGGGACAGCAACATGCTCAGCAGCGGAGTGGCCTCTGAGGTCCAGGCCTCCGGGGTCAACTCTCTTCGCTATCCAGGCGGCTCTGATTCAGATCTCTTCACGTTCATCAGCGGCACCGACCAGACGATGAGCAGTGGCTATTGGTACTCGAGTGACACCTTCAGCAACTTTATGAGCGACCTTGCTCTTCCCGAAGGAGGCAAACCGATCATCACAGTCAACTATGGCTCCAACGCCGCCTACAACGGTCCGGCACCGACCAGTGAGGCAGCTGCCTGGGTCCAGTACGCCAACGTCACCAACAGCTACGGCATCGTCTATTGGGAGATCGGCAACGAAACCTACGGCAATGGCTACTACTCCGGCTGGGATTGGGAGACGGATCTGCACGACACCGACCAAACCGCGGCCGACCGTGTGGGCAACTCCGCACTCTCCCCAACAGCCTATGGGACCAATGCTGCCGCGTTCGTCAAAGCCATGAAGGCCGTCGATCCAAACATCAAGTGCGGCATCTCCATCAACACCTCAAGCTACTCTGCGAACTGGGATCAGGATGTCTTCCAGGCAATCTCCAGCGCGCTCAGCGGCACCGGGTACGCTCCAGACTTTGTCATCGATCACTGGTACCCCGGCGGCACCACCGCCCAGATTCTTGCCGCGCAAGCCGGGATTCCCGCAGAGGTAGCTCACATTCGCTCAGACCTCAACAGCTACTACACGCTCGGCAACAAGAGCGCAATTCAAATTCTCGTCACCGAGACCGGCCCTGCCTCTGAAGGTGGCGTTTTCCCGTTTCTCTTTACCGCGGACGACTACCTCACCTGGTTTGAGAACGGCGCTTCCAATGTCGACTTCGAGGACTTGCACCAAGGCTACATGGCGGCTCCCGGCGACACCGGCAACACCAGCGGCAGCTATCTCACTCCATACGGCCCCTGGTACGGCGTCAGCCTCAGCAGCACCGTGGCGCGCCCTGGAGACAACATGGTGGCGGCTACTTCCTCCAACTCGCTGCTCAGAGTGCACGCCGTCAATCGCACTGATGGCAAAGTTGGCGTAGTCCTCATCAACCAGGATCCGACCAACGCCACCAGTGTCAGCGTGAGCGTCTCCAACGCCACCCTTTCCAGCTACGGCACGCAATACAACTTCGGCAACGCCAACTTCTCGAGTGGCAGCTACACCGCCAACTCGGGCATCAGTGAAAGCTCGATCAGTGGAGTCGGAGATAGCTTCACGGTCACCGTTCCTGCCTATTCCGCAACTGCCGTTGTCATTCCTAACAGCTGCACAACCACCACGATCACTCCATATCTACAGGTGAATGGGGGAACGTGGCAAAATGCATCGACCGCAACTGTAGCCTCTGGTTCGACAGTGGACCTCGGACCGCAGCCCACAAGCGGAGGATCGTGGAACTGGGCCGGCCCCTACGGATACACCTCCACTTCGCGGCAGATCAATGGCATTCCCTTCAAGAGCGGTGCCAACACCTATACGGCCACATACACCAACTCCAGCGGATGCATCAGCACCAAGACCTTCACCATCACCGTCAGTTGAACATAGCCATCTCGAACGAAACGTAGATCGACCGGTGGCCATACAACAGCAATGGAAATTCACCAGCTATCGATCGCCTCTAGGTCGCTTGAGGCCCGTGGATTCATCCGCGAGCCTCAAGTGACGCAGATGGTTCTGGTGTAGCCGCACGCGGTCATGATAGTCCAACCGCCTGGGGACTCGCCTCCCCCCAGACATTGCTCGCTCTCGCACCATCTGCCGAGCTTTCGGCTTTCCGTGCCGAATCATACTGAAGCCGTGGAAGCAGCGGTTCAAAGAGCGCGAACTGCGAGACCCGCGTCATCATCTCCGCCGCCTGGCTCGCTACCGGATTGGCCGTAAGCCCAAGCGCAGTCCCCACAGAGAGCAACCTCTCCATCGCCGCAAAGTTCCGCCGCCCAAACTCACGATGCAGCCCGATGCTGAGGAAGAACCCAGCCAGCGACTCACGCTCTGCCGGCTCAAGCTCGTCCGCATCATCCTGCCAATGAGCTCTCCGGTCGTCTCCCTCCAGGCACTTGGATACCGCATCGAAGGCCCCGGCTCTCACCGGCGTCAACGGAATCTTCACCGGCGGCCTCCGGCCAGAAGACAACGCTGCCGCGCACAACAATCCCATCACATAGACCGTGTGATAGGCCGTGGCCAGAAAATATTGCCGCCCAGTCTCCGGGTCAAGACTCTTCATATAACCGACACGCGTCGTCGGCGCTGGGAGAAAACCCGCAGCGCTCTCAACCCTCGCAAGAACGCGAAACGCAAAAGCCGCCGCAGAACTCCAGCTCTCGCCCGTGAGCGGCCAGGCCAGTAACACCTCTCCCGCAAGATCGTAGTCCTGCTCATCCAGGCACCGCGCCAGCATCCCCTCTGCCTCTTCCAGCAACGCCTCCCGCATCCGCGGCAGCGGGCGAGTAAACAAATTGAAGTCTCTGAGATACATCAGCGCATGCGTGAAGCAATAGACATCCTCACGCGTCCCATGCAGCAGATCCATCGTCCGGTTCAACACAGAGTTCGTCACCTGCGAACCGCTGCGCAGCCGCGGCAACCCCTCCGGATACAGCCACCCCTGCTTCAGCCACTCCTGCTCGAGCATCCGGTGCGGAGCTCGTTCGCGCCCATCGCTCGCCTGCGACGCAGCACTCAAATCCAGCATCGCATCGAAGTCCGGATCGTAGAAGCCAAGCCGCTTCAGGCAGATGTGCGCCGTCGCATACTCAAACGCCACCGCCGGCTCCAGGCAGATGCCGCGCAGCATACGCGGACTGCGTGCATGTGGAACCAGCAGGCTCGCCACTCGCAAGATCCGCGGCCCAATCGCCGCATAGTCCGACACCTTCGACGCAGCCAGCAACAGGATCGCCGTCTCCGCAATCAGCTTCTCCGGACGCACCGTGGCCTGCTGCTCTACGCTATCGGCATAGCCATTCTCGCCCAGTTGGCGGATGGCCCGTTCTGCAAAATCCAGTGTCCGGCAGAGCCGCTGCACCAGGTCGTCTTCATCCCATTTTTCTTTGGTGGAATTGGCGAGATCGGTAGTCTGAATCGTATTCGTTCTCATCGGCGGCTCTGTCGGACCTCGTAGTTAGATTTGTTCCAATTGCAGTTACAGTTCGCTGGCGCTGCGAAGCTCTTCCAGCTCCTCCAGCGATGCCACAGGATTCGGAAGCCGATAGCAGTGAAAGAACGTCCGCATCGTTCCGCAGAAAAAATCGCCAGGCTCATCGCTCAGCGAAAGCGCAGGTCCAAGCTCTGCGATGGCCTTACCGGCCGCCGCAAAATCGACCGACTTTGTATCCAGAAAGGTCTGTACGATCTTCCTGTGAAGTTCAGGGTTGGTTTGCATGTTCGTTTCCTCGTTATCATCGATTTGGAGACGGCACACGCAATCCGGAACAACTTGCAATCCAGTACGCAGTCGCCTTCTGGAGCCATAGTGTGCCCCTCTCGCATTTCGTTTCAGCGAAGCTCCATTCTTTCTTTCAGCACACTGCGGATAAAATTCTCAGATGCGGCGAACAAACAATCCTTCGACACGAAAACACGTCAGAGCCGCTGGAGAAAGCAGCATCGCCGGACGAACCCACCACAGCTCGCCACGCCGCTGGATGCTGCCAACCCTGCTCGCCGCAACCGTTGCCATCCTTTGCGTCATCGCATGGCCCTTCACGCTCGCACACCTGCAAGCCGTCGCCGTGCTGAAGCAGGTCAGTGAAGAGCCCGTCCCATGGATCGTCGGCGAAGCCGTCGCGGAACCCATCACCATCGAAGACGTCCAGTTCGAATCATCAGCCGGAGCCGTACACGCCCGCGTCTATCTCCCCGTCAACAAGCCCAACGCGCCCGCAATGATCGTCCTCCATGGCGTACACCATCTCGGCATCGACGAGCCGCGCCTCGAGAGCTTCGCCTCCGCATTAGCAAGCTGCGGCCTGCGCGTCCTCACGCCGGAGCTTCCCGACATCAAGGACTACCGCGTCGATGCCAGCTCCATCCGCATCATCGGCGAGTCAACCAAGTGGTTCTCCCAAAAGACAAACGGCCCCGTCGGCGTCATGGGACTCAGCTTCAGCGGCGGCCTGGCACTCCTCTCCGCCGCAAACCCCGTCTACCAACCCGACTTCAAGTTCGTCCTCGCCATCGGCTCACAGGACTCGATGAAACACGTCGCCCAGTACTACCTCACCGGCCAGGAGCAACGCCCCGACGGCTCCGTCGAGAAGCTCACGCCGCATGAGTACGGCGCGCTCGTACTCGAATACGAGTACCTCGAAGACTTCGTCCCACCCGGCGACATCGACGCCGTCCGCAACGTTCTCCGCCAACACCTCTACGAAGACAAACCCGCCGAAGCCGCCGCCCTCGCGCAGCTAACCCCACAGCAAACATCCGAAGCAAAGCAATTGATGGACTCGAACGCCCCCGCCACCCGAGCCATGCTCGCAAAAGCCGACGCACTACATTCCACAGACATGAAAGACCTCTCCCCCGCAGGAAGACTCAGCACCATGACGACACCGGTCTACCTCCTGCACGGCCAGGCAGATAACATCATTCCAGCGGCCGAAACCCTATGGATGGCAAACGAGCTTCCATCCTCGACGCGAAAGGCGGTGCTGGTCAGCCCCGTGCTCTCGCACCTCGATATCGCTTCTGCCAGGCCCGGCATCTGGGACGAGTGGCAACTAGTCCACTTCCTGGCTCTCGTCATTCACGCAGCAGAAACAAAGTAAGGGAGAAGCAATGAGCAAGCTGGTCGCACTCGACGAGATACAAGCAGCACAGCAGCGCATCGCAGGCGTAGCCGTAAGAACGCCCCTCTACCGCCTCGAGCGCGCCCGCCTCCGCATGGCCAAACTCGCCGAGCCCGAGTTCGACATCTACATCAAAGCTGAGAGCGAACAGCCCATCGGCAGCTTCAAACTGCGCGGCGCTTACAACATGGTGGCGCAGCTCGCGCCCGAAGCCCTCAAGCGCGGCGTCATCACCTACTCCAGCGGAAACCACGCGCAGGGCGTCGCCTACGCCGCACGTGCCCTGGGCACAAAGGCCGTCATCGTCATGCCGGACAACGCCCCCGAAGTGAAGAAACAGGCAACCGCCGCCCTCGGAGCAGAGATCGTCCTCGTCGGTCCCGCCTCATCCGAGCGCAGATTAAAAGCCGAAGAGCTAGCCGCCGAGTTCGGCTACGCCATGATCCCCCCCTACGACCACCCGTACATCATCGCCGGCCAGGCTACCTGCGGCCTCGAGATCGTCGAGCAGCTTCCCGGCGTGGACCTCATCCTCTCCCCCGTCAGCGGCGGCGGTCTGCTCAGCGGAACCGCCACCGCCGTCAAGCTCGCCTCACCCCAAACCCAGGTCTGGGGAGTGGAACCCGAACTAGCCGCCGACGCAAAGGAAAGCTTCGACACCAAAACCCTCGTCGAGTGGCCCGTCTCAAAGACCGTCCGCACCATTGGCGACGGCCTCCGCACCCAGAGCCTCGGCGCCCTCAACTTCGAGCACATCCTGAAGTATGTAGACGGCATCGTGACCGTCAGCGAAGACGAGATCTACGCCGCCATCCGCATCATGCTCTCAGTCACCAAGCTCGTCCCCGAGCCAAGCGGAGCTGTCACCCTCGCCGCCGCCCTCTTCCACGCCCACGAGCTCCCCAGGGCCCGCAAGGTCGCCATCATCCTGAGCGGAGGCAATCTCGAGCCACATCTCAAGCAACGCCTCGAAGAAGAACTAGCCGCAAATTGAGTATCATCGGCACGACCGCGTCTAAAAACTACTATCGAAGGAGAGTTTTGAAAGGGCACGGCTTCAGCCGTGCCGTAAAAAGTGGAAAGAAGCGGGCTTTAGCCCCTGAGGGAATCGTTACACCCGCATACCGCTCCATAGTCCCTCAGTTTTGGATAGCGTCTAAGAAAATAGGAACGGAAGCCATATGAATCTCTCTCCATGGGATCGCCACCTGAAACGCTCCATAAGCTGTGCCGCGATACTTCTGGCAGCCTCCTGCGCAGCCTTTGCCCAGCGCAGCAAACAGGACAAAGCCGCAGGTTACGACCGCGCAGCCCGCGCCACCGTCCTGCATGAAGCAAACGTCTACATCTCACCCGACGCCGACGCGCAAAAGATCTCCCTCGTCACCCCCGGCCACGAGGTCGTCGTCATCGAACGCAACGGCCCCTGGGTACGCGTCTTCGCCAACACCGACGTCGAAGAAAAAGCCGACGACGCCGACAAACCCGACTTCGTCCCCGATGACAGCACCGTCACCCCCGCCTCCGGCTGGATTCGCGACAAGGGCATCGTAAGCCCATCCACCAAGAACGGCGACGCCATCCTCTATGGCACTGCCGCAACCCTAGAAGAGCAAGCCTCCGAACCCCACGCCCCCAAGAATGCAGCCGAGCAGGCCCACCTGCTCTACCGCCGCGTCGCCGACTACTTCCCCGACTCCCCCCTCGCCCCCGCAGCCGCCTGGCGCTCCGCCGACGTGCGCTGGCAACTGGAGAAGCTCGACATCAGCACCCTCCCCTCAGCCAGGGAGCAGGAGGCCTACCTCCGCCCCGCTCTCTACGACGGCGAAATGAAGAAGGTCATCAAGAACTACCCCGGATCGAAGTTCGCCGCCATGGCCGCCTTCGACCTCATCGACAACAAGCTCTGCGGCGACTGGCAGGGCCTGCCCAAGTGCCCGGAGATGGAGACCGGCCTCTACGAAAAATACGCGCAGCAATTCCCCGACGGCCCCAAAACCGCCGAGGCCCTCTACGACGCCGAGTACCGCCAGGGTGTCCTCGTTACCATGTACACCGTCCAGGAAGAAAAAAAACGCGCCGACAACGCCGCCTCCCACGCGCAGAGCATCGCCGATCAGCTCAAAACCAAGTTCCCCGCCTCCGACTACGCCGCACGCGGCACAAGCCTCGCCTTCCGCATCGCGCAAGGCATCTCCATCTATGGAACCGACCGTGACTAACGAGCCATCTCCAGCAACATTGAGCGTACGCACCATCTCGCCCGAAGACTCCGTTGCCGTTGCAGAACTTTGCGCACAACTAGGCTACGAAGCTACCGCTACAGAGGTCCGCGAACGCATCGACACCCTGCTTTCGAACCCCGAGCAAGTAGCCCTCGTAGCATGCCTGGACATCGAGGTTGTGGGCTGGATCGAAGCCGCAGTCATCCGTCACATCCAATCCCCCGCACACGCACTGATCGGCGGCCTCGTCGTAAAAGATCACATACGCAGCCTCGGCATAGGCAAACAACTCTGCGCCGAAGTAGAAACGTGGAGCCGGGCAAAGGGTCTCACCGTGGTGCGAGTCACATCGCGCAGCACAAGAGAGAGCGCACACCGCTTCTACCTTCGCGAAGGATACAGCCAGACCAAAATCTCAGCCGTGTTTGAGAAGCTCCTCCCCTAGAACCGGCCCGAGCGGGCATTTAGGATAAAGAGATGCCGATCGTCCAAGTCATCATTCTTGCCATTGTGCAGGGTCTCGCCGAGCTTCTGCCCGTCTCCAGCTCCGCCCACGTCGTCGTCGCGGAAAAGCTCATGGGGCTCGACCCATCCTCGCCCCAGATGACGCTGCTTCTCGTCATGCTCCACACCGGCACCATGTTCGCCGTCATCGCCTACTTCTGGAAGCAGTGGCGCTTCACCTACTTCAAGAACGCCCTCACCTTCAAGCGCTTCGCCATACGCGTCATCTGGGCGACAGCACTCACGGGCATCATCGGCGAAGCCGTCAAGAAGATCATCGAGATCACCATCCTCAAGGGAGTGCCGCACGCCGAGATCGAAGATCTCTTCGGCCACCTAGAGTGGATCGCTCCTGCGCTCCTCGCAGCCGGTCTCCTCATCCTGCTCGCCGGTCTCATGGAGCGCCGCCGCATGGGTGACTTCAAACCCGTCGTCGGCGATAGCGTCACCATGCGGCAGGCTGGCTGGATCGGCTTCATCCAGGGCCTCTGCCTTCCCTTCCGCGGATTCTCACGCTCCGGCGCGACCATCTCCACCGGCATGTTGACAGGCGCCAGCAAAGAGCGCGCCGAACGTTTCAGCTTTGCCCTCGCCGTCATCCTCACCCCACCCGTCGTAGCCCGCGAAGCCATGCGTCTGGTCAAAGCAACCCACGCCTCACCGACCGCCGCTGCCGACCTCCACGCCGCCTTCCTCACCAGCCTCCTCGGCATGGTCTTCGCCTTCCTGGCCGGCCTCGTCGCCCTCAAATGGCTCAGCAGCTGGCTCGAAGAGGGCCGCTGGTACCTCTTCGGAATCTATTGCATCGTCGCCTCAGGCTTTGTCTTCTACCTGCACACCGCCGGCTACTAGGGGATCTCTGCACAAGTCTCTGCTTTGAAGGGGCGGGACTTCAGTCCCGCCATAAGTCCCGACGTTGCAGCGCGGCTTTAGCCGCTGAGGGAATGGTGAAGACTTATTCAGACCTTCCCTAGAACATTTCCAAAGAGAACATGCCGTTAAGGATAGTTTTCAAAAGAGAACAACCGTCCGGGTGCCCCATCCTTCGCGCCTTAGCGAAGGGTGGGAAAGAACCAAGCCCCTATCGCAGTGCCGCAAAATCCCCTACCCCCGCGTATACAACCAAGCCCAATAGATCAACGGTATCTGCAACGGAAGCCGCAGCCACTGCGCCCAACTCTGCCCCATCACCCCAGGGACCGAGACATGCGCCGTCGCCATATAGACATTCGCCGGCATCACCGCAATCAGCAGAGCCACCAGCCCCCAAGCCGCAGCATGCCGCGTCATCGGAGCCAGCAGCCCCACCCCACCGCAGATCTCCGCCGCTCCACTGATGTAAATCAGCGCCAGATGCCAGGGAAGATACGGCGGCATGATCTTCAGATAAAGCTGCGGCGCAACGAAGTGAAGAGCGCCTGCAACAATAAACAGAATGGCAAGCAGCGTCCGGCCAATCATCGGCCGCTCCGGAGCTCCACAAACCTACTTCGCGGCAAGCGCATCCCGATGCTTGCGAACATAGTCATGCGAGAGAAGCACCTGCTCCTGCTGCTCACTCAACAACTGATGCAGCGGCAGCGGCAACTCCTGCTGAAGCGCATCGGCATAAGCGTCTTTGGCGCTATCTTCACCCTGCTCCGCCGTCTCAAGCAGCGTATGATCGCCGCCCCCGAGCTTCGCCTTCAAATCCCCCCAGACGCGCTGAACCGTTCCCGATGCCGTCCCAGTCTCATTCACATCCGCGATTCCGTGACGATGCAGCTCATTTTCAAGCTCTCCACGAAAGTTCGCCCGCTTCAGCGACTCGGCAAAGAAATACCGCTTGAGCACCTCATCCTTCAAATGTTCCCCAATATCGGCCAGCCCCTTCTGGCTATCGTGCAACGAGTTAATTAGTGAGAGTAAAACCTTTTCCATCTCGGCGTTTCTAGTCTGATCTGTAGACATAATGCCCTCAGCCTTCTGATTCCGGAGTAAGTGCGACGAGGCAGGGTCCGCCGGCTGTGCGCGATTCTCCTGCACCGGCGGCAAGCGGGAGAAATCGCGAAAACCCCGCTCCCCTGCCTGCCCATAAAGCACCACCGCTCGATCTACCGAGAACGGCAGCTACTCACCACATAGATGCGCACTCCCACTCCGGGTTTGCATGGGAGTTTGCATCCTGATTCCACATCCCGCATCGCCCCCTTTTGTTCCCGTCAGTGACAGATAATCGAAGATGCTCTGGTGGTGTCGGCCTTGCAGGTACCGGTTCCGGTGCGCACGAAGCCGTGTGCCGGAGTCGACCGAGGTCCCGCGTACCCTATGAAGCCACTCAGACTTGTCGCCACGCCAACGCGCAATCGCCGCCTGAACGAACTCATCGGGCTGGCCGTCATGGTCGGTGCAGGACTCCTTCTTCTCGCGCTCGCCACCTACACCCCCACCGACCCCTCCCTCAACACCGTCGGCGGTTACGCCACCGGATCAGCCCACCCCGCGCACAACTGGACCGGCATCTTCGGAGCCTACCTCGCCGACGCCCTCCTGCAACTCATCGGAGTCGCCGCCTTCTTCCTCCCCATCGTCCTCGGACGTATCGGCTACTGCTGGCTCCGGTCGCGCCAGGCAGGATCACCCGTAGCCCGCAGCATCGGCCTGGGCCTCTGGATCGTCTTCGCCCCCGCAGCCATCGGCCTCCTCCCCGGCCATATCCTCTGGCGTCAAGCTCTCCCCATCGAAGGAGCCACCGGCCGCCTGCTCGCCGACAGCATGGTGCACTTCCTCAATCTTCCCGGAGCCTGCATCGTCCTCGCCCTCATGGTCGCCGTCTCGCTCTACCTAGCAACCACCTTCACCTTCAGCACCGCCAGCGAGTGGGCCACCGTGCGCTTCGCCTTCCTCCAGTCCATGCAGGACCGCTGGATGGCCCGTCGCGCCCGCCGCGCCGGCAACCGCACCGTCGAGGACATGGACGTCTTCGAGAGCAAGCGCGAGCGCATGGAGTCCAAAGCCCGCCGAGCCCGAGAGAAACAGCAAGCCGTAGCCGCCCGCCTCACCGGAGAGGAACCCGCCTACGCCCCCGAAGCCGCCCCCAGCAGCAACACCCTCCTCGGCGGCTTCTTCGGATGGTGGGGTCGCCGCAAGCGCAACGAGGCCCTCGCCGCAACCCCTGACGATCCCCTGGCAGACCACACGCCTCCCTCCACCATGTGGCAGTCCATGCCCCGCACCCTCGTCGATGCCCCACCCGTAACCCCCTTCCGCACCGCCACCGCAGCAGCGGCCCCCTTCGCCGAAGCCCTCGCCAAAGCCGCCGCGCCCGCACGCGAGTGGGACGGAGACATCAACACCACCCCAACCTTCAGCAGCTTCAACGAAGACGACACCAACAGCCGCATGGACCTCCCCGAGCTGCCGCCCGCACGCACTCCCGTCCGCGACCTGAAGCCCCGCCTCGTCGAAGAGATGCCGCGCCCCGCAGCCCCCCAACCCTCCGGCATCTCCTTCGGCAAGCGCGCCGACGCCGACGCCCACCCCGTCACCATCGTCCCCAAGAGCGTCCGCGGCTACAAGCTCCCACCCTCTTCCCTCCTCTACCGCAGCGAGGAGCACCCCATCGTCCGCGAGGACGCCCTCCGCGAAGAGGCCCGCGTCCTCGTCGAAAAATGCGCCGAGTTCTCCGTCGACGGACAGGTCACCCAGATCAACCCCGGCCCCGTCGTCACCACCTTCGAGTTCCGTCCCGACGCCGGCGTCAAAGTCGCCCGCATCACCGGCCTCGCCGACGACCTCTGCCTCGCCATGGCCGCCGAATCCATCCTCATCGAGCGCATGCCCGGCAAATCCACCGTCGGCATCCAGGTCCCCAACGCCGAACGCGAAACCATCTGGCTCCGCGACGTCGTCGAGTGCGAATCCTTCGCCCAAAGCAAGAGCAAGCTAGCCATCGCCCTCGGCAAAGACATCAACGGACGCATCGTTACCGCCGACCTCGCCTCCATGCCGCACGTCCTCATCGCAGGCTCCACCGGCTCCGGTAAATCCGTCGCCATCAACGCCATGATCATGTCCGTGCTCTTCAAGAGCACCCCCGAGCAGGTCCGCATGATCCTCGTCGACCCCAAGCGCGTCGAGCTCGGCATGTACGAGGGCATCCCGCACCTCTTCACCCCCATCATCACCGAGGCCAAACTCGCCGCCAACGCCCTCCGCAACGCCGTCCGCGAGATGGAACGCCGCCTCAAGCTCCTCGCCGCCAACCACGTCCGCAACATCGACCAGTTCAACAAGCTCTTCGACCACGGCTCCGAGTACCTCTTCGAAGACGTCAACCAGGAGCCCCTGCCCTACATCATCATCATCATCGACGAGCTCGCCGACCTCATGATGCTCGACCGCGCCAACGTCGAAGAGTCCATCACCCGCCTCGCCCAGATGGCCCGCGCCGTCGGCATCCACCTCGTCCTCGCCACCCAGCGCCCCTCGGTCGACGTCATCACCGGCCTCATCAAGGCCAACGTCCCCACCCGCATGTCCTTCCGCCTCGCCACCAAGGTCGACTCCCGCACCATCATCGACTCGAACGGCGCCGAATCCCTCCTCGGCCGCGGCGACATGCTCTACCTCCCCCCCGGCACCAGCCGCGTCCAGCGCGTCCACGCCCCCTTCGTCACCGAAAAAGAGATCTCCGCCGTCACCGCCTTCTGGAAGGCCCAGGGCGAAGCCGAGTACGTCCACGGCTTCCTCGAAGGCCCCAAGGAAGACGAAACCGGCAAGGACAAGGACGGCGGCGACGCCGAAGGCAACGACGACCCCATGTACGACGACGCCGTCCGCCTCGTCTTCGAGTTCGGCAAAGCCAGCACCTCACTCCTCCAACGCCGCCTCCGCATCGGCTACGGCCGCGCCGCCCACCTCATCGACATGATGTACAACGATGGACTAGTAGGCCCCGCCGACGGCTCCAAACCCCGCGAGATCCTAAAATCCCCCAACTGGATCGCCGAAGTAGACGAGGTTATCCGGTAAAGAAAAATAAACAAGATCCTTTGTCTGTTTTATCCGCCGCCTCTTCTTTGCTCAATCCAACCACCCAAACTCTCATCTCGAATGAGCAATGAAGCCGGGTGCCCCATATCTCGATTCTGAGATGTGGGCATCGTCCGAAGGACGACCGTTCTCCTTCAACCCCACCACCAAACTGTCATCCTGAGCGAAGTGCGAAGCACGCAGTCGAAGGACCTGCGGTTGTTCTTGCCGTTGTCTGTCCTTCATCCCCGACCGTAGCCTGCTCGGGTGCCCCATCCTTCGCGCCTCTGCAAAGGGTGGGATGCAATCAATTCCCCAGCACCACTCTCCCCCACCGCAAAACCCTGTCAACCCCCAAAACCACCTAACTCACTCAAAACAAAGATAATAAACCTGGCACACCAGATATCCTCCACTCGATATACTGGAAGAGCAACTAAAAACAAAAGCAGATTCCCCAACCTCTGATCTCGCAGCACCGCCTGATTGCAACCTAAGTCATTTGAAATCCTATATTTACCCATAACCCCTTTCAATGCAAATACTTGCAAGGGGTTAAATCACGTAAAACCATCATTCTAAGCAACTTAGCGAGCCACCCCCAGGGGGGGTACCCCCTACTTCGGCATCCGCTTCGCTGAGTGCATCGCCACCACCGCCAGCACGCACACCACCGCCAGTAGCACGACCCACAGCAGCTCCGGATAGCGCTCCGTCAATGGTCGCAGCGGCACCGGCCGCCCCACATACTGCGGATTACTCTCCTCAGCCTTCAACGCCGCAGTCGCCACCTTGCCATCCTGCGAGAACAGCCGAGCATAGTCATACACCGGCGCATCCAACTTATCGTCGCCATAAAACAGCCGCAGCCCATCCACAGCCGGAACAGCAAAGCACAACCGCCGCTCCCGCATCTCCAGCCGCACCGAACTCACCGGCAACGGTACGTCGTTGCCGTTATCAATCAGCACCTCGACCGTCGCATCCTTCTGAAGATTCGCCCCCAGCGTCGCCGGCACGCTCAGTTGCTCCTGCCGAATCGTGCCTCCCGCCCGCTCCATCCGCACCCGCAAAATACTTCCCGTCAGCGTCTCCACCGCAGCATCCGGAGCACCCTCCGTCCGCCCCGTCACCTCAACATTTCGGCTGAAGTTCCCCGCAAACCCCGGCGCCATCGCAAACGAAACCCGCTCCACCGGAACATGCGCCGGCAAAAGAAAACGAGCCACCGTCTGTCTCCCCCGCTGCGTCACCGCCGCCGTCTCGCCCACCACCGTATAGACCGTCTGAGCCTCACGGTTCGGCGGAACCATCGCGCCTTCCACCATCGCCGTCGTCGCCGCAAACGCCGAACTCCCGTCAGCAGACGAAATATTCAGCTCCACATGCAGCGTCGAAAAACTAGACTCCTGCAACCGCAGTGTCATACTCCGCGAGAGCCGCTGCGAGCTCAGATCGAACAGCGTAAACGTCCCCAGCTTCGTCGCACCCGCCGAAACCTCCGCCGACGCAATAAAGTCATGCGCGTCGAGATCCAGCACCACATCCGTGTAAGGTCGCGCAGGCATCGCAAGATCGAACACGATCTTCTTCCCGCGCATCCCCAGGTTCAACACCTTCGCCGGTTCGCTATCCGCCTCCGTCGACTCGCTCAACGTAATCGCATACGGAACCTCGCGCATCCCCTGATACAGCCGCACATCCTTCAGCGAAGTCGCCGCATGCGCATACACCTGCCCATCGAGCGTCGCGCAAGCCTGCCCGCCATCGGCAGCCGTCGACGGCAGCGAAACCGCCCGCTCATAGTGGAAGTACTGCTGCTCCGCATCCGGAGCAACATCCGCAACCTGCCACAGCAACAGCGCAAGCAGCAGAGCCTTCATCGCTTCTCCTCAACCGGTTCACGCAGACCAAGCCAGTCCTTCTGATAGGCAAAGCTAACCGCCATCAGCAGAACCCCAAGCCCCATAAAACTCACCACGCGATATCCCTGGCTCAAACTGCGCATGTCATACAGGAACGTCTTGCCGATCGTAAACACCAGCAACGCCAGTCCCTGCCAACGAATAAAAGCCGTTCGCTTCCAGAAACCCACCACCAGCAGCACCGCGCTATAAACCATCAGAAACGCAGAGATCGCCAACGCCTCCTTCAACCCCGCGCTCGCGCTACTGGCCCATAACGAATGAATCTCTTGCACGCAGGAGAGCACCGCAACAAGATTGAGCGCAATAATCGCCGCACCCGCAAGCCGAGGCCAGATCGGCGCATCCTTCGCCGTCCGCGAGATACGAATCGCCACATGCGCACACGCACCAAGCACCGCAATGCCAACCAGCGCCGTCGCAAAATCAGCATTCAGAAAAGCCCTGTGCGGCACACGATCCGAGTACAACAAAGTAATCTCGCGCAAAGACAACAACGCCCCGATCACGCCAACAGCTCCCATCGCAAGCGCAACGACCTCCAAAGAGGTTCGCCTTCCATGCCCCTGAAAGGCAAGCCATCCAACAATAGAAAACGCCGCAACGCCAATCAGCGCCGTCGCAAGATCATGGTTGAAGAAGCCTATCTGCACCACGGCATCAAACCAGTACGACACAGCAAACAGCGCAACAAACCCAAGCGTCAACGCCGCCCCGGACAGCCACCGCAACACCGTCTCAGGCCGAAGTGATACCTTCCCCTCGCCCTCACTCTCCGCCACACCCAACCGCTCCGACACCCAGAACAGCGCCACGCCTTCCACCAGCCACGTCACCGTAATCCAGTGGCCGCTCGCCTTCAGAGGAATCGCAATCGTCAGAAGAACAATCGCCAGCGATAGATGAATCGCAGAAGCAACACGGCTCTGCGGCAATCGCATCAAGCCCAGATACGCAGCCGCAAGCAGCAGCATCAACCACGGCAAAGCCGCATGATGCCCCGAGTCCTGCAACACGAAGTAGAGCCCCAGCGAAACAAACGCCGCATTCCCCAACGGCAGAAAGATCCCACCAAGCAGATCCCGCATCGTAGAAGGCGCGCCATCCATCGATCCAAGCGACACGCTGATAAACGTAAGCCAGAACAGCACGAGAAATATCGACGTAACGCCAAGCTCCGCCACAACATAGAACGAGAGATACCAGCCGATGAAGTAAACGATCGTCGCCGGAAAAACTCCTATCAGCAGCCGAGGCCACGGCTTCAGACGAATCAGAACCACCGTCGCCAGATCGATCGCCAGGATATAGCTGAAGAGAAAGATCTCATGATTCCCGCCAGTGGATAACAACAGCGGCGTCAGGAATCCACCCACCAGCGCGTACGCCGCCAGCAACTCCGCATCCTGCGACCACGCCATAAAAGCATTCCACGCAGTCACCAGCAGCATCGCACCAAGCGCAGCCGAAGCAGGCATCAGATGATAGAGCTGGAACGCCGCCCAAAGCGACAGGTACAGCACGCCGCTGCCCACTGCCTTCAGCGAGTAAGAAAACGCCGTACTTCCATGACGTCGAAACCGTTCCGACCAGACAATGATTCCCGCTCCAGCCACAAGCCCAATCAGGATTCGTCCAGCCGCACCGATCCAATTGTTATCAATCGCAAGCTGTAGAAACCAGGCCGTACCAATCAGCAGCGCAACCACGCCGATTCGATTCAACAACTGCGAGCCGATACGATTCTCAAGCGAAGCCTTCGGAGGAGGAGGAGCAGCAGCAGCAAAGGTCGGCACAGCAGACACCTCTACCGCGGGCATCGCAACCGCAACCTCCTCCTTTGTAACCGTCGCAATCAGCGGAGGAGGCAGCACCGCAGACAGCCCCGCAACAGCGCGTCGTTGCAGCAAATCGGCCAGCTCGTGCTCCAGACGATCGACACGTAGCCGCAGCTCATCGAGCTCAGCCGCTACCCTTGGGTGAATATTGTTTCTATCAAATTCCATGCGGATTTAACTGTACCGCCTCCACCGCTCCATGGGGTACGGAATCTCGACCTTCCTGCGTAGAATGGAACCATGGGCGATGTGTTCGAGTCTGACTTCCACGATCTCCTGGTCATCGGTGCCGGGCCAACCGGCTTGGCCTGCGCCATCGAGGCTAAGCGCGCCGGGTTTTCCGTCGTCCTCATCGACAAGGGCTGCCTCTGCAACTCGCTCTTTCACTACCCAGCCCACATGACCTTCTTCACCACGCCGGAGCTCCTCGAGATCGGCGACATGCCCTTCTCCAGCCCCAACCAGAAGCCCAATCGCAACGAGGCGCTCGAGTATTACCGCAAGGTCGCCGAGCACTACTCCCTCGACATCCGCCAGTACGAAACCGTCCAATCGGTCGCCGGCAGCGATGGCCACTTCACCGTCCACACCCTCGACCGCTTCGGCCGCGCCGTCGAACACCGCACCCGCAAGCTCGTCGTCGCCACCGGCTACTACGATCTGCCCAACTACCTCGGCATCCCCGGCGAAGATCTCAGCAAGGTCAAGCACTACTACCACGAGCCGCACCCCTTCTACGGCCTCAACGTGGTCGTCATCGGCGGCAAGAACTCAGCCGCCATCGCCGCGCTCGACCTCTGGCGCCACGGAGCCCGCGTCACCCTCGTCCATCGCGGCGCCGAGATGCACCGCCACGTCAAATACTGGATCCTTCCCGACATCAACAACCGCGTAAAGAACGGCGAGATCACCGCGCACTTCAGCACCACCGTCGAACACATCGCCGAAGACACCGTCACCCTCGCCACACCCGAAGGCGAGAAGACCATCCCCAACGACTTCGTCTTCGCCCTCACCGGCTATCACCCAGACTTCAGCTTCATCGAGCGCCTCGGCGTAAAGCTCGACGCAGCCAACGACCGCTGCCCCGTCTGCGATCCCGCCACCCTCGAGAGCAACGTCCCCGGCATCTACCTTGCAGGCGTCATCGTCGCAGGCGAACGCACCAACGAAATTTTCATCGAGAACGGCCGCTTCCACGGCAAACTCATCGCCACCGACCTCAGTGAAAAACTCACCCCGGCCACGCTCTCCACCTAAACGGCATCCAACCGTCAGGAGAATCGACATGCCGCAGAGCCCGCACAATCGCGCCGCCGAATACCATAACCTCGCCGCCCACGCCCATCAGGCCGCCGCTACAGCCCACGGCAAGGGCGACCACCTAACCGCGCATGAGCTCTCAGAACAAGCTCATGAACACTCGACACAAGCCCATAGGCTTTCCAAGGAAGCAAGTACCGAAGAGAAGAAGTAATTCATCGAGGTCTTGCCTAGCCGATCACACGCCGCAGAAACCCTCGAATCCCAAGCCACGTCAGCAGCACCAGAAACACCACCAGCATCGTCAGGATCAGCAGCGGATTCATATGCGGCAGACTAGGCGTCAGCGCCGCGCGCAGCCCCTCGCTCATATACACGATCGGGTTCACCAGCACGCCAATCTGCAACCAGCGGATATGCGTCAGCGCCGCCCACGGATAATACACGCAGCCAAGAAACGTGATCGGGATCACAACCACACCGAAGATCAACCCGATCTGCTGTGGCTTCACCGCCGTTCCAATCGTCAGCCCCAACGCACCGGCAGTCAGGCTAGCCAGCACTAACACCGCCGCAAGAAAAAGCCAGCTCGACACCTCGGTCTTCGCGTGCGTCGCCGGTACGTAATACGCCAGCGGAAAGACGATAGCCGCCGCAATCATACTTTGGATCGCCGAGAAGATGATCTTCTCAATCGCTACCGCCGCCACCGGCAACGGACACATCACCCGGTCATCGATCTCGCGTGTGATCCCGAACTCCTGCGCCAGAGGCAACGCCACCGCCGCGATCCCGCTGAACATGATCGCAACAGCCATCAGCCCCGGTAACAGCACCGTGCTGAACGCTGCCCCACCACCCATCGAAGCCGTAGGATTCGCTGAAGAAGCAGGTCCACTCAGATGTGGAATCACATACGTAAACACAAACAGAAACAGCAGAGGGTTCATGCACACGCGAATCACAAACGGAAAAAGCTCCCGCCGCAGCACATAGACATCGCGTATAAAAAGCCCCATAAACGCCCGCATGTATTGAACGGACTTTGAAGTCATCGGAGCAGCCGCAGTTACCGTCATCATGCCTCCCCTACTCCCGCAGATCGCGGCCCGTCAGACGGATGAACACCGTCTCCAGGCTGGTTTCGCTGATCGTCAGATCGCGCAGTCCATAGGGACCTGTCGCCAGCACAATCTCCGCCAACAGCCCGTCCGCACCGTGCGCATACACATGTGCACCAGTCTCCTTCGCCTCGACCCGCGTAACCCCTTGCAACCCTTCGAGCGCCTTAACCAGCACCGGCAGGTTCTCCAGGCTTTTTAAATCCAAGGCATAGATCTTCTGTGCCCCAATCGACGCCTTCAACGCCGCAGGCGTGTCCTCAACCAGAATCTTCCCATGGTCGATGATCGCCACGCGATCGCACAGCTCATCCGCCTCTTCCATATAGTGCGTCGTCAGCACAACGGTGATGCCCTCTTCACGCAGCCCACGCACCGCATCCCACATCGCAATACGGCTCTGCGGATCGAGCCCGGCGCTCGGCTCATCGAGAAACAAAACCTTCGGCCGATGCGCAATCGCCCGCGCAATCTGCACTCGCTGCGCCAGCCCACCCGAAAGCTGCGACGGATACGCTCCGGCCCGCTCGCTCAACTTGAACTGCGCCAGCAACTGCTCCGTTCGCGCCTTCGCATCCCCCCGCGAAGAGCCGAAGTAGATGCAATGAAAATAGATGTTCTCGAAGATCGTGCATCCCCGGTCCAGCGTGTTGTACTGCGGCACCACGCCGATATGAATACGCGCCAGCGATGGATTCGCCACCACATCTACACCCGCAATATGCACCTTCCCAACTGTCGGCAGCGCACGCGTCGTGCAGATGCTGATCGTCGTCGTCTTCCCCGCGCCGTTCGGCCCCAGCAGGCCATAGATCTCGCCCGGCCGCACACACAAGTCGATGCCATCCACCGCCACCACTCGCTGCTTGCCCGCATACACCTTTTGCAGCCCTGCTATCTCGACGATCACCGCACTCATCTCCCGACTGATGGCTCGATTATAGGCACTCCCGCAGAACCAAACTCGCCGCAATCCCGCAAAAGAGTGCGCCTGATGCAGGATGAGGGCGTAAAATTCAGCTATGTCAAAGGGCTGGGAAAGCAAATCCGTCGAGGAGCAGCAAAGCCAGGCTGCGGCACACAAAACCGCAATGACCAACAACGGCGACGTTGACGAGGCAGCACGCAAACGTCAACGCCAGGCGCTGGAGTTGCAACGAGAACGCGTCCTCTCGGAGCGCACCTCCAGCCCTCACCGGCGAACCGCGCTCGCCAACGCGCTCGCCGATATCGAAGAAAAACTCGCTGAACTCGGCTGGTCGATTCACCTGTAGCCTGTCCAGCAGCCTCGATTGCTACGAGTGCCGGTGGAAGACGGTAGAGTTCGCCTGGTCGATCGTCGTCAGCACAATGTTGTGGATGTTCACATGTGACGGGCGCGACGCCGCCCAGACGATAGCATCCGCTATGTCCTCCGGCTGTAGCGGCGTGATGTTCTGATACACCTTCGCCGCCCTCTCCTCATCGCCACGAAAACGCACCTTGCTGAAGTCCGTCTCGACCATCCCCGGATCGACCGAGGTCACACGCACCGGCGTCCCCATCAGGTCAATCTTCAGCCCCTCGCTGATCGCCTTCTCCGCCGCCTTGGACGCACAATACACCGCACCATTGGCATACGTCATATATCCAGCCGTCGACCCCATGTTGATGACGTGTCCGCGCTGCCGCTCAACCATCCCCGGAACAACCGCACGAGTGACGTACAGCAAGCCCTTCACATTCGTGTCGATCATCTCTTCCCAGTTGTCAGGATCGTCCTCATACACCTTGCCGAACCCGCGGCTAAGCCCCGCGTTGTTCACTAGGACATCGATCTCACTCCACTCCGTCGGCAACGCTGCCAGAGTCGATTCCACAGCCTTTCGGTCGGTAACGTCCAGTGCAAACTCATGGACCGCCGCCGCTCCGGCCTCAATAAACACTGGATGCAGCGCAGCCAATTTGTCCAGCCGCCGCGCACACAGAAGCAGACGCGCTCCCGCCGCCGCAAACGCCTTCGCCGTAGCTTCACCGATACCGGAGCTGGCTCCCGTAATCAACACAATCTTTCCCGCAAGATTCTTCATACATTCCTTATAACCAAAAAAACGAATGGCCGCACGATATGTGCGGCCATTCAGTCGACGTCCAGTTTATTTCCCTATTGCGGAGGGTTAGCGGTTCCCGTCGGTGCCGCAACTCCCGGTGCATCCGGCGCAGTCTCCTGAACACCGATAGCCGCCCCTGAAACAACCAGGTTCACACGCCGATTCTGCGCACGGCCAGCCGCCGTCCCATTATCCGCAACCGGACTTCCCTTGCCATAACCCGTCGCAGAGATATTATCCATCGACACGCCCTGAGATACCAGGAAGTCCCGAACAGCGCCCGCACGATTCTCGGAGAGCTTCTGGTTGTAGTCATCGCCGCCCACGCTATCCGTGTAGCCTTCAACTTGCAGCTTCAACCCCGGGTACGCCTGCAAGATTCCGGAAACCTTGGCCAGGCTGATCTTCGTATCCGGCTTCAGCGTGTACTTGCCCGTATCGAACAGCACATCCGACATCTTCACGATCAGGCCCCGTGCCGTCTCACTCGTCGCCAGAACGCTGTTCAACTGCGCCCGCAACCTCTCGCGAACCGCATTCGCATCGTCGGCGCTCTTATTCGCCTGTACAGCGTTCGCTCGAGCCTCAGCAGCTTGCGCCTCGGCACGAGCCCGTTCAGCATCTGCCTTGGCCTTCGCCGCCTCTGCCTGCTCAGCCTGGAGCTGCGCCTCCTGCGCGCTTGCCTGAGCCTGCTGTTTGGCTAACTCCGCGTTGCGCTGCCGCTCATCCGCCTGCTTGCGTAACGTGCTGATGCGAGCATCCTCCGCCCGCTGAACCGCCTGCCGCGCAAAGGTGATCTCCATCTTGCGATCTCCCTTCTTATTGCGGTCGATGTCCGTGGCGTTACGCAGGTCCTGAGCCGCCTCCTGCATGATGTCCGAAGCATACTGCTCTGCTCCCGCAGCCTTCGCAATCCGTATCGCATTGATTGCCTGATACAACTCCAGTGGCGAACGCTCGTTGCGCGTGATCGGATCGGCCACAGTCTTGGCGCCATCCGTCTGCGCATACAACCCACGCGGCAACAGTGTGTAGTGCGCATTCACCTTCTCAAGCACGCCGTTCGTCTTGTCATTCAAAACGACGTTCTGCAACACCACCACATCGCTCGGCTGCGTCACCGAGAAGTAAGGCTCCGCCGTCACAATCATCCCGAAAGACTGCAACGCAGTCGTTACATGAATATTGTTCTTCGTGCCATCAGGAAGCACCTCGCCCAGATTATTAGGGCGGCCATCCGGCGTGATCGCCCACAACACATAGGTCAGATACTCCGGGCCAAATCCATTCGCGGGCGTCAACCCTTTGAACTGCGCATCGATCGTAATGCCGCCGCGCTCACTCTCGACCTTGGCCTCGCCCTTTGCTCCCGGCAAAAGTGTTGTACCTTGAAACCCAATCTTTGTCGATCCGCTGCGGTGTAGATAATTGACCGCGTCCAGGTCACGTTGCACCACCTTCACGCGATAGAGATAGACACCGTTCTCTTTAGTGATGTCATTCTGCTGCTGGCTCGTTGGCACATTGGAGGTTGGATTGGGCTCCTGCGCAAAGGCAGAGCTTCCAAGTCCGATCGAGAAAGTTGCAAGGAGGAGGGCAGTTGCAATAGGTATAGCCACAAAAACTTTCGTGCGATTCATTAACGTTCTCCGTCCGATATCAACATGGCGGCAAAGCGAAGACGTCTCTCACGCACTTGCGGCTCTCCAGATGCGATGCCATGAAGGGCAAGAAAGGGTGTCCGGAAGGGGAGCGAATCCAGCAACTTTCAAAGAAGAGCGCACTTCCATTGCCAGTATTTTTTCGCTGGCAATGGAAGTGCGCTCGGGTTGTCTCGTCTTTCAAAAAAAGAGGAAAAGTTACGCGCTATGTTGATGCTGAGGCGTCGTGCGGTGGACGAAATGATACGGTGGCCAGGGTCCCGAAAGCTGCATCCGGCACTCCTTCAGCTCCTGTGTCGCCGAAGAATACTTATTCTGGTAGCGCTCGATCGTCTTGTTGTCGATCAGATGAGCGATATCCAGCAGCATCTTCCCGGAGTCCGTCCGCTTGCATGTGATCTCCTCAGCCAACGGCAGGAACATGCGATGCATCTGTACTGAAAGTGCACGCGCCTTCGACTGACGCTCACGCTGACGGCTCGCGCTCTCACGCAGGCTGGTCAAGTATTGTTGACCGACGGTCATGTCACGAGTCGCATGTCCCGGACACGTATCATCGACCAACACCTTCAAATGCATCTCGGCCTTACCACGAAGCCTTTCGACATTGGCCAAAAAGTGACGCTGGTTAGAACGAACGGAGCGCCGCAAAGCGTCATCGTCCGCAAAGCTAGTGTTGAAACGGAAGGGCAGTACGGTTGAATGTTTGAAGCACTCCGCGATAACGCGGGCGTGATCTTTGGCCGCTTGCTGGTCCATCTTTGCTGCTTCTTCGGGGCTATGCTCCGAGACAATCACTGCAAGATCACTGGCGGGAAAGAGAAACGTCTGATTACCGAAGATGCCTGTCACTCCAGCGAGAGGCATCGGGCGGCGGTGCCGACAGAGCTCAGGAAAAGCCTGTCGTTCTGCAATACAGTAGGCGTACCATGCCATGATTTTTCGCTCCAAAAGCCCTGCGGGGTTGAAATCGCCCTCTACAGGAGATTGTTTTGTAACTAATACTGTTTGGGAACGTCTACAACAAACCAAGTACCCTCTGGCAACGTGCGCGATAAACGTCCGATACCGAGTGCGAGACGGATACTATGCCTAATTTGTGACGATTGGCAATACATACTTTTTCCGGCCACGATCATGGCTGGACAAATGCCGCATCAAATGGATCACTTTGATTGAGAAGCCGCGTAAATACGCCACTTCTGAAGCCTTTTAGTAAATTCGTTCTAAGATAGAAGGACTCAGGCGGTCAAACCTGATTTTGATCCGAGGGCGGAGCTTGCACCGGCTTCGATGCAGAAGATTGATCCCGCCACGAGGGTGGATCCGCAACAGCTTTCCGCTTCGGCGCGTTGTCTTCAGGGCTGGAAATACCCACCAAACGCAAAACTTTGCCCAGCGTGCGGACCACGGAATTCATCTTTATACAGTGACTCCTGCGACCAAGGTACGCTATTTTAACGGCATGAATCTTTCTCATAAATCCGGATTCGTCCTGAATACGCTCCGCGACCTGCTCGTAGCAGGAATCGTGTCATGCGGCATTGCGTGGCCAGCGATAGCACAAGACAAACCTGCAAAACCCGAGCCCGATGTACTCGTCTTCAAAAACGGTGACCAGTTGACGGGTACGCTCCTCAGCGGAGCGGGCAACAGCGTCGTCTTCAAGAGCGATATGGCCGGGCAGATCACGGTCTCGCTCGACAACGTGAAGGAGCTGCGATCGAACGGCAGCTTCGCCGTCCTCAAAAAAGATGTTCCCCTCACACGCAAGGACATCCAGCAGAAGGTTCAACAGGGCAAGGTCGAATATGCGGACGGCTCTCTCAATGTGGCAGCCGCCTCGGGCGTCAGCTCGTCTGTTCCCGAGAAGGACCTCTCCCTCATCATCGACCAGCCCACCTTCAACAAATCGCTCCAGAGGCAAAGCCTCCTGAATGGATGGAAGGGTGGCGCTACCGCCGGGGCCACTGCCGTGCAATCGACCAACTACGGAACAACGTTCAACCTGGGGCTTAACCTCGTACGAACAGCGCCCCTCGTCAGCTATCTTCCCCCACATGACCGGCAGATCTTCAACCTGATCGAGACCTACGGCAAGCTGACTGAGCCGGTCGTTCCGCAGACCACTCCTGCCACCCCCAACAGCGTCGCCAAAACAAGCATCTTCCATACCGACTTCGAGTACGACCGCTACTTCACCCCGCGCTTCTACGCGCTCGGCGACACCAGCTTCGATCACAACTTCGCCCAGGGCTTGAACCTGCAACAGCTATACGGCGGTGGCTTCGGATGGACAGTGATCCAGCAACCCAAACAGCAGCTCGACGTGAAGGTCGATGTTCATTACGAGATGCAGCAGTTTCTGCCAACCGCAGACACAGCAAACCAGAATCTGATCGGATCGACCTTCTCTGAGGCCTACCGGCGGACGCTTCCCAAAAAGCTCTTGCTGACCGAAACAGGCAGCGTTTTACCAGCCTGGAACAACACAAAGGCCTACTCCGCGTTGGGAGCGATCAACCTGGCTCTTCCAACCTTCCATCGCCTCACAGTCAATGCTGGCGTTTCTGACAGCTTCCTCAACGATCCACCGACCGGCTACCAGAAGAACAGCTTCCAGTTCACAACCGGCATCGGCTACACCTTCCAATAACCCACTCCACACGACAACAAAAATGGCTGCATCGGGACCTCCCCATGCAGCCATTTCTATTTTCACCTCGTTCCTTACGGAGCGCTGAGGATCTGCGTCACCGGGTCAGGCAGATCCTTATCCGCGCTCGCAAGCAGCAGGCTCACCTGCCACATCTGCGTCTCAGAAAGAACATGGCTATACGCCGGCATCCCCGTCAGGCGAATCCCGTTCGCGACCTTCCAGTAGGTCTCTCCCGGCTCATCATCACTCACCCCAACCACGCCCTTCTTGCCATGCTTCTTCCAAAGCTGCGGAGCAACGGGATACATATACTTCGCGAAAGCAACATCATGACCGGGCGTACCGTGGCAACTCGCACAATCGGCCTTGTAGATATGCGCCCCTGCCTCGAAACCATCCTCGCTCGTCCCGAACGGCGGCGTCTTCTTCTCATGGTCGATCCGGGCATCCAGCGGAAGCCGTACAAGCTTCTTCTCCATGAAAAACGGCTTATCGGTCGTCGCAACCGGCAACGCCCCAAAGTGCAGGTAACCGTAGCCCGCAGCCGCAATGACCAGGACGCCCAGCACAAATCCCAGAAGAAATTTGCCGAATCCGCCACCGGCGCGTCTATTTTTTGCCATTCCCAGAGCTCTCCTCACCCCGAACCGACACGAACCGGGGCTGCGATGTTCTAATAAGATGACGGACGCAAAGATCGACGGAGTTTTCCTAAACCGCGATCGCTGTGCCGCCGAGATCACACAGTAACAAATTAAGGTCTGTGCAGGGGAAATCGTTGATGTCTGTTTGGAACATGAAGGCGAAGTGGATTGCAGCAGGTTTGCTTGCGATGACGATGGCCGGGGTAGCAGGAACGGCGCAGGCACAAAGGACGCGACCAACCCGGCGCGAGACGAGTGCGAACCGGAAGGCGCGTATCCAACGGACGATCGAGGATACCTACACCCATCGCTGGGAGGTCGGCGGCGGCGGCGGCTATCTGCGCTGGCGCTCAGGGCCATACCTCCAGAAAAATAATGAAGTCAACTTCTGGACAAATGCCACCTACTTCCTGAACCCGAAGCTGGGAATCACAGGCGAAATCCGCGGTGCATATGGAAAGGCGAAGATCGGTAACACGATCTACAACATCCCGAACCCGCAGATCTCCGAGTACACCTTCATGGCCGGCCCCACCTACCGCGTCTATGCAAAGCAGAAGAGCGCCATCAGCCTCTACGCCCAGGGCGGAACCGCGCTCGGTAAGTTCGACGGCGGATCGAAGGGCATCCCCGCTACCGACATCGGCATGTGGCCTTCGTCCAATGCCCGGGCCGCGTTTTCAGTCGGCGCTAACCTCGACTACAACCTCTTCCCGAACCTCGCCGCACGCGTAAGCCCCACCTACGTCGGAACCACCTTCGGCGGAACGGTACAGAACAACTTCGGCTTCAACCTCGGCGTCGTCTACCGCTTCGGCCGCATCCACTAGAACCATCCGCAAGGAGGGAAAGGGTTCCGGAGAATCTCCGGAACCCTTTTCTATTGACTAAAATCATACCGAGGCTTTCGACCCCCATGGCGACGATCAAACAAGACGACTTCATCCAGAGCGTAGCCGATGCGCTGCAATACATCAGCTTCTACCATCCTGTGGACTACATCGCGAACCTCGCCCGCGCCTACGAGCTGGAGCAGAGCCACGCAGCCAAGGACGCCATGGCTCAGATCCTCATCAACAGCCGCATGTGCGCCGAAGGCCACCGCCCCATCTGCCAGGACACCGGCATCGTCACCGCCTTCGTCAAGGTCGGCATGGAGACGCGCTGGGAGCCCTCCTCCGCCAGCGGCATGCTCACCATGCAGGAGATGGTCGATGAGGGCGTGCGCCGCGCCTGGAAGAACTCCGACAACATCCTCCGCCCCAGCATCCTCCGCGACCCAGCCTTCACCCGCAAGAACACCGGCGACAACACCCCCGCCATGGTCGTCATCGAGCTCGTCCGAGGAGGCGATGTCGATGTTACCGTCGCCTCCAAGGGCGGCGGCAGCGAGGCCAAAAGCCGCTTCGCCATGCTCAACCCCTCCGACTCAGTCGTCGAATGGGTCCTCAAGACCCTCCCCGGCATGGGCGCAGGCTGGTGTCCCCCAGGCATGCTCGGCATCGGCATCGGAGGCACCGCAGAAAAGTCCATGGTCATGGCCAAAGAGTCCCTCATGGAACCCATCGACATGCAGGAGCTCATCGCCCGCGGCCCAAAAAATAAAATCGAAGAGTTGAGGATCGAGCTCTACACCAAGGTCAACCAGCTCGGCATCGGCGCCCAGGGCCTCGGCGGCCTCACCACCGTCCTCGACGTCAAGATCATGGAGTTCCCCACCCACGCAGCCAACCTCCCCATCTCCATGATCCCCAACTGCGCCGCCACCCGTCATCTCCACATCAAGCTCGATGGCTCCGGCCCGGTCATGGTCGCCCCACCATCGCTCGACGCCTGGCCGAAGCTCCAGATGGACGTCCACTCCGCCCGCCGCGTCAACCTCGACACCATCACCCACGAGGACGTGAAGACCTGGAAGCCCGGCGAAGTCATTCTGCTCTCCGGCAAGCTCCTCACCGGCCGCGACGCCGCCCACAAACGCATGACCGAGATGCTGAGCCGCGGTGAAAAGCTCCCCGTCGACTTCAAGGGCCGCTTCATCTACTACGTCGGCCCGGTCGACGCCGTCCACGACGAAGCCGTCGGCCCCGCCGGTCCCACCACCGCCACCCGCATGGACAAGTTCACCCGCCAGATGCTCGAAGCCACCGGCCTCCTCGGCATGATCGGCAAAGCCGAGCGCGGCCCCGTCGCCATAGACGCCATCCGCGAGTTCGAGGCCGTCTATCTCATCGCCATCGGCGGCGCAGCCTACCTCGTCTCCAAAGCCATCAAGAGCGCCAAAGTCCTCGCCTTCGCAGACCTCGGGATGGAAGCCATCTACGAGTTCGAGGTAGTCGATATGCCGGTCACCGTAGCAGTCGATACCAAGGGAACCTCAGTCCACCAGACTGGCCCCGCAGAATGGGCCGCAAAGATAGCCCACGGCATCGGCGGCATCCCCATCCTTCAATAGCTCTACGAGATCCGCGAAGCCTGTTCCGGCCCCGCCTGAGCAGGCTTCTGCTTCCTGCTCAGCACTGCGCTGCGCCGCCGCCGATGCGTATTCGAAGCATGATCGATCTTCTTCCAGAACCCGACAAAGTAGTCCACAGCCGAGATGATGGAAACCACGATCATCCAGTAGATCGCCGTAACCGCAATAAAGTGGACCCCCACGATAAAGCCGAACCAGTTCCAGTAATCCCAGCGATGCGCCAGAATCGCAGCCACCACCGACACAATCTGGATCACCGTCTTCAGCTTCCCAATCTCGCTCGCCTCGATGGTAAAACCCTCTGACGCGGCAATCGACCGAAGCCCCGAGACAAGAAACTCCCGCCCGATCACAACAATCGCAATCCACGGTGGCACAATCTGCGGCGTATACGAGACCAGAATGATGAACGCCGCCGACACCATCAGCTTGTCGGCCAGCGGATCGAGCAGTATCCCCATCGTCGTCACCTGTCCACGACGTCGGGCAAAGTACCCATCCAGACCATCCGTAATGCTCGCAATGATGAACAGGATAGACGCAGCAATCTCCTGCTCGCCCCCCAGCAACCCGACATGGCCATGCGAGCCATGCCACGGAAAAGCAGGCGACAACACCCAGATCAGCAGCGGGATGCTGGCAATGCGGCTCATCGTGATGGAATTGGGCAGGTTCATCGGCGGCGCATACGGCAGACGGGTGCAGGCAGACGCAAGCATTCTGCTGCTAGCATTCTCCCACATCCGGAGCGACACCCGTAGAACGCAGCAGCCAATGTCCTACACGGCGAGAGGCAGCCCCCAGGCTGCCTCTCCTCCATCAAGCGTAGATTCCGCGCTGCTTGGTCGTATACGCAACACGATCGATCGCCAGCATGTACGCAGCGATCCGGTTATTCACCCCATGCGACTCCGAGTACCGGATCACATCGATGAAGCTCTGGATCATAATGCTGTCGAGCCGCTGGTTGACCTCCGCCTCGGTCCAGAAGTACCCCATCCGGTCCTGCACCCACTCGAAGTAGCTCGTCGTCACGCCGCCCGCATTCGCAAGGATATCGGGGATGACAAACACCCCCTTCTCCGCCAGGATATCGTCAGCGACAATCGTCGTCGGCCCATTCGCTCCCTCGCACAGTATCCGGCACTTCAAATCCGCCGCATTCAGGCTGGTGATGACGTTCTCCGTCGCTGCCGGAATCAGGATCTCGCACGACCGCGTCAGCAGCTCATGCTTGTCCGCAACCTCCGCCCCCGCAAATCCATTGATCGTCCCAGCCGTCCGGCGATGCTCCGTCAGCGCAGCGATATCGATGCCCTTGGCGTTGTACAGTCCGCCATCGTATTCGGCGATCCCGATAACCGTATATCCCTTCTCATACAACAACTTAGCCGCATTCGACCCCACATTGCCAAAACCCTGCACGATCACCCGGCAACCCTCCACCGGCATCCCCAGATACCGCAGCGCCTGGTCGCACACCACCGAGATTCCTCGCCCCGTAGCCTCCCGACGCCCCCTGGACCCGCCGATATTGACCGGCTTACCCGTCACCACCGCCGTCACCGTCTGCCGCATGTGCATCGAGTAGGTATCCATGATCCACGCCATCGTCTGCTCATCCGTTCCCATATCCGGCGCTGGAACGTCCTTCTCCGGCCCAAGAAACTCGATCAGCTCCGCCGTATACCGCCGCGTCATCCGCTCCAACTCGCCCTGCGACATCTTCTTCGGATCGCAGATCACGCCGCCCTTCGCGCCGCCAAACGGAATGTTGACCACGGCGCACTTCCACGTCATCCAGCTCGCCAGCGCACGCACTTCATCAAGCGAGACATCGGGCGAATAACGAATACCGCCCTTCGCAGGACCACGCGCCACCGAGTGCTGCACCCGGTAGCCGGTAAAGACCTCGATCGACCCATCGTCCATCCCCACCGGGATATGCACGATAATCTCGCGCGCAGGATAACGAAGCACCTTCCAGATGCCCTTATCGAGGTTGAGTTTCTTTGCGGCGTAGTCGAAGCGCGCAGCCTGCGCTTCCCAGGGGTTCGTCTCCTGCTCAAGCGTGAGCGTGGAGGGAAGAGGAGAGGTAAGTGTTGCCATTGTGTTTCGTTCCTTTTGTAGTGCTGATACCAGCGTTTCTCCGGCCATGACGAATGTCCCCCGTTCAGAGGAGCATACAGATAAGAGCGGGACCGGTATGCGCCCAAACCTCGAGGAGTATAGGCCTCTGCAAACACAAGGGGCAAATCATACTCCCTTGAAGAAGACGTTCCAGCCGCCAATAAGGTGCGATGAAATGTACGTGAATGCGGCACATGATGATAATGGGTATATGCCGAAAGCACCCGCAGCCGCCCTACCCTCCTCTCGCGAATTCGACAAGCTGAGCCGCACCCACACGCTCGTCCCGGTCTACCGCACCGTCACCGCAGACCTCGAGACCCCCGTCTCTGCCTTCCTGCGCATCGCAGCCGAGGAGCCCGAAGCCTTCCTCCTCGAATCCGTCGAGGGCGGCGAGCACGTAGGCCGCTACACCTTCATCGGCATCCAGCCCTATAAGAAGATGGTCTCCCGCGGCAGGCAGATCACCGTCGACGAGGGCAAAAAGCACCGCACCTTCGACGGAGACATCTTCGAGGAGTTGAAAACCGCCCTCAGCGGCCACACCCCCGCTCGGCTCCAGGGCCTTCCCCCTTTCACAGCTGGAGCCGTCGGCTTCTTCTCCTACGACGTCGTCCGCCAGATCGAAAAGCTCCCCTCCACCGCCAAAGACGAGCTCGGCGTCCCCGACGCCTGCCTCATGTTCTTCGACCAGGTCCTCGCCTTCGACCACGTCAAAAAAGAGATTCACCTCATGGTCACGGCCGACCTCACCCGCGAGGATCGCAAAGGCGCCTACGACCGCACCGTCCGTCGCCTCAACAAGCTCGAGCGCCGCCTCGCACAGGCCCTCCCCAAGCCCCGCCGCCGCACCGAACACGGCAAGCTGAAGCTCACCGCCCGCACCTCCAAACCCGCCTTCCTCAAAGCCGTCACCCGCACCAAGGAGTACATCGGCTCCGGCGACGTCTTCCAGTGCGTTCTCTCCCAGCGCTTCGACTGCACCCCCGGCGTCGACGCCTTCGACGTCTACCGCGCCCTCCGCATCGTCAACCCGTCGCCCTACATGTACTTCCTGCGCTTCGGGCTACAAAAAAATGGGCAGAAGGCCGTTCAATCGACGACCGGCCACATCGTAGGCTCCTCACCCGAGCTCCTCGTCCGCGTCCACGGCCGCGCCGTCGAGTACCGCCCCATCGCCGGCACCCGCCCCCGCAGCGCAGACGAGGTCGCCGACCGTGCCCTCGAAGCCGACCTCCGCGCCGACGAAAAAGAGGTCGCCGAACACATCATGCTCGTCGACCTTGGCCGCAACGACGTAGGCCGAGTCAGCGAATTCGGGACAGTCAAGGTAAAGGATTTGATGTTCGTAGAACGCTACAGCCACGTCATGCACCTCGTCAGCGCGCTCGAAGGAACCCTGCGATCCGACCTCGAGCCCATCGACGCCTTCAAAGCCTGCTTCCCTGCCGGAACTCTCAGCGGAGCCCCCAAGATCCGCGCCATGGAGATCATCGAAGAGATGGAACCCGCCCGCCGCGGCGTCTACGGCGGCAGCATCCTCTACGCCGACTTCTCCGGCAATTTAGACTCCTGCATCGCCATCCGTACCCTCTTCATGGACGGCAAACAAGGCCATATCCAGGCCGGAGCCGGCATCGTCGCCGACTCCATCCCAGAAAAAGAGTTCGAAGAATGCGGCAACAAAGCCCGCGCCGTAGTCCGAGCCATCGAACGAGCCCGCCAAGCCTGAGGGTGAACCCAATAAAGCCTTCGAGCGTCTTGAAAGGGCACGGCTTCAGCCGTGCCGCAAACTATCGTTCGTTTTACGTCGTCATCCTGAACGTAGTGAAGGACCCCTGTATTTCGCTGTTGCTCGTTTTAACCTCATTGCTTCTTATTGAGAAAGGGATCGTCCCCTCCTGTTACCTTCAAATCGAATCACAACGCACAGCGTAGAATTTACTCAGCCATGATCTTCGTCCTCGACAACTATGACTCGTTCACCTACAACCTAGTCCAGTACATGGGCGAGCTAGGCGCCGAGATGGTCATCCGCCGCAACGACGAACTCACGCCAAGCGAAGTCGAGGCACTGCATCCCGACCGCATCGTCATCTCGCCCGGTCCCTGCACCCCGCAGGACGCCGGCATCAGCATCGAGCTCATCAAGCACTTCGCCGCACTCGGATCGAACGGCGGTCCCAAGGTCCCCATCCTAGGCGTCTGCCTCGGACACCAGTCCATCGGCGCAGCCTTCGGCGGCAACGTCATCCGCGCGCCGAAGCTGATGCACGGCAAGACCAGCGAGGTCCAACACGACGGCAAGACCATCTTCGCCGACATCCCCTCCGCGATGACCTGCACCCGCTACCACTCCCTCATCGTCGAAGACAAAGCCTTCCCCAAAGAGTTGGAAGTTTCCGCCCGCACAGAGGACGGCAAAACCATCATGGCCCTCCGCCATCGCACCCTCCCCATTGAAGGCGTCCAGTTCCACCCCGAAAGCGTCCTCACCACCCACGGCAAACACATCATCCAAAACTTCATGAATCTGAAGAGCTAGCCTGAAGTTGTCGTTTTGAAGGGGCGGAACTTCAGTCCCGCCGTAAATCCAATCCTTGTAGTGCGGCTTTAGCCGCTGAGGGAATCTCTCAGTGCCACAGCAGATCGAAAGCATGAAGATTCTCCGGCTAGCCTCCATCCTCGCAATCGGATACACCCTGCACGCCCAGCAGACCATCGGCAGCGTCGCCATGCAAGACGCAACCGTCTCCGGCAATCTCTCCGTCACCAACGGCCGAGCCATCCTCGTAGGCAGCAGCGCCATCGTAGCGAAGGACCACACCGCCGAGGTCACGCTCAACCGTGGTGGCACCGTCCGCGTCTGCGCCACCAGCGGACTCCACCTCGCACAATCTCAGGGCGCCGGAGCCCAGCCCCTCATGCTCGCCCTCGATCGCGGCTCCATCGAGATCCACATCGCCGCCCTCGCAAACGACGTCGTCATGACCCCCGACCTGCGCTTTGCGACACGCACCGCCGGTCCACTCGACCTGAGCCTCCGCGTCGCCCAGAACGGCGACACCTGCGTCGAAAACAAAGGCTCCGCCGCTCCCATCCTCAGCATCGCCGACACCTTCGGAGCCGCCTCCTACGAGCTCCGCCCCAACCAGCACGTCCTCTTCGAGCACGGCAGCCTCAAAGAGGTCGTAGACAACGAAACCTCCCCCTGCGGCTGCCCCGCCGCCACACCCGCTCCCGGAATGTCCATCGCCGAAGCGCTCCTCGCCCCCTCAGCTACCGGCCAAACGCCCTCCGCCCAGGCAGCCGAGCAGCACCCCTTCCCCGCCGCCATCAGCGAAGGCCTGGCTCCTCCGCCACCCGCCCCCCAATCCACCCCAGGCGTAGCCCACGCGCAGGTAGTCACCACCCTCGGCTACACCGGCGACGGCACGGGCACCATATCCGGCACATCCACCACCGCAACGCCGCCGCCCGTCACACCACCGCCGCCCAGCCTCGCCCACCGTATCAGCCACTTCTTCAAACACCTCTTCGGCGGCCGCTAAGCAGCTATCTCTAGCTTGAACCTACTGAGCTGACATCCGCGGTTCTCAGCCTGCAACAACTTCGAGCTGATGGTCGCGGACCGCCTCCTCTTCGCGACTGGAAGACGAAACAATATTGCCGTCACGGCCATACCGTCGCGGCGAACAGCCCATAACCCTCTTGAAGGCTGTACTGAAGGCGCTTTCCGATTCATAGCCGAGCGACCGGGCAACAACGGAGATGGAATCTCCGCTGAAATTCGTCAGCTTATCCCCGGCCAGCAGCATACGCCAGCGCGTCAGATATTCCATCGGTGACGTCCCCACCGTCTGTTTGAACTTCAAGGCAAAGGTCGATCGCGACATACCGACCCGCTCCGCCAACTCCTGCAAGCTCCAGCGATGCGCCGGATCGTCATGCATGCAGGTGATCGCTGCGCTCATCTGCTCATCTGCCAAAGCGAAGAGCCAGCCAACGCCACCGTTCATCCCTTCCGCCAAATGTAACCGCAGCGCCTGAATCAATATCATGTGGGCGAGTTGTTGTGCGATCAGAAAGCCACCCGGCCGCGGCTCGCGCAACTCCTGCATCATCTGCTCCAGAGACCAGCGCATCACCGCCTTGTCCGACTCTTTCCGGATATGCACAATAGGCGGCAGCATCCCCAACAAGATGTCGGCATGCTTGCCCGTAAGGGCGAAATGCCCACCGACGCTAAAGCAATCTCCGCCTCCATGAAGCGATCGAATGGCCCCATTCAGCGGGAACTGACAAAGCGCGTACGCATCGACAGGAGTCAGCGTCAGATCGCTTGTCAGGCAAAAAGGCCAGCCACGCGGCAATAGGAAGCAGTCCCCTGCCTCCAGCCGCACAGGGTCGGGAACGCCGTCCACTGAGAGCCAACACTGACCGGAAACTAAGGCATAGCATTTGATCCCCTTATGCTCGCCAAACCGAACGGACCATTCTCCAGCCGTATCAAAACCACCGCACATATAACTGCGCAGTTTCAACAGCGACAACACATCTGAGAGCGGGTCCATCAGACACTCCGGACGATCGCAAAGATAATACGGACTTTCAAGCTGGATCGTATTTCTTCCATCGCCATCTTGATAATAACCGGGCTGCGCATGCGGTCATGGTCATGAAACGAAATAAAGGAGAAATCATAATGCGTATCTTCGTCACCGGTGCCACCGGCTTCATCGGATCAACCATTGTTCCAGAACTTATCAATGCGGGCCATCAGGTACTCGGGCTGACGCGGTCGGATGCAGGTGCCCAGTCTCTCGTCACCGCCGGTGCCGAGGTACATCGCGGCGATCTTGAAGATCTCGAAAGCCTGCGCAGTGGAGCGGCCCAGGCGGATGGTGTCATCCACTGTGCCTTCAATCACGACTTCTCGAACTTCGTCGCGAACTGCGAGCAAGACCGAAAGGCCATCGAGGCGATGGGCGACATACTTGTCGGCTCTGACCGCCCGTTAGTCATCACCTCCGGCACTGGAATGGGGAACGCTGCTCCAGGCCAACCCGCAACCGAAGACCATTTCGATGCCAATCACCCTAATCCTCGCAGAGCTTCGGAAGTAGCAGGGGCTTCCGTGGCGGAGCGTGGTGTAAATGTGTCTGTGGTGCGTCTCCCTCAGGTTCACGACACGGTCAAGCAGGGCCTCATCCCCTATGTGGTCCAGGTGGCCCGAGAGAAGGGAGTCTCGGCGTACATCGGTGAAGGACTCAATCGCTGGCCGGCAGCGCATGTTCTCGATGTTGCCCATCTCTACCGGCTCGCGCTGGAAAAGCACGAAGCAGGCAGCAGGTACCACGCAGTCGCTGAAGAAGGAGTATCGATGCGGAAGATCGCTGAAGTCATTGGCCGAGGCTTGAAGGTGCCCGTGGTCAGCCTCTCTCCGGAAGAAGCGCCAGCTCATTTTGGCTGGCTCGCGATGTTCGCCGGCTTCGATATGCCAGCTTCAAGCGCGCAAACCCAGCAACGACTGGGATGGCACCCGACTGGCCCTGGCCTGATCACTGACCTCGAACAAATGCGCTACTTCTAATGTTTGTACAGACTCGGCAGCTGCGGCACCTCTGCGCCGCAGCTGCCAAAGGGATGCGCGTTGTCCATCATCCCCGCGTTTTTCCAGTGTGGGATGCGCTGGACTTGCCCTTGTAGTACTTCAACAAGATCACCGGAGGAGTACCGAGCCAATATTCCCTTCCAGAGTAAATAAGTACTTGAAATAACACGACAGATTCCATCGTCATCGATTCAGATGTGCAACTAATTGTTGCGCAGCGCAACCATCGGGTCGATGCGCGAGGCTCGCCGCGCCGGAATATATCCCGCCACTAAGGCCACAGCACCGAGAAGCATACAGATGACGGCAAAGGTAGCGGAGTCGGTGGGAGCCGTGCCGAAGAGCAGCGAGGTCATCAGCGAGGAGATCGCCAGCGAAGCAATCGCTCCGGCGACGATGCCGAAGACAGCCACGCGCAAGGTCTGCGCAATGATCCCGAACTGAACATTACCCTGGGTCGCACCAAGCGCCATGCGAATTCCAATCTCCTGGGTACGCTGCGTAACAGAATAGGAGATGACGCCGTAGATGCCGAGTGCAGCGAGGATGAGACCAAGCGCGGCAAATATCCCCACGAGGTAGACGAAGAAGCGCCGTGGCGAGGAGGCGTGGTCGACGAGAAGCTGAATGGGCTTGAGATCGGCGGCGGGCTGTCCGGGGTTGAGTTGGCGGAGAGTGGCAAGCACGGTGGGTTGTAGCGTCTTGGCGGGAAGACTGGAGCGGATGACGAGTTGGGAGTCACTGGGGTGGAACTGAGGGGCGGCGGTGGAGATGTACATCTGCCAGCCGGACTTAGCCTCCGCATTGGTCTCGCGAACATCAGCGATCACGCCGATCACCCGGGCATCGTCTCCATTTACGGTCGCGATACGGTCGATCGGATCCTCGTTGGGCCAGAGGTAGCGGGCAACGGTCTCGTTGATAATGACAACAGCTTGCTTAGGATCATTGTCCTCCCAGGTAATATCCCGCCCCTTGATGAGGCGCATGCCGATGGCATTGAGGTAGCCTGGCGTAATCACATAGACAAAGGTGCCGGGGAGCTCACCGGGCTCATAGTGCTTGCCCTTGGCGGAGATGCCCCAGGAGCGGTTGCGGGACATCGGGAGAGAGTCGGTCATGGCAGCGGTCTGGACACCGGGGATAGCCTCGATGCGGCGCAGAACCTCACGGTCGAAGACGCCGCGTTTTACCGGATCGCCGCTATCGTCGTAGTCGAGCGAGATGGCAGCAGCATGAGAAGGCTCGAAGCCAAGGTCAACATCGAGGACGCGGAGGAAGCTGCGCAGCAGCAGGCCGGCAGCGACGAGGAGAACACAGGCGAGTGCAATCTGGGAGACGACGAGGGTCGTGCGGAGGCGGGCCGTCCCCCTACCGCCCGTCGTGCTGGCGGCGGAATCCTTGAGCGCAGCCTGTAAATTGCCGCTGGAAATGCGCAAACCGGGAGCAATACCGAAGAGGAGCCCGGCAACTACGGCAATGAAAACGGTCCACACAAGTGCGGCCATGTCGATGCGAATACTGGAGAGAAGCGGAAGGGCGATGGAGCCCTGATGGGCAAGGTAAAAGACAGCCCCAAATGCAAGGCCGAGGCCAAGGATGGCTCCGACCGCGGAGAGCACAAGGGATTCCGTAAGAAGCTGGCGGACGATGCGGCCCCGTGCCGCTCCAAGTGCCGAGCGCATGGCGAACTCCTTGGAACGCGCGGCGGCACGGCCAAGCAGCAGGTTCGAGAGGTTCACGCAGACAATGAGAAGGATCAATCCCACCGCGCCCCAGAGGACGATGAGCGAACGGCGCAAACTTCCGGAGACATAATCTTTGAGGTCCCAGAGCTGGGCAGTATATCCGGCTTTGTATCCCTCCTTTACGCTGAAGTCGAGGGTTGGGAAGAGAAGATCCGCCTCGGCCTGAGCCTGGGCAAGGGTGACTCCAGGTTTGAGGCGGCCAGTGAGGGAGATCATGTTCCCATACTCGCGGACGCGGTCGTAGACATAGGGGGTGAACACATCCATCTTCGTACCGGGAGCATAAACGGCCCCGAAGTCAAAGGTATCCGGGAGAACGCCGACAACGGTGGTAGGCGTATTGCCGAACGAGATCGCCTTCCCGATGATGTGGGGGTCCGCATTGAGCTGACGTTTCCAGAAGGGATAGCTGAGGATGGCGACCGGTGCGCCGCTCGGCAGGGATTCTTGAGCCGTAAAGGTCAGACGACCCATCAACGGCTGCACACCCAGCGTATGGAAAAAGTTATCCATGACATCGATCTCGGAGACGGGGACAGGGACGCCGCCTCCAGTCAGCTTCCAGTTCCCCGGCGCGGTAAAGGCATCATAGCCGGTAAAGTCCGAGAAGGATTTGTTTTGACGCTGGAACTCCTGAACCGCGTCCGTGGAATAAGTAGCGCAGGAGGCTCCGCACTTGGAGACCTTGGGGGCGATACGAACCAGGCGGTTCGCTTCAGGAAACGGAAGCGGCCGCAGCAAAATAGTATCAACGACAGAAAAGACAACGATGTTCGCGCCAATTCCAAGAGCAAGGATGAGCACAGCAACGATGGCAAAGCCGGTATCCCGACGGAGCGTCCGGAAAGTAAAGCGCAGATCGTGAAGGAGAATGTCCAGCCACGGCAGCCCACGCGTAGCGCGCTGGTGCTCGCGAGCCTGCTGGACTCCGCCGAAGCGGATCAGGGCGTGACGACGTGCCTCCTCCGGCAACATACCTCGTTTCAGGTTCTCTTCGATAGCGAAATCGAGATGCGTTGCCACCTCGGCTTCAAGGTCGGAGTCCAGCTTTGGCTTATGGAAGAAGGCAAAGATGCGGGCAAGGGATTGGCGGAGAGAGCTCATTGGTTTTCTCCGGCTGGAGTATTCGCAAGGATGCGAGTCATGACGCCGGAAAGGCGTCGCCAGTACTCCGTATCGACGGCAAGCTGTTTACGGCCAGCGCGGGTGATGGAGTAGAACTTCGCCTTGCGATTGTTATCGGAGGTGCCCCACTCAGCGTCGATCCAGCCGCGCTGCTGCAAGCGGATGAGCGAGGCATAGATGGTTCCCTGATTGAGGAGAACCTCGTCATCAGAGACCTGCTCGATACGGCGAGCAATGCCATAGCCATGCTGCGGCCCCATGGCAATCAAAGTCTGGAGAACCATCAGATCAAGGGTTCCCTTGAGAAGATCGAGCTTGTCTTCAACCATTGAGAAGTCTCCTGTGCGAATACCACATCAGTATGGCACAACTCATGTGGCTATCGCACATAAGAAAGAAAATTTATTGAAAGAGGATGATGGGTCCATCGCCAGCCAAGCCGCTCCCTCTGCACAGAGCAGCCCACACGCTACAATAGAAAGGTTGAAGACTCACCGCCGATGTGCGGACGAAAAGTCTTCGCACCACTACACCGCTAGTAAAGATCAGAGGTTTTTATGTCGATTCCTGCCACGCAGATGCGCCCGGGCATGATTATCAAGTTCAAGGACGATCTTCACCTCGTCTTCTCCGTCGAGCACCGCACCCCCGGCAACCTGCGCGCCTTCATCCAGGCCAAGCTGCGCAACGTCCGCACCGGCGGCATGTTTACGGAGCGCTTCCGCTCGCCCGACCCCATCGACCGCGTCATCGTCGACGAAGTCAAGATGGAGTACCTCTACAACGATGGCGACGATTACTACTTCATGGACGAGGCCTTCGAGCAGACCATGCTCAAGCGCGAGACCCTCGGCGATGCCGTCGACTACCTCACCCCGAACCTCTCCATCAGCGTCAGCTTCCACGACGGCAAGGCCGTCGGCATCGAGCTCCCCACAGCCGTCGAGATGACCGTCATGGAGACCGAGCCCGGCATCAAGTCCGCAACCGCATCCTCCGTCACCAAACCCGCCAAGACAGAAACCGGCCTCGTCGTGCAGGTCCCCCCTTTCATCAACGAAGGCGAAAAGATCCGCGTAGACACCGCCGAAGGTGCCTACATGTCCCGCGCATAAATCAACTGATTTCAACTTCCTCGCAGAGCGGTAAGAGAAGATGAATCGAAGCGATCTACAACGGCTGACTAAGACCAGAATCCGCGAAGCAAAGATTCTCTTTACAGCAGGTGAATACAGTGGCGCATACTATCTGTCAGGATATGCAGTAGAGTGCGCCCTGAAAGCTTGTTTTGCAAAGGGAGTGAGTCGTCATGATTTTCCCGACAAGAATCGCGCCGGGAAGATCTTTATTCATCGGCTGCCAGAACTTGCAACACTAGCTAATCTGAAGACTGAACTGGATGAGACTAAGAAGGAAAACACAAAGTTCGCCGCAGGATGGGAACTCATCTGTAGGTGGACAGAAGAAAGTCGCTATTCCATATGGACTAGGAATGATGCAGAGGCGATTCTGGATGCAATCGTGAGAAGGAAGGATGGGGTGCTGCCATGGATCAAGCAACGCTGGTAAGTCCTGATATTAACGCCGGACAGGAAGCGCTGGCGGCTCTCGATGCTGCTCAGGTCAAGCAGATCACAGCCCTCCTAATGGTTTCATCCGAGTATGAAGATTGGAGACTGGTTCTCTCCTCTCCTTCCCTGGATCAAACTCATCCGCTCAAAGCATATGAGAAAGTGACTGAGGTGTTGCGTGGCCGCTTCGTCTACACGTTGCCGCCAATCTTGATCCTTCCGACGAAAGATGCTTTTATCCGTGAATTGCGTAGGATCTTCAGCAAGACGAAGGATGTCACAGGAAGGCGTTTGGGTGGCCAAACAATAGGGAACCGTTATATCTCCAATGCATATGTCTACCGGGTGCAATAGGGCGTACTTTTTGCATTCGCATAAAATATCGAATGGGCAGAGTCTAATGACTCTGCCCATTCTGTTTACTCCAAACTAAAAGCATTGCGCATCCATCAACCCGCCTTGCACGGCGGTTACGGCTCTGCGACACTGGAAGTTCGTATGGTATTGCATCTCCTCGTGAAGGGCCGCGTGCAGGGCGTCGGCTTCCGCTGGTACGTCCAGCGGGAGGCAGCAGAGATCGGCCTCCGCGGTTGGGTCCGCAATACCACCGACGGCCACGTCGAGATCGTCGCCGCAGGCGAAGTCAACGATCTAAACGAGCTGAAGACAGCAGTCCGCAAAGGATCACGCGGCAGCCGCGTCGATCGCGTACTGGAACACGAACTGGCAGAGAGCGAAGGCGCGCTGCTAGGACCATTTGAGATTGAAGGAGCTTGGTAATGAGTGCAATTAATTGTGAGCCGTTGAAGGAACTAGTCCGCACAGTTCCCGACTTCCCCAAAGATGGAATCCTGTTTTACGACATCACCACCCTGCTGAAGGACAAGGCCGGCTTCGCGCAGCTTATCGACGCCTTCGCCGCCTACTACATCGGCAAAGACATCGACCTCGTCCTCGGCATCGAGGCCCGTGGCTTCATCTTCGGCCCCGCTCTCGCCTATCGCCTCAACGCAGGCTTCGTTCCCGTCCGCAAGCCCAAGAAGCTGCCCGCAAAGACCGCCCGCGTCAGCTACGATCTCGAATACGGCACCGACGCCCTTGAGATCCACCTCGACGCCATCCAGCCCGGCCAGCGCGTCGTCATCGTCGACGACCTCCTCGCCACCGGAGGCACCATGCAGGCCACCGTCCAGCTCGTCCGCCAGCTCGGCGGCGAGATCGCCGGCTTAGGCTTCGCCATCGAACTCGACTTCCTCAAAGGCCGCGCCAAGTTCCAGGAGTACGACGTCCTCTCACTCCTCCACTACGACGAGTAAGCAGTACCATGGCTGCCGGTCGCACCCTCGACCGGCAACCCCAAGTCGTAGCCGTCTACTAAAAAGACGGCCTGAGGATGGTAACCTCAAGGTCAACCGGCATAGCCGTCACCTGGTGGCTCACCGTACCGGGACGAAACCGGTACTGCTTCACAGCCGTAAGAAGATTCTTATCCATCTCCGAACCGCACGACCGGACAATCTTCAGATCCGTAGGATTGCCCGCCTCGTCGACCATCATCTCAACCACAGCGGTACGAGACTTCTCTGCCGCTGTCCAGTCATCGCCCGCGGCAACATCGACCGTAGAGATCAGCTTCGGGCCAATCACGCCCGTGGAAACACGCAACGCCGTCGTCGCAGTACCACCATCAGCCGCAGAGCTAAAAGCCTTCGGCTCGACAAGCCCGGCCTGCAACACCGGTGCAGCCTTCGAGGTTTGTGCAGGCACAGTTGCCTGAGCATGAATCAGAACGGGAGAGAGAGCAAGGCTAGCAAGAAGCATGGAACGCATCATAAGTTGTCTCCAGGTCAGAAGTAACCATCACCAATTTAAATCGAACAGCATACGATTGTCAAACAAAATCGTAAATTTTAAATTTCTCTGCATTTTTAGCACTACTCAGAAAACAATCTACGAAAATAATTTCCCGCCACAGAAAAATAGCTCCTCCTCCCTCGCGCACAGAAGACCTGGCGTCAGCGACTGCAACAGTCCACCCCTTTGCCCCCTGCTAACCCAAACCAGTACCATCACTCGTAACGAGACGAATGCAACGTGATCCATCCGTTGTCGCGACAAGAGACATCCGCGGCTGCGACCCACCCACTCAGCCTGCACACCCAAAACTGCCCCAAGGAGATTCAAATGAAGTCACACGGATACGCCGCTCACGACAAGTCCTCCCCACTCGTCCCCTTCGACTTCGAGCGCCGCGACCCCGGCCCCAAAGATGTCGTCATCGAGATCGCCTACTCCGGCATCTGCCACTCCGACATCCACCAGGTCCGCGACGAATGGGGCGGCTCCATCTACCCCATGGTCCCCGGCCACGAGATCGTCGGCAAAGTTACCGCCATCGGCAACGCCGTCACTAAATTTAAGGTCGGGGACCTCGCCGGAGTCGGCGTCACCGTAGAAACCTGCATGGCCTGCGAAAATTGTTTAGCCAGCGCCGAACCCTACTGCACCAAAGGCATGGTCGGCACCTACAACGCCAAGACCTACTCCGACGAACCGACCTTCGGAGGCTACGCCAACAACATCGTCGCGCCCGAGCACTACGTCTTCAGCATCTCCCCGAAGCTCGACCTCGCCGCCGTCGCTCCCCTGCTCTGCGCCGGCATCACCACCTACTCGCCGCTACGGCATTGGAAGGTCGGCCCCGACACAAAGGTCGGCATCGTCGGTCTCGGCGGACTCGGCCACATGGGCCTCAAGTTCGCTCACTCCTTCGGCGCGCACGTCGTCCAGTTCACCACCTCCGAGAGCAAGATCGACGACGCCAAAAAGCTCGGCGCGGATGAGGTCGTCATCACCAAAGACGCCTCCCAGATGGCCAAACACGCAGGCTCACTCGACTTCATCCTCGACTGCGTCTCCGCCCCCCACGACCTCAACGCCTACCTCAACCTGCTGCGCCTCAACGGAACCCTCTGCCTCGTCGGCCTGCCCGATCAGCCGCTCCCCATCGCTCCCTTTGCCGTCATCGCCAACCGCCGCTCGCTCTCCGGCTCCATGATCGGCGGCATGGCCGAGACCCAGGAGATGCTCGACTACTGCGCCGAAAAGAACATCGTCTCCGAGATCGAGCTCACCCCCATCCAAAAACTCGCCGAAGCCTACGAGCGCATCCTCAAAGCCGATGTGAAGTACCGCTTCGTCATCGACATGGCCACCCTCAAAAGCTAGCTCTCATGCACAAAGCCCCTCCGGCATCCCATCCTTCCCAGCTTTATTGCGAAGGATGGGGTGCAATCAGCTCCATCCTGAAAGGGATCATTTTCCCACGAAGGGTACGAGCTTCAGCCCGTACATAAAAACGAAAGCGGAGCTTGAGTCCCTGAAGGAATATTCGAGACTGTTACAAACTCTTTAGTCGGTCGAAGATCGTCTCCGGGCCCACTTGCGAGTTGACGACAAACAACGAGCCCACTGACGAGAAGAGCGTTTCCCAAGAACCAATCCATGTCGAGGGACGAGCCTCAAAGCGTTTTCACGGGATGCTATCTGGGTCGTGCTAATACTGCATTCTCATTCTCTTAGAAGCTGTCCAAAAACTGCCATTCAGAACGTTCTTAGGTTGTTTGTTTTACGTCGTCATCCTGAACGGAGTGAAGGACCCCTGTATTCGTCTTTGTTTGCTCCATAGAAGCGATATGCCGCCAAGCTTACTGGGGTTTCTGGACAGGTTCTAAGGAAAACGAGTGCAAAAGCCGCCCGAATGTCCTCCATCCATCGTCTGTGTGAAGAGCGAAATTTGCGGGTCAGTAGTAGTGCTGGGTGTGAGCGAAAGGAATCGAGGGAGATTCGGTCCGTTACCAGGGAATGCCAAGAAGGTGTCGCCTCGCTGAAGAAAGATCACATCGCGGTGAGCCGGAATGGGCAGCAGGACCTCATGGCCCGGGTCGTGATCCAGAATGATGCGAACATGAGCAACAGGCCCTTCCGGACGCATAAGCATAACCGAATCTCCATTACCGGAACCTCCTCCATACAACAGGGATCCGGAGACGCCGGCTTTGTTGAGAGCGGCAAGCTCTTCTTCAGTGAATAGCTTTTGAGGCGGTTGGCCGAGGATGAGACCGAGAAGTCGTCCCAGGCTGATGCTTGTTCCGCCCGGCGTCAGTTTGTAGCAAATGGCGCTGATTGGCTCGACATCATAGCCCTGAGAACGCGCAAGCGCATGGAAGCGAGCAGAATCTGCGGCGGTGTAGCTCGTACCGTGTCCATTTGCTTGCATTCTAGTGATCAGTTGCGCGAGCACTTCGCTTGCTTCGCCCGAGCCATGAGCACTGGCTTTCTCGAGCCAACGAGCGGCCTCCTCATACGATGCCTCAATGCCCAGTGGATTCTGTCGGAAGACGACATGCGGTGGTTCATTCCCGCTCTTCCCGCAGTGTGGCATATCCTGATTGATCTCAAAGGGACACTGCTTGGGAATATATTGCTCGGCCAGCAGCAGCTCTGCCCCTATGTCTTCCCGACTAGCCGCGCTAACGACAGTGTCTCGATAGGACTTGCTGTCGCCGCTTCGCATGAACGACATCATGCCTTCCTGTAACAGGCGATCGCTTTCCAACAGTTGGGTGAGCGACAAAGAAGAAGGCTTGTAGCCCCCCGAGGAAGGCAAACCGCCCTGTTCCGTTCCTATCTGGATCGCAACTGGCTGCTGCGCCTCAAGCAGAAACGAACAGCAAAGCACTGCGTAAAGCAGCCCCCGCCTCAGAATGATCATATTTTCAGGCATAGCGTCGAACTGCATCTGGTATAGGTCCTTATAAGTCAGCTTATGGGAAGCAATCTGTAGTTCCGGATGCCAACTCCTCCCGAATTGCGGACAAGCCGGAGGTTGATTCACTCCCGACTTACTGGTTGTGGAGCGATTGGGTGGGTTGAAACTTCCCTTAGGGCTGAAGCCGTGCCCTGCAAGAACGGGATGGGACAGGCAACGGCAAAAGCAACCGCAGGTCCTTCGGCTGCGCTGCGCTTCGCTCAGGATGACAGTTTTTGGGTGGGGGATGAAGAACGAGCAACGGCAAGGGCAACCGCAGGTCCTTCGACTCCGTGCTTTGCACTTCGCTCAGGATGACAGTTTTTGGGGGGGGATTTAGGGAAGAGCGGGCGGCGACACGAGGTGGTTTTGAACAAGTTGTCAGGGGGAAGCTCCACTTTGAGCTGGTCTGCGCCAGAGTTGGTTGGTACGGGCTACCATCTAAGGACTATGTCTACCCCTGTTTCTAACGACAAGCCTCCGATTTATCTGCTGGACAGCATGGCCTTCATCTTTCGCGCGTACCACGCGATGCAGCGGCAGAGGCCGATGTCGACGCGGACGGGGATTCCGACGGCGGCTACGTATGTGTTTGTGAACATGATCAACAAGCTGCGGCGGGATTTTTCTCCGGTGTATCTGGCGGCGGTGTATGACCTGTCGGGGCCGGTGTTTCGCGATGAGCGGGCGAAGGAGATGAAGTCGGTCAAGAAGTTCAATATCAAGACGCAGGAGTTCGAGGAGATCGACTACCTGGGGTACAAGGCGAATCGGGCGGAGATGCCGGCGGATCTGGCGCAGCAGTTGCCGTATATCCGGCGGGCGCTGGAGGCGTTTCGGATTCCGATATTGAGCTATGAGGGGTTCGAGGCGGACGATGTGATCGGGACGCTGTCGTGCAAGCTGGCTGAGCTGGGGCACAAGGTGTTTGTGGTGTCGTCGGATAAGGACATGATGCAGTTGGTGAATGCTTCGGTGAGCATTCTAAATCCGACGAAGGACAATCTGGTGCTTAATCCGGCGGGGGTTGAGGGAGTGTTGGGGGTTCCGCCGGAGCGGGTGGTGGATGTGATGGCGCTGCGGGGGGATGCGATCGACAACATTCCGGGGGCTCCGGGGATTGGCGATAAGGGGTCGGTGGAGCTGATTCAGCAGTTTGGGACGGTGGAGGGCGCGCTGGACCGGGCGGACGAGGTGAAGAAGAAGACGTATCGCGAGTCGTTACAAAATAATCGCGAGAATATTTTGTTGTCGAAGGAGCTGGTGACGATCCACACGGCGGTGCCGATTGGGTTCGATCTAGAGGCGATGCGGACGCAGGCGTTGGATAACGCGGCTTGCCGGGAGCTGTTTTCGGAGCTGGAGTTTACGACGCTGCTGAAGGAGCTGGCTCCGTCGGTGAACAATGCGCCGATCGCTTACACACTGAAGCCTTCGGATGAAGAGATTGCGGCGTTGCTGGCGGATGCTCGGACGGTGGGGGATGACGGGGCGGTGAAGGGCTTGACGCTGGCGGTGTTTGAGGATGCCAGGGCGCTGGCGGAAGAGAGTGGCGCGGATGTGGCGGGTGAGGAGGAGGTCGAGGTGGAGCCTCCTCCGGCGGAGAATATGTCGCTGTTTGGGGGGGCGGCTGAGCCGGTTGTGGTGGCTGCGGAGCCGGTGGTTGCGGGTGCTTTGCAGATGGGGGTGACGACTTCGGATGCGGGGGCGATGGTGGTCTCGTTGGATGCGGAGGGGCTGCGGCAGGCGCTGGAGGATGCGGCTCTGCCGAAGCATGTGCATGATCTGAAGGCGGTGCTGCGGGTGCTTGCGGCGCAGGGGATTGCGCTGGCCGGGGTACGGGACGATGTGATGCTATATAGCTACCTGATCAATCCGACGCATGGGTCGCATACGCTGGCGGATGTGACGGCGCGGTTTACGCAGCGGGCGATGACGCCGGTGGTGAAGGCCAAGGCTCCGACGGCGGCGGAGGTGGCGAACCTGTTGCCGGAGGCGGCGAATGCGACGCAGCGGCTGGCGCATACTCTGCGGGAGCAGGTGGAGACGGCCGGGCTGAAGGATATCTACGAGACGATGGATCTGCCACTGGTGCCGGTGCTGCTGCGGATGGAGCAGGCGGGGGTGCGGGTCGATCCGGAGTTCCTGCGTTCGATGTCGTCGCGGCTGGGCGTGGATGTCGATAACCTTGCCGAGCGGATTTATGCGGACTCGGGACATCGGTTCAATATCAACTCACCCAAGCAGCTTGGGGAGGTGCTATTTACAAAGATGGACCTGCCTAAGCCGATGAAGTATGGCAAGGGGAAGGTGGTTTCGACGGCGCAGGATGTTCTGGAGGAGCTTGCGCTGAGTCATCCGATTGCTGCGCTGGTGATTGAGTATCGACAGCTTCAGAAGCTGAAGTCGACGTACCTGGATGCGTTGCCGCAGCTTGCGGACGCGGAGGGGCGTATCCATACGACGTTCAACCAGGTGGGGACGGCGACGGGGCGGCTATCGAGCACGAATCCGAATTTGCAGAATATTCCGGTGCGGACGACGCTGGGACGGGAGATTCGGGCGGCGTTTATTGCGGCGGAGGGGAACCTGCTGATGTCGGCGGACTACTCGCAGATCGAGCTGCGGCTGATGGCGCATTTTTCGCAGGACCCGCTGCTGCTGGATGCGTATCGGACGGGGAAGGATATTCATACGCTGACGGCGGCGGAGGTGTTTGGGGTGGACCCGGAGACGATGTCCAAGGAGGTGCGTGGGCGGGCGAAGGCGGTGAACTTCGGGATTGTGTATGGGATTAGTCCGTTTGGGCTGGCGGCGCAGTTGGGGATCGAGCAGAAGGAGGCGAAGACGTACATTGAGACGTACTTCGACCGGTATAAGGGAGTGCGGGCGTTCATCGACGAGACACTGGAGACAGTGCGGCGAGATCAGGCGGTGCGGACGCAGTTTGGGCGGGTGAGGCCGATTCCGGATATCCAGTCGCGGAACCCGAATATGCGCGGGTTTGCGGAGCGGACGGCGGTGAATACTCCGCTGCAAGGGACGGCGGCGGATTTGATCAAGCTGGCGATGATTCGGCTGGATGCGGAGATTACGCGGCGGGGTTTGAAGTCGCGGATGACGCTACAGGTGCACGACGAGCTGCTGTTTGATGTGGTGCCGGAGGAATCGGACGAGATGCAGATGCTGGTGAAGCATGAGATGGAGCATGTGGCGGAGTTTTCGGTGCCGATTGTGGCGGAGGTTGGAGTGGGACAGAACTGGCGGGATATTAAATAACGGCTGGATTTCCGGGGTGTTATGGCCGGGTTTGGGCATGGCTGGGGCCGACACTGATAGACTTATTCTTTGCGCGGGTATTGCCTGCCAAAGGCGTACGGCGATGCCGACGCGTACCGTTCAAGTTTGAGTAAAGGAAGACCCAGAGACCGTGGATCAGCAGACTAAGGCAGCCCTGAAGCAGAATGACCGTTTTGTTACCACCACCGAGCATGGCATTGAGTGGGCGAATGAGAACCGCAAGTCCGTCGTTGTCACGACCAGCCTGCTGTTGTTGGTGATCGTGATCGTGGTGGTGTGTGGCGTGGTGTACAACAAGCGCTCGGATGCCGCTTCGGTGGCGTTGGGGAATGCGATGCAGGCGTACCAGACGCCGCTTGCGGCTCCGGGGCAGCAGGTGCCTGCGGGGGTGAAGACGTTCCCGTCGGTCAATGAGCGTGCCAAGGCTGCGAACGCGCTCTTTATCGCCTGCGCGGACACGTACAGCCTGGAGCCGGATGGCAAGGTTTGCCGGTACTTCGGCGGGCTGACCTACATTGAAGCGGGAGAGAATGGCCAGGCGGAGAGCACGCTGAAGCAGGTTGCTGGTGGATGGAATCATGATCTTGCCGCGTTGTCGAAGCTGGCGCTGGCGCAGCTTTATCGGCAGACGGGCAAGGATGCTCAGGCGATCGAGCTCTACAACCAGCTTGCGGATAAGCCGGCTATGACGGTTCCGGCGGGTGTTGCGAAGTTGCAGCTTGCGGAGCTGTATACGGTCGAGGGTAAGCCGGATGAGGCGAAGAAGATCTATGCGGCTCTGAAGGATAAGGACGCGAAGAGTGCTGCGGGTACGATTGCGGCGCAGAAGCTGAATCCTGCACCGGCTGGCGCGGCTCCTCAGCAGTAAGAAATATTTAGGGTTTTGTAGTGGATGGCTGTGGTCACAGAGATGTGGCTGCGGCCATTTTTATTTTTGTTGATGTTTGCGGCACGGCTGAAGCCGTGCCCTTCCGGAATAGTTTAGTGGCCGTGGCCTTCTTTGTGAAGGGCGGCGGCGGTGGAGTGCTGGCTGATGTGGTTGGCGTTGGGGATGGCTTCGGGGTTGGAGCGGAGATTGGCTACGCGACGCCACTGGTCTTTTTCGCTGGGTTCGGCGATCCAGAGGGGGAGGGAGAAGCCTAGGTAGTCGGCGATAGCGAGGGCGTTGGGCTCGTACATGGCGCGGAGCTGGCGGAGGCGGGCGGCGGAGTTGTCGTCGCCGCAGAGCTGGATGTCGGTGTTGCCGAGTGCGGCGCAGAGCCGGCGGAAGTCGGCGGGGGTGAGTCGGTCGGGCGCTGATTGCGCGAGGGCTTTGACTTTAGCGTCGAGGAGGAGGACGTGGCCGAGATCGACGAGGGCGTGACGGGCGATGGCGAAGGTGAGTTGAGCCTGGCGGACGGGGAGGCCGCGGGAGGCTGGTCCGAGGGTCGAGGCGATGAGGAGGGAGCAGGCGTCGAGGACGGCGACGAGGGCGGAGAGCCAGCTCTGGTTGTCGTGCTGGGAGCGGTAGTAGCAGAGGATGGGGTAGGAGACGTGGGATTCGAGGAGCTCGGCGGCCCAGCGCTCCCATTCGGCGAGGAGCTCGATGAGGGCGACGTCTCCGCCGTCGAAGTCGTGGCGGCTGAGGAGCTCGGCGGCGGTGGGAGGGGAGCCGGCGCGGGCGTCGAGGAGTGCGACGGAGACCTCGCGGCGGGAGAAGGCGGTGTAGAGGACGGGGAGGTAGCCGACGACGAGGGCGACGAGTCCGAGTCCGACGCCGGACTCGAGGATGATGATGCCGCGGGCGAGGGGCATGCGGGGGACTACGTCGCCGAGGCCGAGGGTGAAGAGGGTGGTGCCGCTTACGTAGAGGTCGGTCCAGATCTCGAACTTCATGCCGGGGTAGTGGGACATCATGGAGTCGGAGAAAGGGGTGCGGAGGGCGAAGTAGATCAGGCCGAAGCCGAGGATGAGCATGACGGCCCAGAGCACGAGCAGAAGCAGGAGCGAGAGTGGACCGTAGATGCTGTAGATCTGCTCGCGTGTGCGCTCGTTACGGATGCGGCGCGTGCAGGCGGACCATAGACCCCAGGTGAGGAGCTTGAAGAGTCGCGTGATGCGCAGTTTGCCGGTGGGGCGGCGGGGAAGGATGATGGTCTGGAAGGCGTCGAGCACGACGCCGAGGCAGAGGAGGATGCCGATGGCCATGACCAGGCTATGCATGAGGACCTCGGATGTTGGTGAATGCCACGATTTCTCCTGATGCCTGGGAAGGTGAGCCGATTCTAATCTTTCGCCGCATCAAAATTTTTCGGTAGCGATAACTATAGGATGCTGTGCTCGATAAGTTGTGCAAAAGCCGCAATTTCAATGGGTTTTACGTGGAAAGAGAGTTCCGCAATCGAGAGAAGTACGCTTAGAATGGACACTGTAGCCTGAATGCATCACCTGCTTGCCTGCTTTTCTCTAGCCGTCGTTTTGCTGTGATTTATAAAACGCACCGGATGGATTTCAGGAGCTACTCTCATGCGACGAATTTTAGTGGTGGACGACGAGCGTCTTGTCGCCGATACCCTCCGTCTCATTTTTATCAAGTACGGCTTCGACGCTCGCGTCGCGTACTCGGTGGAGGATGCGCTTGATCGAGCGCGTGATTTTCTACCCCAACTCTTATTGTGTGACATCTCTATGCCGGGCCGTGATGGGCTGGAACTGATGGAGACGCTTGGCAAGGAGCAGCCTGGGTGCAAGGTGCTCGTGCTCACGGGATACTATTCGAATCTTCAGCGAGTGCGGGAGCATGCGCGTCATCTGCCGCGACCGGCGGGGATTCTGACTAAGCCGTGTCAGCCTGCGGAGCTGTTGCGCGAGGCGGATGCGATGCTGGAGAGCGCCTAAGCTTCGTATGTGCGGCGTTGCGCGGAGTTCGCGTGTCTTGAACGATCTGGGCTGGTAACTTGGTGCGTGCGATGCGATAGACTCAACCGGTATGGCTGTAGGTGATAAGAGCCCGGATAGCTTTGCCAGCTTGTATTTAAGCGGCCGACGGGGGAGTGCCAAAAAGCGGCCTGTGCAGGCTGATCTTTTTGGGGCGGTGGATGAGGCTCCGGTGGTGCCTGAGGTGCGGGTTCCGGTTGCGGCTGCGAAGCTTCCTGTTCCTGATGTTGCTTTGGTGCGTGAGGTTGAAGACGCTCCGGTGATGGCTGCGCAGCGGCATGTGTGGAGCGTGCGGTCGCTGGTGAGCGCGATTCGGCAGCAGGTGGAGAAGAGCCATTTTTCGGTGTGGGTCGAGGGTGAGATTTCGAACTGCCGCCCGGCGGCTTCGGGACATATTTATTTCACGCTGAAGGATGGCGAGGCGCAGTTGCCGGTGGTGCTGTTTCGGAGGCAGGCACAGTTGTTGAGCGTACGTCCGAAGGACGGCGATGCGGTGGAGGTGCGGGGGCGCATCTCGATCTATGAGTCGCGGGGGCAGTTGCAGCTGATTGCGGAGACGCTGGAGTTGCGGGGTGCTGGGGCGCTGGAGCTGGCGTTCAAGCAGTTGAAGGCGCGGCTGTTGGCTGAGGGGCTCTTTGATGAGGATCGGAAGCGGGCGCTGCCTGCGTTTCCGCGATGCGTTGGGGTGGTGACGTCGCCTAGTGGTGCGGTGATTCGGGATATTGTGCATGTGGTGCGGCGGCGGCATGCTCGGCTGAATGTGCTGGTGTATCCGGCGGCGATGCAGGGTGCGGCGTGTGCGGGCTCGGTGAGTGCGGGGATTCGCTGGTTCAACCGGCATCCGGGGCTGGTGGATGTGATTGTGCTGGCGCGGGGTGGCGGGTCGATCGAGGATCTTTCGGGGTTCAACGACGAGGGGCTGGCGCGGGTGATTGCGGCGTCGGAGCTGCCGGTGGTGTCGGCGATTGGACATGAGACGGACTTTACGATTGCGGACTTTGTTGCGGACCTGCGCGCGCCTACGCCTTCGGCGGCTGCGGAGATGGTGACGGCGGCGCAGCATCGGATTGAGGAGCGGGTGTGGTCGCTGGAGCAGCGGGTGCATCGTGCGGGGCGATATCAGGTGATGCTGGCTCGGCAGAGATATACGCGGTTGTCGGCGGAGTCGGTGCTGGTGCGGCTGCGCGATGCGGTGAGCCGGAGAGACCAGCGACTGGATGAGCTGCGGCTGCGGCTGGATTCGGGTGTGCTGCGACGTCTGCGTGTGCCTGGGCAGCGGCTGGCGGTGTTGGCGGAGCGGTTGCGGCGGCAAGATCCGACGCAGCGTCTGGTTGTGGCGCAGCGGCGTTTGCAGCGCGCTGTGGAGGCGATGGATCGATTGCGGGTTTCGGTGATTGCGGCGCGGACGGCGCGGCTGGAACGGGCAAGTACGCGGCTACATGCGCTCTCGCCGCTGGCGGTGCTGAACCGTGGGTATGCGCTGGTGTATGGCGAGGATGGGGTTTTGCTGCGTGATGTTGGTGCGGCGAAGGCGGGGCAACAGATTCGTGCGCGGCTGGCCAAGGGTAGTTTGATTGCAACGGTAAAGGAAACGACAGAATGAAGAAGCTCTTCGGGACGGACGGCATTCGCGCCGTCGCCGGGCAGTCGCCGCTCGATCCGGCGACGGTGTACGCGGTGGGTGTTGCGCTGGCGCATCATCTGGGGACGGCTCCGCGGGTGTTGTTGGGGCAGGATACGAGGGAGTCCGGCGACTGGATTGCCGCTGCGCTGACGGATGGGTTGACGGCGGGTGGAGCGAGTGTGGAGAGCGCGGGAGTGATTACGACTCCAGCGGTTGCGTTTCTTGCAGCGGCGCATGGGTTCAGTGCGGGCGTGGTGATTTCGGCGTCGCATAATCCTTGGCAGGACAATGGGATCAAGCTATTCGGGCCGGATGGGTACAAGCTGCCGGATGCGACGGAGTTGGCGATTGAGGAGGAGATCTTCCGGCAGTTGGCTGTATCGACGGAGATGCGGCGCGGTGGTGTTCCGCCTGCGGTGAACGAAGCGGATCGTGCGGAGTATGTGCGGTTTTTGCTGGCGGCGGTGCCGGGGTTGTCGCTGGATGGAAAACGGATCGTGATCGATTGCGCGAATGGCGCGGCTTCGGCTGTGGCTCCGCAGTTGTTCGCGGGACTGGGCGGCGAGGTGGTGATTACGCATGCGAGTCCGGATGGGCGGAATATCAACGAGGCTTGTGGCGCGTTGCACCCGGCGGTGGTGGCGGCTGAGGTGGTGAAGTGCGGCGCGGCGATGGGGATTACATTCGACGGGGATGCGGATCGGGCGTTGTTTGCGGATGAGCATGGCCGGGTGGTGAATGGGGATGCGGTGCTGCTGCTGGCAGCTCGTGACTTGCAGGCTCGAGGGCTGCTGGCGAAGGATACGGTTGTGGCGACGACGATGTCGAACATGGGGCTGGAGGCGGCGCTGAAGAGGTCGGGTATTGCGATGCTGCGGGCTGCGGTTGGGGATAAGTATGTGCTGGAGCAGATGCTGGCGACGGGCGCGGCGCTGGGTGGGGAGCAGTCGGGCCACATCATCTTCTCGGGGCGGTCGACGACGGGGGATGGGTTGCTGACGGCGCTGCTGTTGCTGGATATTCTGCACCGCGCAGGGAGGTCGCTTGCGGAGCTGACGGCGGATTTGAAGACGTTTCCGCAGGTGATCGTGAATGTGAAGGTAAAGGAGAAGCGGCCGCTGGAGAGTATTCCGAGTGTAGCGGAGGCGATTGCCGAGGCGGAGGTGGCGCTGGCGGATTCGGGGCGGGTGGTGATCCGGTATTCGGGGACGGAGGCGCTGGCGCGGGTGATGATCGAGGCGGAGTCTGAGCCGCTGATGCGTCGGCATGCGGATGCGATTGCGGATGCGATTCGGACGGAGATTGGGATTTAGTCTTTCGGGCAGAAGAAGAATCGTCGGGAGTGGTTCGGGCTTCCAATAGTGGCAGGAGGGGTGATGACCGTCCTTTTGATTGCGATTGCTGTTGCACTGGTGGCCGTAGCGGCGTGGATATGGTGGCATCGGCGGGAGAGTGACAGGCGGCTGGTGGAGGCGCACTCGATCGTCGCGGAGGAGCTGCATCGGCTTCTGGCTGCGGAGAAGAGGCCGCGAGTGTTCGATGTGCGGCAGCCGCTGGATCTGTTGGCGTATTCGGAGATTATTCCCGGATCGGAACGGATTGCGCCGAAGGAGATTCTGGCTGGCCGGGTGCTGATTCCGAAGGATGAGGTGTCGATTGTGTACTGCACGTGTCCGGGGGATGAGACGGCGCGGGAGATTGTGAAAAGGGCTCTGGCGCTGGACTTCGCCAAGATTCGGATTTTGAAGGGTGGGCTGGCGGCCTGGAAGGAGAAAGGCTATCCGGTGGAGCGGTATGAGACGGCGTTTCATTTGGATACGCCGGTTTAGTGGTGTGCGAGTCTTGCCACGCTACTTCGTGTCCGATACGCTAGAGCTATGTATGAAGACTTCACGGTAACCGACCGCTGGACTCAGGAATCTCTCCGTGTGATGTGGAAGGGGACCGTTGTTGCCATCGCTACACGTCATGCCGACGCGACCGACATTCGTTTTTCGGTCAATGGGCGTCCACTTTGGATTGCGATGCCGAACGTGGCGTGGGTGGAGCAGAAGCGGCGTAGTGGCGGCAAGGTGATCACCGACTATCTTGCGGCGCAGATCGCGGGACGCTACCTGAAGACGGCGATCGAGTCGGGCTACGACAATGGGCGCGAGATGTACACGATGACGGTGGACGAGGTGCTCGAGCACGCCGATGCGGTGGTGAAGGAGGCGGGGAATACTGCTAGCCTGCCGAGCCTGCCGGTGATCAACGAGAATATCGAGCCGGAGCTGCAACTGGGACGTTTGCCTGCGGATAACCAGGGCGCGGTGAAGACTCCGCCGGATCATATGGTTCTTTAGCTGGAGCTTGAACCGGTTTAAAGACTGCTTGGTACAAATGATGGTGTTACGAAACCCGCCTACGTGCTAATCGCTATCGGCGGGTCAGATCACTTATGAGAAGACTTCTAAGGAGTAATGGCGCAGAACGGTTGTAATCCGATCGATTCTGTTGCTTCCGGCTTTGATCGTTATCATTACGTATGGATGATCGAGCATTCCGCTCTGCCGTCGTACTTCAGACTGCTCGACTTACCTTGCGTGAGTTCACACTGCAAGATGGTGAAGCAATTCAAACCTATGCTGGAGACCCAGAAGTCACTCGATTTACGAGTTTTGGACCGAACACTCCCGAAGTAACCGCAATGGTCCTTGCAAGTTGGATGGAGGAGCAGCACCGTATTCCTCGCACAGAATGGCCGTTGGCCATCGTGCGGTCAGACGACGGAGCATTGATCGGCGGTACAGGCATCGGCGCAGTGGACTGGAAGAAGAGAGAGGCGGCCTTCGGTTATGTGCTGCGCAGGTCCACTTGGGGTCGAGGCTATGCAACGGAGGCAGGCTAGGCAGTTCGTCACTGGGCACTCCTCACACTCAACTTAGAGAGGCTGGTCGCGCATTGCGAGCCGGAGAATGCTGCCTCATTGTCTATTCTGAAGAAACTGGGATTCCGGGAAGAGGCTCCTGTGGACTTGCCAAGGTCTAACGGTGAAATACGACATTATCTGACGTTCGCGGCCGACCGCTCGTAAATTTGCAAACGATTGATTGATCCCGTTAAACGCGCATCTCGTCACTTTACTTCCCGGCTTGTCCAGCAATCCGGAAACTAACCCACAACCAGCAAGTCGCAAAACTTGACAAAAGCATCTCGCAAAAAGAGTCGAAAAGTTTTCCGTAACTACAAAAGTGTAACTACAAAACCGTAACTCCGCTTTTGTAGTTACATTCACCCGATCAACGGTTAAACCAATAACATGCAATCCCCATAACTGAAAAACCGATAGCTCTCCCGCACTGCATGGGCATACGCTGCCAGCACATTTTCCCTCCCCGCAAACGCACTCACTAGCATCAAAAGCGTCGATTGCGGCAAGTGGAAGTTCGTCAGCAACCCGCTGATAATGCTGAAGTTATGCCCCGGAGAAAGAAAGATACTCGTCTCCCCCGAGTGCGCCTCCAACCCATCCGGAAAGATCGTCGCGCAATGCTCCAGCGTCCGAGTCGTCGTCGTTCCCGCCGCGATCACCCTTCGTTTCTGCAACTTAGCAGCATTGATAGCAGCCGCCGTAGCCGCTGAAAGCGTGTAATGCTCCGCATGCAACCGAATATCCTCCAGCCGTTCCGCCCTTACCGGCTGAAACGTCCCCAGCCCCACATGCAGCGTAACTCGTTCAATCTGAACACCTTTCGCCGCAAGCCGCTCCAGCATCTCCGGAGTAAAATGCAGCCCAGCCGTAGGAGCAGCCGCCGACCCCGGCTGATCCGCAAACACCGTCTGGTACCGGCTCCGATCCTCCGCCGAATCATCCCGATGGATATACGGAGGCAACGGCATATGCCCTATTTTGTTCAAGATAGCATGAAAATCCGGATTAGCCTCAAACCGCAAAGTCCGCTCGCCAAACTCCGCCGCAGCCACAACCTCCGCCACCAGCAGCACCACCCCAGGGTTAGCGGGATCGGCAAAATGAAGCCTCTCACCCACCTGAACCTTCCGCCCCGGCCGCACCAACGCCGTCCACGTATCCCCATCAAGCTGTTGCGTCAAAAGGACTTCGACACGACCAGTAGGCTCCGGCGAGTTGTGCTGCGTATGTAAACCCGCTCGCGTTGCATACAACCGAGCCGGAATCACGCGGCTGTCGTTCAGGATCAGCAGATCCCCCTCACGCAAATATCCCGGCAAACTCGCAAACAAATCATCGGTACAAGCACCCGTCCGCCGATCCACATGCAGCATCCTGCTGCTACCCCGCACCTCCGGTGGCGCTTGGGCAATCAGCTCCTCAGGCAGATCAAAATGAAAGTCCGAGACACGCATCCTATTGATTCTACTGCCTCGCCATCGCAACAGCACGATCCAGCGCCGCCTGCACCGCATCCTCAGTAACCCCAGCGGCAGGAACATGAGCCGGCCAAGTCACCAGCACGCGCGAGAACGGCCTCGGAATCAGGAACCGATCCCACGACCGCAGCTCCCAGGCCCGCAGTGGCAACACATAAAACGTCCCGACCGGTGCCCCCACAAGCTGCGCGAGCTGCGCGGTTCCAGCCTTCGCGACAAACACAGGCCCCTTCGGTCCATCCGCCGTAATGGCACAGCGATGTCCCTCGCGGAAGGCCCGCTCCATATTGCGCAAACCACTCGCTCCACCCCGCGTGCTCGATCCACGAATGGCCCTAAACCCCAGCAATTCCACCGTTCGCGCAATCAGTTCGCCATCGAAGCTGCGGCTGATCAGAATGGCAATATCAAGTCCGCGAAAATGATGCGCACACACCAACAACGAGCGGTGCCAGAAAGCAAACACCGTTGGCCCGGGAATCACATCACCCGGAGTCACACCCGGCTCGGCGCGGTTCTCGTAGCGAAGCGTCATGCCCAGCACGCGGATCAGCAGCGCCGCAACGCGCGGCACAACCGCAAGGGTGATCCGTTGGGGAAAAGTATAGCGCACGAAGATGAGTGTAGCGGAGCGGCCACGTCCGCAGCTTCGAACGCGGCCATTCCGATTACTAACTGTACTTGAGCCAGCGGAGAATCTCCGGCAGATTAGGCTTCTTACCGTACATCAGGATGCCGACGCGATAGATACGGCTGGCAACCCACAGAATGGCATAGATCGTAACCAGCATCAGCCCGATCGAGGCCGCGATCTGTAACCCCGAAGGATGCCCCATCGAGATGCGCATATACATGATCAGCGGCGTGCAAAAGGGGATAAACGAAAGCACGGTCGATGCAACACCATCCGGATTGGGGATGACCACACTCAACGAAAACATGCAGAGCGCCAACGGCATGACCAGGAACATGTTGAGCTGCTGAAGCTCCTGCTCGGAGTTCGTCATTGCGCCAAGCGCCGCCGCGATGGACGAATAAAGAATATAGCCGAGCAGGAAGAAGACGACGAAGAAGACAATCTGCATTGCGGTCAGCGGAATGTGAACATCCGATCCAGTAAAGTGCGCGACAAGCGACGTGCTTGTGAGAATGATCGCCGTGACAAGCCAGATGCCAACCTGCGTCAGTCCAACGGAGCCAACGCCGATGACCTTCCCGGCCATCATCTCCTCCGGTCGAATAGTCGCGAGCAGCACCTCGAAGACACGTGAGGTCTTCTCTTCGATGATCGACCGTGCAACATTCATCCCGTAAAGCATGATGACGAAGTACATCAGGAAGAAGAGCGCATAGGCACTATAGAAGGCGCTCATTGAGTCGTCGTTCTTGCCCGCCTGCGAGCTGTCGAGATCAACAGGCTGCATAAGCGCATCCACATCGGACGCGACCATCCCGCGATGAGCAAGGCTCTCCCGCGTCAGCACAGTACGTAGCGCACTGCTGATCGTGTCCTTCGTGATAATGTCTGCTTTAGCCTTAGGGGTCCAGGCAAAGCTGGGACGCGCATTCGCGCTCGTTGCAGGCGTGATCCACAGATAGCCATCAAGTTGCTTGTCGGCAAGCTCGCCGTCAAGCACCGAGCGAGTATCCGCACCGGCAGGCGAGATCACATCGACGACCATCTTGCTATGCTTGCCGTGTTCGAGCTCAGCCTGCAAATCGGTAGCGATCTGGAGATCGGGCGAGACGATAGCGATATGAGAATGAGACTGCGTCCGGCCGCCAAGAAACGCGCTGCCGAAGATCCCTCCACCCATCAGCAGCGGAATCAAAACGGTCATGACGAGGAAGGACTTGGTGCGAATGCGTTCAAGATACTCACGCTTTGCGATCAACCAGACGTTATGCATCGAACTTGCCTCCTTCGGAATCGCTCTCCAGCTCTCCCCCAACCTTTTCAATGAAGATCTCTTCGAGCGTCGGCTCGGCGACCTCGAAGCGGGAGATGCGGGTTCCATGCGCAATGGCCGCGGCGAGCAGCGGTTGCGCGTCAGGCTCGACGCCGTCCACGGTGCGCAGCTTGATCTCGGCCTGACCGTTATAGTCCTTATAAATTTCAATGGAGGGATGTTGCAGAAACGAAGAGTCACCGGTGAAGTTGATCTGGACACGATTACGTGGATACTGCGCCTTAATCTCGCGCATCGAACCGGAGAGCACAAGGTTGCTCCTGTGAATAAGCGCAATCGAGTCGCACATCTTCTCCACCTGGTCCATGCGGTGCGTCGAAAAGAGGATCGACTTGCCGGACTTGCGCAGGTCGATCAGCGTGTCGATCAGCAGCGTCGCATTGACGGGATCGAGGCCGCTGAAGGGTTCGTCCATGATGATGAGCTCGGGCTCATGCAGCAGCGTGGAGATGAACTGGATCTTCTGCTGCATCCCCTTTGACAGCTCTTCGGTCTTCTTCGGAATCGCCTCGGTAATCTGCAACCGCTCGCACCAGACGTGGGCGCGCTTGCTGGCGGTAGTCGCGTCGAGCCCGTGAAGCTGGCCGAAGAAGATAAGCTGATCCATCACCTTCATCTTCTTGTAGAGTCCCCGCTCCTCGGGCAAGTAGCCGACGCGCTTGAGAGCATCGCGCGTGAACGGCTTGTTAAAGAGCGAGACCTTCCCCGAATCGGGTACGGTGATCCCAATCATCATGCGGATCGAAGAGGTCTTGCCGGAGCCGTTAGGACCCAGCAGGCCAAACATCGTGCCGGGTTCGATCCTGAAACTAAGGTCAGCGACGGCAATCTTCGCGCCGTACGCCTTGCGGACATGTTCGAGTTCTACGATGGGCATTTGTTCTCGCGAAAGGTAATGATGACGCAAGTTTAGCAGGGGCCAGTGATTCACAACGCATCGAGCGTATTTGCAGCCCGACTTGGTAGCATCGATTCTGTGCTGGAGCTATCGACACCGATCAAGTATGTGAAGCGCGTGGGAGACCGCGTCGCCGAGGGCCTCGCGAAACGCGGTGTCGAGACCGTCGAGGACCTGCTCTATCATCTGCCGTTCCGCTATGAAGATCGCCTGAACCCGGTGGCAATGAACGCACTGGTGGCGGGAACGATGTCCTCGGTCATCGGCGAGGTCCGCGGATCGGTGTTGCTGAAGACGCGCGGTGGCCCTCTGTTCGAGATGACCGTCGGACAGGGGCTGAGCTCGCTGAAGTGCATGTGGTTCAACGGGACGTACCTGAAGGACAAGTTCAAGCCGGGTCAGATGGTGGCGCTATACGGCAAGCTCGAGGCGTCGCGGTCGTCCGCCGGCAAGTTCAAGATGATTCAGCCGCAGTTCGAGATCCTGCCGGATGCGGGCGCGACCGGCTCGGATGCGGAGTTCGCAATGCTCGAGATGGGCCGCATCGTGCCGGTATACGAGTCGCTGGGTGGAACGACGCCGTGGGGCGCGAAGCTGACCTCGAAGTGGACGCGGCGTGTGATGTGGAGCGTCTTCGAACAGCTCGCCGAAGGCAACATCGAGGCCAGCGAAACGCTGCCGAAGGCTCAGCGCGAGCGGCTGGGGCTGCCGGGACGGATGGAGTCGCTGCGGTCAATCCACTTCCCCGAGGCAGGAACGCCGATCACACAGTTAATGTCCGCGGCGACGCCTGCCCATCGACGATTAATCTTTGAAGAGCTGTTCTACCTCGAACTCGGTCTCGAACTGAAACGGCGCAGGATGCGGGAGCGCGAGGGCACAGCATTTGTAACCGATGCGCGGGTACGCGAGGCGATCAAGCAGGTGCTTCCCTTCCATCCGACGACGGCGCAAAAGCGCGTGCTCGGCGAGATCGTGGAGGACATGCGCAAACCGCAGCCGATGCGCCGACTCCTACAGGGCGATGTCGGTTCCGGCAAGACCATCGTCGCGATGCAGGCTGCACTCGTGGCGATCGAGAACGGCTACCAGGCTGCGCTAATGGCTCCGACGGAGATTCTTGCAACGCAGCATTATCTGTCGGCCCGCAAGCTGCTGGGCGAGGTGCTGTCTCCGCGGACCGGCAGGCCGTATCGCGTGACGCTACTGACAGGCTCGCTCGACGAGGCGATGAAGCGCGAGGCGCGCGGGCGCATCTTTCGCGGCGAGACGGATCTCGCCATCGGCACACACGCCCTCATCGAAGACAAGGTTGACTTCGACAGCCTCGGCCTCGTGATCGTGGACGAGCAGCACAGGTTCGGCGTGCAGCAGCGCTTCAAGCTGATGAAGAAGCCCGGTGCAGACGGAGTCTCTTCCGAGCCAGACGTACTCGTAATGACGGCGACACCAATCCCGCGCACGCTGGCACTCACGCTCTACGGCGATCTCGACGCAAGCGTGATCGACGAGCTCCCGCCAGGACGAATGCCGATTGTCACGCGGCGCACGACAGAGGAGCGAGCCGACGATGTCTGGGCCTTCGTGCGCAAGCAGGTCGCGCTCGGGAGACAGGCTTATCTCGTGTATCCGGTGATCGAGGGAGCAAAGGACGATCAGCCCGAGCTGGACTTTCCGATGGATGAAACGGAGCCGGTTGAAGCGACAGTTAAAACAACACGCGGAAACAAAGTTACTGCAAAAAAGGCGACAGCAAAGCCAAAACAAACAAAGCTGCCGGGGCTAAAACAAGAGCTGCGCTCCGCAACCGCGATGCATGACGAGCTGCGCAACGGAGCGCTCGCGGGCTTGCGGCTTGGCCTCCTGCACGGACGCCTGAGTGCGGATGAAAAAGAGGTCACGATGAACCGGTTCAAGCGCGGCGACATCGACGTACTCGTCGCAACGACGGTGATCGAGGTCGGCGTCGATGTGCCGAATGCGTCGGTAATGGTGATCGAGCACGCAGAACGGTTCGGCATGGCGCAGATGCATCAGCTACGTGGACGCGTAGGACGCGGCGCGGCAAAGAGCTTCTGCATCCTGATGACTGGCGGTCGCGTCTCCGAGCAGGCCGAGGCACGGCTCGACGCGATGGTGCGGACGCAGAACGGCTTCGAGCTCGCCGAGCTGGACCTCGAGCAGCGCGGCCCCGGCGAGTTCTTCGGAACCCGACAAGCCGGGCTCCCGGAGTTCCGCGTCGCCAACCTCGTGCGGGATCGCGCACTGCTGGAGCTGGCCAAGATGGAGGCGGCACGATTCGCGCTACAACCCGATCCAGCGATCTCACGCGAAGAGACCGATGCAGTATGGGCTCGACTAAAGCATCAGTGGCAGCGACGATACGGACTCGTCGAGGCTTAGAAGCTGTCCAAAACCTGCTGGTGAAGTGTTGTTTTAGAAGGGCACGGCTTCAGCCGTGCCGCAAAGAGTGGAAAGAAGCGGGGCTTTAGCCCCTGAGGGAATCCTTACACCACTCCATCGCTCCTCAGTTTTCAAACAGCTTCTTAAGAGAGACAACGAGACTCAATCAGCACATCTAGCTAGCAACAGCGTGCGCGAAAGCCGACGCCATCACAGGCTGGTGGACCTGGACCGGAGCAACAGCCTTCTTCGGGCCGCGCTTACGGGCGACGAGGATGCGGATGCGCTCGATCATCTCAGCGGGCGAGCAGGCTCCCTTGGGCAGGAAGACGTCAGCGCAGACAGCGCGGTCGGCCGCATTCACGGTGCCAGACACGATCATCGCAGGCAGGCAGGGCTGGAGCTGCTTGGCGCGGCGGACGAGCTCGTTGCCGTCCATCTGGGGCATGGTGAGATCGCAGAGGAGCAGGTCAATCGCTCCCGGCACAGCCTGCTGAATATACTCGAGCGCCTCCTGCGAGGAGAGGACCGGAAGGACACGGTAGCCGCGGGTTTCAAGGAGGAAGGTGCGGACGGAGAGAACCTGTTCGTTGCTGTCGACGCAGAGGATAATCTTTTTGGGGCGCATGCGGTCTCGCTTCTGCGGGAGAGCGCCGTCGTGGCGTATCCCGCGGATGGCCCGGGCAGGAGTGCCGCTGATTGGCAGGCGTTCCCTTCGGGGAGTGGCTGTGGCCCGCGGCTCGGCCGGAGGATTCCGGCGCGAGAGGGGGCCGCTGCCTCCGGAAGAGCAGTCACAAAGAGAGCGAGGCTCTCCTGTCTGCTCCATGGGGAGTCAGTGCCCCCGGTCGAGCGATGGAAGAGTTCCAGCGCCGAACCGCGGGTTTGAGAGAGGCTGTGCCAAACAGGTTGCCGGCGGCTCGTACAAACGCAAAGGGGCTGTCTGCTGCGGAGCAGCCGGGCGCGAACCGAAAAAGGGATCGCACCCGTCTGCGTGAGCAGACAGCGTCGATGCGCTGGGAGTCGCGACTGTGTAGCAGTCGGGCTTCTCTCAACTCAAGTTTTTAGCAATACAGGCGAAAGCAAATTCATTACCGAGGACGTCGATTTGCGTCTTCGTCCTCGTCAACGCTTCCCAACAGTACGAGCGCTGGAGCAGCTTGGCAACTACGAATATTAGGCGAAAACAGGCCACATTAGAGGTTGCTCATCCACCGTTTTTTCTAACAGGGCGTTAACATTGGGGATTCGCGTCACCCCTCTGTTGAAAAGAGGTGCATCACGGAATGAAAAGGCGTCCCATTGCAACAGAAATGGTGCGTCCTCCGACGAACACTTTCGAAACGGTGTTGTCCTCCAATGTTGCAAAAACATGCAGACGGCTGGGACGGAGCATCTCGATTCCCTGCTCGATCACGATCGGTTGCCCGCTGGCAGCCAACCCATACCGCACCAGATACGAGATCGCACAGCCGGAGGCCGAGCCGGTCGCTGGGTCTTCGCCGTTATAGAACTGCATACGCGCATGCCAGTCCGCTCCCGTGTTGGCAGAAGCACGCGTGATGCAGTGGAAGAATTTGGCATCACTACGATCAAGATATGCCTGCGCCTTGGCATAAGGAGTGTGGAGACGAGCGGCTACCTCCATCGAGCGCAGAGGCACAATGCAGAAGGCCATACCGGTAGAGACGGTCTGGATGGGCATCGTGGGATCGAGGTCGTCGACAGCAAGCCCAAGAGCCTCTGCAATAGCGGCTGGATCGTGGAGCTGGCCGAAGATCGGGGCTTTCTGCTGCATGGTGCCGAAGACACCAGGCTTGCCCTCTTCAGACGGGCTGAAGCGGACAGGGATCTGGCCGACGCGAAGGTCGAGCGTGATCTGCTCCGAGCCACGGAGGGTGGGATGGTTCCAGTAGAGCCAGCTCGCAGTGCCGAGCGTCGGATGACCGGCAAAAAGGAGCTCCTCCTCCACCGTAAAGATGCGGGCCTGCACGCCGCGCTCCTGCTCGACAGCGGCATCGCGTGGAAGGATGAAGGTGGTCTCGGAGAGATTGGTTTCGCGGGCGAGAGCCTGCATCTCCTCGGTCGAAAGACCACGGGCATCCGTGAAAATACCAAGCGCGTTTCCTTCGAGAGCGCGTTCGGCGAAGACATCGACCTGGGCATAATCGAAGCTGCGCAGCGAATCGTGATTTGACATAAGAAGCACCTCACACGTATGTTTTGAGAACCGCAAGTGGAGCAAACCGGCTCCATGTCAGCATATCTGGCTGCGGACAAATTTCAGCTATGACGATGACGCCCATCTCGACTCCTCCTTGCTGTTGCCGCGATGGTGCGCGGGTAGGCATTTGAGCAAATCGAACTAGCAAATTCGAGAAGCATCAAAGACCCACCCGAGCAAATGAGCCGGGTGGGTTTTCTCTGCCGGCACAACTGAGCGAATTGGCAATGAAGGAGCAGAACGGTACCTGCAAAACCTGCATCTTTCAACGAGGATCCGACATTGCCGGTAAAATAGAAAGAAGCAGCAACCAATCTTCTGAAATAACATCCGGAAGAGAGGTTAGCTGTAGATATGTATGCAGATCTTGCAGTTTGAGATCGCATCAGAAGCACCGATGGCGAAGTGGTTAACGCGCTGGTCTGCAAAACCAGTATTCCCGGGTTCAAATCCCGGTCGGTGCTCCACTCCACACAACGGAAGCATTTTAGCTAAAGACCCGCCTAGCTTCTCACCCTTGCAATCTCCAGGGGCTGTCGCAATAAAACTTCATCTCCCATCTCTTACATCCTGTACGCGAAGAGGATTGTTCATCTGTGAGAACGGACAAATCAAGCCAACAACCGAACACAGTTCAACGCGCTTCTTCCGGCGTCTTCGACCAGCTGGATAAGGTACGAGAGAGCACAGTCATACAGCAGGCCTCGGAGCAGGCGTCCGAAAAGGGGTGAAGGTCGATCTCATTCGGAGAGTGCGCTGGATAGAACGAAACGTCCATGGCGAGGTGTCGGAAGCGGAACCAATGGTTTGCCTCTTTCCGCTGGATACCACATACATCGCAGGTAATCAGTTCCGTCCTTGCCATCGGAGTCTCTCCTCAAGCCACCTGGCTTCGTCGTTCTGACTCCAGTAGACCCGAAAGCCAATAGGAACGCCACTATGGAATGCATCTCCCCTGCTCCCTCCACGCCTGTCACGCACATCTACCGCCTGAACGTTCCATGACACGTCCGGATAGCGACTTGTATATTGCCTTGTATGCCGATTCGTATGAAAGACATAGCAAAGTATCTCGGGCTTTCGGCCATCATCATCGCTACGGGAATCTGCACGACAGCTCCTTGCGCGTAAAAATGGTCGACATGTACATGACCGCACTGAACACCTTTCGCGGACGCAATGCGATAGCCGAGATGATGGTTCAGGTAGATTAAGCTGCGAGGGATGGATCGATGTTGATTGCACCGGCAAGTGATACAACCGCAGGCAAAGGATCAGGCGAGCCGAAGCCTCTGCTCCCCATCGGCAACCTGGCACCCTTTTTTCTCGTCACGTCGCTCTTCTTCCTCTGGGCCATCCCGAACAACCTCAACGACATCCTCATCCGCCAGTTCATGAAGTCGTTCTCGCTGACCCGGTTCCAAGGCGGCTTAGTTCAGTCCGCGTTCTACATGGGCTACTTCCTGCTCGCGATCCCCGCCGCCCTGCTCATGCGCCGCGCCGGATACAAAGCAGGCATCCTCACCGGCCTTCTGCTCTTCGCAACGGGGACGTTTCTCTTCTGGCCCGCCGCCATCGTCGGCCAATACTGGTTCTTCCTGCTTGCGCTCTTCGTCATGGCCAGCGGCCTGTCGTTTCTCGAAACTGCCTCGAACCCCTTCATCGCCCAGATCGGCGCATCCGAAAGCTCCGAACGCCGCCTGAACTTCTCGCAAGCCTTCAACCCCCTCGGAGCCATCACCGGAGCCGGTGTCGGCACCATCTTCATCCTCTCCGGCGTCGAACTCACCAAGTCGCAGGTAGCCGCACGCATCGCGAACAACACCTACGCCGCCTATCTCCGCACCGAAACCCTCCGCGTCGTAGCCCCCTACATCGTCCTCGGCCTCATCGCTCTTGTCCTCGCAGCCTTCATCTGGCAAACCAAATTCCCCGTCATCCAGAGCGAGCACGAGGGCGACGCAGACGACCACGGACACATCCGCGATCTCTTCCGGCAGCGCCACTTCGTCCTCGCCATCCTCGCGCAGTTCCTCTACGTTGGCGCGCAGGTCGGCACCTGGAGCTACTTCATCCAGTACGTGCAGGACTACACCCACCAACCGGAAAAGATCGCCGGCTACTTTCTCGTTGGCACCCTCGCCGCCTTTGGCGTAGGCCGCTTCAGCTCCTCCTGGCTCATGCAGTTCATCCCGGCAGGACGCCTGATGGGCAGCTACGCCCTCATCAATATCCTGCTGCTCGTCATCGCCATCGCGCACCCCGGCTGGATCGGCCTATGGTGCGTCTTCGGGACCAGCCTCTTCATGTCCGTCATGTTCCCCACCATCTTCGCCCTCGGCCTCAAAGGACTCGGCGCCAACACCAAGATCGGCGGCTCCATGCTCGTCATGGCGATCGTCGGCGGAGCCATCCTCACCCCCATCATGGGCCTCATCTCCGAGAAGACCGGCAGCATCGCCGCCGCCTACCTCATCCCCCTGATCGGATACGTCGTCGTGGCCCTCTATGCCTTCTTCGGATCGAAGCCCCGTCGCATCTCGTTCTAGCGCCCCGCCTGGGCATTGCCCTTAGAATGGATGTGATGGGTCTCTTCCATAAAAAGATCAAGCACGAAGGCAGGCTCTAACCCCATGCCTGCGCACACCACCTCTGAGCCAACCGCCCGGTCGCCGCGCCTTCCCTGGACCATGTTCTGGGCGGGCCTGCTCGTGCGCGTCCTCTACATGACGCTCGCCCACACCTATCATGTCCGGCCGCTCCAGGACCACTTCCAGTTCGGCTGGGAGATGGGTCGCATCGCGCGCGCGCTCGCCACCGGCTACGGCTTCTCCGATCCCTTCAACGGACACTCCGGCCCCACCGCCTGGACACCGCCGCTCTACCCCATCCTCCTCGCTGGCGTCTTCAAGATCTTCGGCGTCTATACGGCAGCTTCGGCCTGGGTCATCCTTACCATCAACTGCATCTTCTCCGCAGCCGTCGCCCCCGCTGTCTACGAGATCGCCACCCGCTGCTTCCACAACCGCAACGACGGAAAGAACGTCGCCCTCTGGTCAGGCTGGCTCTGGGCACTCTATCCGGCAGCGATGCAATACTCCGTCCGCTGGATCTGGGAGATGAGCCTCACCGTCTTCCTCTTCTCCTGGGTCCTCGTCTTCGCCCTGCGCGCCCGCGGCGTCGGCCAGTCACCAGAGAAGCCGCGCCAGACCACCGCGCAATGGGCCGCCTTCGGCCTCCTCTGGGGACTCATCGCGCTCTCCAACAGCTCCCTGCTCCTCTTCCTTCCCTGCTGCGGCATCTGGATGATCTGGGACGCTATCCGAGCCCCGCGAAACCTCGCGCCCATACTCACCAGAGCCGTACTCGCCGCCATCCTCTGCGCCGCCTGCATCACTCCCTGGATCATCCGCAACTGGATCGTCTTCCACGCCTTCATCCCCATGCGCGCCAACTTCGGCGCCGAGTTCTACGAGTCCGTACTCCCCGAAAACCATGGCTTCCCCTGGATGGCGACCCTCTCCCTCGCCGAGAACTCCCCCGACTTCCTGCGCTACAAGCGCCTGGGCGAGCCAGCCTACAGCAAGCAGCAAGGAGAACGCGCCAAGGCCATCCTCGCAACGCACAAAGCCACCTTCAAACACCACATCCTCAAACGCATCTACTTCTTTTGGAGCAGCGTCCCTCATCCCATCGAGAAGGGCTTCCTGATGGAGCTAGGACGTGAGATGCCCTTCGCCTTCACCAGCATCAGCGGTCTACTTGGCCTCGCGCTCGCCCTGCGCAGACGTGTCCCTGCCGCGTGGCTCTTCGCGATGGCCTTCTTCACCTTACCGCTCATCTACTACGTCATCACCGTGCAGGCCCGCTTCCGCCACCCACTCGAACCCATCATCACGATCCTCTCCGTCTATCTCTTCCAGTCCGCCGATCGAACTCGCACCTGGTCTTGGCAACCTCCTCGCAACAAGGCCCTGAGCGCATGACCAACATCCTCATCACAGGCGGCTCCGGCTTCTTCGGCAGCCTCCTCAAACGCCGCCTCCTCGACGAAGGCTACGCCTGTACCAACATCGATCTTGTCCCCGACCCGGACACCCATCCCAACCTCACCAGCATCCAGGGCGACATCCGCGACCCCGATCTCCTCCAGCGCATCTTCGCAACAGGTAACTTCGCCGCCGTGCAACACTGCGCCGCCCAGCTGGCCCATGATGCCATCGACGACAACCTTCTCTGGACCTCCAACGTCAACGGCACCCGCAACCTCGCCGAAGCAGCAAAGCAGCACGGCGTTCGCAAGTTCATCTTCATCTCCTCCAACTGCCTCTGGGCCTCGAACCTCGGCCACGACGTCACCGAGGACGAGCCCCCCAGCCCTATCGAGCTCTATGGCCGCTCCAAGCTAACTGGCGAACAGGTCCTCAACGACTACGCCGCCGACCTCGACATCATCACCATCCGCTGCCCCACCATCATCGACAGCGGCCGCCTCGGCCTGCTCGCCATCCTCTTCGAGTTCATCGATGATGGAAAGAAGGTATGGGTGGTGGGAGATGGCAGCAACCGCTACCAGTTCATCTACGCGCAGGATCTTGCCACCGCCTGCATCCAGTCCCTCGGCTACAGCGGCTCAAACCTCTTCCACATCGGCTCCGACCACGTCACCTCGCTCAAACAGGTCTACGAGGCCGTCATCCGCGAAGCCGGAAGCCGCTCCCGCGTAGCCTCGCTCCCCAAAGCCCCCACCATCGCCGCGATGCAGTTCGCCCACAAGCTGAAGCTCTCACCCCTCGGCCCCTACCACTACCAGATGATCGCCGAAAGCTTCGTCTTCGATACCACCCGCATCCGCCGCGAACTCAACTGGACCCCCACCCTCACCAATGAAGAGATGATGGTCCGCGCCTACCGCTACTATGCCGACAACCGCCGCGCCATCCACAGTCGCACCGACGTCTCCGCCCACTCCAAACCCGCCTCCATGGGCATCATCCGCGCCCTCAAGTGGTTCTCTTAGTATCTGTATTAAATTAAGGGTGCCATATTAAATTAAGGGTGCCATCGAAGAAGAGAGCTTTGAAAGGGCACGGCTTCAGCCGTGCCGTAAAGACTGGAACAGAAGCCGGGCTTTAGCCCCTGAGAAAACATTCCAGCCCCAATAACACCGAGTGCCCCATCCTTCGCGCCCTTGCGAAGGGTGGGATGTAAGAACGCTAATCCCGCCCCTCGGAACCTATCCAAGAACTATCCTTCAGAAAGCTTGTGCGGTTGCCTCTTTTACGCCGTCATCCTGCCCCTGAGAGGGGGAAGGTCCCTATATTTCGCCCTTGTTTGTTTCATCCAGGCGATCTGCCAACAACCTTACTGGAGTTTTTAGACAACTTCTCAGACCTTCTCGAAGAAACCTACGATTGCCCATGTTTCCCCATGTCAAGCCCCCAAGACACCAATTTTCCCAATAAGCCAAACAAAACAAACCACATACACGCGAAAAAAATGTGGCACATTTACCCCCACCAATCACCTACACTAGACATAGATCTCCAAAAATCTATTAGGAGTAAAGATTCCGCACTGCTGGAAACCTATCCCCTTTAGAATCTTATATTTGAACGCAAGCTGTTTTTTTTCTTATATTTGAAGAACATAAATTCCGCAAGTTGCTGCAAAATAAAGACTTAGGCGGACAGATATAGAGGGGGGGGAGCCCTCACATCAACCAGCATCCATCGAACGAAGATCGGGCGATATCTTCAACGACGCCCCAGTCCGAGCCACCACCTCTGCAACCTCGACTCCAGCCGCAATCTCGGTGAGCATCAACCCCTCCGCAGTCACTCGAATCCAGCCGAGTTCAGTCACGATGTCATGCACTACGCCCCGCCCGGTCAGCGGCAGCGTGCACTCGGTCAAAATCTTCGGCGAGCCATCCTTCGCCGTATGCTCCATCGCGACGATCACGCGACGCGCTCCGGCGACCAGATCCATCGCGCCGCCCATCCCCTTCACCATCTTGCCGGGAATCGTCCAATTCGCCAGATCGCCCTTCGCGTCCACCTGCATCGCGCCAAGCACGCTCATATCCATGTGTCCGCCGCGAATCATCGCAAACGACTGCTCGCTCCCAAAGTACGAGCACCCTGGCAACTCCGTCACCGTCTGCTTCCCCGCATTCACAAGGTCAGGATCAGCCTCACCCTCTCGCGGCGGTGGCCCAACGCCCAGCATCCCATTCTCCGACTGAAAAACCACCTCGATCCCCGCCGGAACAAACCCCGCAATCAGAGTCGGCAGTCCGATCCCCAGGTTCACATAGAATCCATCCTGCAACTCCTGCGCGATCCGCCGCGCAATCCGCTCCTTGCCGCTCATACAGCACCGCCAGCCCGCAAAAAATCCGCTTCAATCGGCTTCCGATACGCCTCGCCAACTACCACGCGATCGACATAGATTCCCGGTGTCACAATCTGATCCGGCTCCAACTCGCCCGGTTCAACCAGCTCTTCCACCTCAGCGATGGTGATCTCCGCAGCAGTCGCCATCACCGGGTTGAAGTTCCGCGCAGTCTTTCGATAGATCAGGTTCCCATGGCGATCGCCCTTCCACGCCTTCACCAGCGCGAAGTCAGCCTTCAGCGCCTGCTCCAGCACAAAGCTTCGCCCGCCGAAATCGCGCACCTCTTTCCCATCGGCAACCACAGTCCCTAATCCTGTCGCAACGTAGAACGCCGGAACTCCCGCGCCGCCAGCACGTATCCGCTCCGCCAGCGTTCCCTGCGGAAGCAGCGTCAGATCGAGTTCGCCGCGCAGCACTTGTGCCTCGAGACGCTTGTTCTCCCCGACGTAGCTGCCGATGTGCGACGCAATCATTCCTGCCTCCAGCATCAACCCCATGCCAAAGCCGTCCACGCCCATATTGTTACTGATCGTATGCAGCCCCTTGATGCCTAACCGCACCAAAGCCGCAATCAGGTTCTCCGGAATACCGCACAGGCCGAACCCGCCAAGCATGATCGTCGCACCTCCGCGAATATCGGCAACGGCAACATCCGCGGAGGCGACAATCTTATTCATCGTTCTATTTCTGTGCAGTAAAGGTAAACGTCGTGGTGCTGTGCAGCGTCTGTCCCGGCTTCAGCTCCGTGGTCGGGAATGACGGATGGTTCGGCGAGTCGGGAAAGTGCTGCGTCTCCAGGCAGAAGCCCGTGTTCTTCCCATATGCCTTGCCGCTCTTGCCCGTCTTCGATCCGTCGAGGAAGTTGCCGGTGTAGAACTGCACGCCCGGCTGTGTCGTCGTCACCGTCAGCACACGTCCGCTTGCCGGATCGTAGACCTTCGCTGCTGTCTTCTCCACACCGTTCGCTCCGCGCAGTACCCAGTTGTGATCGTAACCGCCTGCCATCGTCAACTGCTCGTTAGCGTCGTGAATGCGCTTTCCGATCTCGGTCGACTTGGTGAAGTCAAACGGTGTTCCCGCAACCGGCTCAAGAACGCCCGTCGGAATCAGGCCCGCATCAGTCGGCGTGAACTTGTCCGCGAGTAGCTCGATATCCTCGCCGAGGATCGTCCCATTGCCCTCGCCTGAGAGATTGAAATACGCATGGTTGGTCAGGTTGACGACCGTATCCTTGTCTGTCGTCGCACTGTAGTCGATCCGCAGTGCATCGTGGTGAAGCGTGTAGCGCACATGCACGGTCAGCGTCCCAGGAAAGCCCTGATCGCCATCCTTGCTGACCAGCGTCATCTCGACTCCGCCGGGAATCTCCTGTCCCTTCCACACCAGCGAGTCGAAGCCGACCGTTCCGCCATGAAGCGTATTGATGCCGTTGTTGTTCTTCGGCAGCGTGTACTGATGGCCATCAAGCGAGAACGCGCCATGAGCAATCCGGTTGCCATATCGGCCAACGATCGCGCCGAAGTACGTATTCTTATCGCTGATATAGGCATCAAGGTCGTTGTACCCCAGTACAACGTCCGCCACCTTGCCGTCGCGGTCCGCCGTCTTGAGTGAGACGACCCGCGCGCCATAGGTCATGATGCGCGCCTCAATCGCGTCGCTCTTCAGGGTGTAGATATCAACAGCAGTGCCGTCCGGAGTCTTTCCAAACGGGGCCTTCGTTACAGCGCCTTGCGCAGTGAATGCGGTAGTCATCACAAGCAGAATAACTCGTGCGAGTTTCATCGTCAGAAGATCCCCTCTTAAATCTTTCTTTTCAGTATCAATGCAGGCCGCATACACCGCGATACCGTGCCTGCCGAACATCGCCCACTATACGTGAACGAGAGTATCTCTGAGAAACGGAGATAAGATGGTGGCGTCGAACAAGACGCCGCTTTGAATCTCCCAAACCTGGAAGGATTGCAATGCTTCGAATGCATCACCGTTCCCTTCTCTGCCTCACAGTGCTGCTGTCGCTTTGCCTGGGGTCGTTTACACTCGCTGCCTTTGCCGCCAAGCAGCCGGAGCACTGGGTTGGGACCTGGGCTACCTCGCCTGTGGGCGTCGTCAACAAGGAAGGTGACGCGGGGAGCACAGGCACCACCTACCGCGAGATCGTCCACGTCTCTCTTGGCGGCTCTTCTGTCCGTATCGTTCTCACCAACGAGTTTGGAACTGCGCCGCTCACCATCGGCGCGGCGCATATCGCCCTTAGCGCGGGCCAGGACAGCATCAGCCTTACCACCGCAAACGCACTCACCTTCAGCGGCAACCCGTCGATCACCATTCCCGCCGGTGGGGTGGCTGTGAGCGATCCAGTCGAGCTCAAACTTCCTCCGCTCTCCGATCTCACAATCAGCCTGTTCGTTCCAGCGCAGCCGATCTCGCAGCTCAGCGTGCATACTTATGCCGATCAGACGAGCTATACCGCGCCTGGCAACGTCGTCGGAGAGAGGGTGCTTGAGCAGCCGACGAGTATCTACTCTTGGCCATTCCTCAAAGGCGTCGACGTGCTCGTCGGTGCGGAGTCCGCCTCTGTCGTTACTCTTGGCGACAGCATTACGGATGGAGCTCTCAGTACACGCGATGCCAACGCTCGCTGGCCAGATGTCCTTGCCAAACGGCTGCATGACAACAAGAAGACCGCCGAGCTTGGCGTGCTGAACGAGGGGATCGGCGGCAACCGCGTTCTGCATGATGTCGCCGGGCCCAGCGCGCTCGCCCGTTTCGACCGTGATGTGCTGTCGCAGGCTGGCGTGAAGTACCTCGTCATCATGGAGAGCATCAACGACATTGGCCATGCGAAGGACCCCATCAAGCCCTACGACGTTGTCTCCGCTGACGATCTGATCGCGGGCCTCGATCAACTGGCCCAACGTGCTCATATCCATGGGATCAGGGTGATCGGTGCAACTCTGACCCCGTATGTCGGCGCGAAGTACGCGTCTCCTGCTGGCGAAGCAATGCGGCAGGCCGTCAATCAGTGGATACGCACGACCAAAGATTTTGACGGCGTCATCGACTTCGACAAGGCCACACGCGATCCTGCCAATCCATCGGTCTTCCTGCCATCGTGCGATTCAGGCGACCATCTCCATCCTGCAGATGGCGGCTACAAGATCATGGGCGACTCCATCGACCTGAATCTCTTCGCCAAGTAAGCCTCGTTACCCATAAAAGAGGCAGGAGCGAACGCCCCTGCCTCTCGATCATGTATGCAATGGTTGCTTCAGGAGACCAAGACTCTCTCCCACGGTTGAGGAACCTTGACTGAAGCCATCCCGGCGGCAGTTGCCGACTGGATGCCCATCTCCGTGTCTTCGAAGACGAGGCAGTCCTCCGGAGCAACGCCAAGCCTGGCTGCGGCAATCAGGAACGGTTCTGGATCGGGTTTGCTGCGCTGATAGTCGCCTGCGCAGACCAGCGTATCGAACCGGTCAAGCAGGTTCAGCACGGTGAGCGACGCTGTCACCGAGTCCCTTGTGCTTCCGGAGACCACCGCGAAGGGAATCTGTCCGTGGCTTGCCTCGATATGCTCCAGCACCTCGGGAACAGCCTTCAGATCTGAAAGTATCTCGAAGTACAGTCCTTCTTTCCGCTTCATGACATCGGCTACCGGCATCGTCAGACCCTGCCGTTCATTTAGCGTGGCGATAATCTCCGCGACTGGCATACCTCCCCAGGAATAGAAGAGGTCTTCTGGAAAGTCACAATTCCATTCCGACAAAACGCGCTTCCAGGCTATGTAGTGCAACGGCATGGAGTCGACGATCGTTCCGTCGCAATCAAACAGATACGCCTTGAATGGTCCCTTCGGCAACTTAAGCTTCATTTCCTTCATCCTTCTCCTTAGCAGCGTGGTGGCACGGTTCCTTCTTCGATCAGTTGTTTTGCAGCGCGGTCGAATCCAGACCACGTCGCCGCAGCGAGCGCGCTTCCCACGCTGATTCTCCTCACACGAAGCGCCGACAGCTCCGCAACCGACATGCCCGGAAGCAGCAGGACGTCAACAGGCTTTGGCGCAACCGCAGCTACTACTGCGGCAATCGCCTCTGCATCTTTGATTCCCGGTGCGTAGAGGCAGTCAGCACCCGCCTCCGCATAGGCGACCAGACGCTCAATGGTTGCCGCCAGCTCGGTTCGTCCGACCAGAAAGCCTTCCGACCGCGCAACCAGTAGGACATCTTCGCCGGATCGATCGATTGCCTCTCGTGCAGCCTGTATCCGTTCGCGCGCGATAGGTAGATCGTAGAGTTTTTTACCAATCCGGTCTTCTATCGAAAGCCCGGCAACACCCGTCGTAACGGCAAGTGTAACGTTGGCGGCTACTCCTTCTGGCGTATCTGCAAAACCAGCCTCGAAGTCGGCGTTTATCGGCAGATCAGTCGCAGCGCACATTGTTCGAAGATGCTCCACCACCTCGTCCCGCGATAAGTCGCCATCCTCACGGCCCATCGTCCAGGCATATCCGGCGCTAGTCGTTGCGAGCGCGGCGAATCCAAGCCGCTCCAGCCGCCGTGCGCTCCCCACATCCCACGGATTTGGCAGGACGAAACAGCCCTGCTCATGAAGGCGGCGAAAGGTCGCGCGCACTGTCTTTCGGTCTATAAGCATGACACTCCTCTGGAATATCGCTCACAGCCGTCAATCAGAAAACGGCGGGCGCTCACCGGGGATCTCTCGATTCCGATCGCGCCCGCCGCTCTTCAACTTGCACATTGCTGGAAGCGGGAACTACTTCAGTTCGATTCCGGCGAAGAAGTACCCGATTTCGAAGGCCGCTGTGTCCTCGGCATCCGATCCGTGAATCGCGTTCTCTCCGATCGAGGCCGCAAACTTCTTGCGGATCGTTCCTTCTTCGGCTTGGGCCGGGTTGGTCGCGCCCATCAGCGTGCGGAAATCGGCGATTGCGTTCTCCTTCTCGAGAACCATGGGGAAGATCGGACCGGAGCTCATGAACTCGGTCAGTTCACCGAAGAACGGCCGCGCTGCGTGAACATGATAAAAGCCCTCGGCCTGGGCCTTCGAGATGGAAAGCCGCTTGATCGAAACAATCTTGAAACCCGCCTTTTCAATCTCGGCGAGAATGGCAGCCGTATGGCCCTTGCGGACCGCGTCCGGCTTGATGATGCTGAATGTACGCTGTGACAACGTGTTTCTCCTTGAAAATCGGCTATGTTCTTAGTGTAAAGCACGCCGTCTGTGCGGCGCACCTTGCAGTCCCATCGGCTTTGGCGGCATCGAAGGGAGGTAGATGAAGATTACGGCATGGATCTGGTTCGCGGGCTGTCTGGCGTGGCTGGTGAATGGACTAATCAACATCCATTACCACGCGTGGCTCCATGCGCGCATCGCTCTGACGATATCGCTCGTCTTTTTGCAGCATGGCTGTTCTACCGCCAACAGCAACGCTAGCTTATGCCTTGCCCAGCACCCGCGCCATCGCTTCGCCAAGCTCGGCCGGCGACTTCACCACCGTAATTCCGGCTTCCATCATCGCCTTCATCTTCTCAGCGGCCGTTCCTTCGCCGCCCGAGATGATTGCGCCTGCGTGGCCCATGCGGCGTCCTGGAGGTGCCGTCTGGCCTGCGATAAAGCCGACTACCGGCTTCTTTACATGTTCCTTGATGAACCTGGCCGCAGCCTCTTCGGCCGAACCGCCGATCTCGCCGATCATGATGATTGCCTCGGTTTCGGGATCGTCGTTCAACAGCTTCAGTGCATCGATGTGCGTCGTTCCGATGATGGGGTCGCCGCCGATGCCGATTGCTGTCGACTGGCCAATCCCGCGTGTCGTGAGCTGGTACACCGCCTCATAGGTCAGTGTTCCCGACTTTGAGACGATACCGACAGAGCCTTCTTTGTGGATGCGACCGGGCATGATGCCGATCTTCGCCTTACCAGGCGAGATGACGCCTGGGCAGTTCGGTCCGATCAGACGCGATTTGGACCGCTTGACGATCTCCCACACCTTCACCATATCGAGCACTGGAATGCCTTCGGTGATACAGATGACCAGCGGTATCTCCGACGCAGCAGCCTCGAGGATTCCATCCGCGGCGAACGGTGGAGGCACAAAGATTACGGTCGCATTCGCGCCAGTCTCCTTCACGGCCTCTTCGACCGTGTTGAAGACCGGCCAGCCCTCGTGCGTCGTACCGCCTTTGCCTGGGGTCACACCGCCAACCACCTTGGTGCCATACTCCGCGCAGCCCTTGGCGTGGAAGGTGCCCTCGCGTCCGGTGATTCCTTGCACAATGAGCCGCGTATTCTTATCGACCAGAACTGCCATTACTTACCACCTTTCGCAGCGGCCACTGCAAGATCAGCGGCGTCCTTCATCGTTGTACCGACTTCGAACTTCAAGCCAGACTCAGCAAGGATCTTGCGTCCTTCTTCAACGTTGGTTCCTTCAAGCCGAAGGATGATGGGAACCTGCACGTTCAATTTCTTAGCAGCAGCAACGACTGCTGTAGCCAGCACATCCACGCGCAGGATGCCGCCGAAGATATTGATGAAGATGGCCTTCACGTTCGGGTCGCTGAGCAGAATGCCGAACGCGTTTTCGATCTGTTCCTGATTCGCGCCACCGCCTACATCAAGGAAGTTTGCCGCCGAGCCGCCTGCGTACTGGATGATGTCCATGGTCGCCATCGCGAGGCCAGCTCCGTTGACCATGCAGGCGATGGTGCCGTCGAGCTTGATGTAGTTCAGCGCGAACTTGCTCGCTTCGACTTCGAGTGGGTCTTCCTCGGCGAGATCGCGTAACTCCTTGAGATCCTTATGGCGGAACATCGCGTTATCGTCGAAGTTGATCTTGCAGTCCAACGCGAGCAGCTTGTCGTCCTTCGTCGTGATGAAGGGATTGATCTCCATCAGCGTCGAATCGGTCTCAATAAACGCCTTGTACAGGCCGGTCATGAACTTTACGGCGTCGTTGATCTGCGTGGGCTTGAGCCCCAGCTTGAAGGCCAGCCGTCGCGCCTGATAGGGCTGGAAGCCGACCGCCGGCTCGATGTACTCCTTGTAGATGAGCTCGGGCGTCGCGTGGGCGACCTCCTCGATCTCCATGCCGCCCGACTGCGAGGCCATGAACACGACCTTCGCGCTCGCACGGTCCAGGACCAGTCCCAGGTATAACTCGCGGGCGATCGCAGAACCTTCTTCGATCAGCAACCGCTGGACCTTTTGCCCTGCGGGGCCGGTCTGGTGCGTGACAAGCTGCATCCCGAGGATCGCCTTTGCGGCAGCCGTTGCGTCATCCAACGACTTCACGACCTTCACACCGCCGCCCTTGCCGCGCCCGCCCGCATGAATCTGCGCTTTGACGACGACCGCTGCGTTTCCAGCAGAGAAGAGCGTCTTAGCTGCAGTGTCCGCCTGCTCGAGCGTGGTGGCCATCTCGCCGTTCGGCACGGGAACGCCATACTTGCGAAGGATCTCTTTTGCCTGATACTCGTGAATTTTCATAAAGGGTCTCGCACATTTCAGCCAGCACGGTAATAGTAGAGGACACGAAGAAGCACTCGCAATCCCGAATTCGCACAAATGGGCGTTTATCGACCAAAGAACATGAGAAATTTATCGTTCGCAAATACAAGGGGCGATTCGGTCCTTGGAGCGATCAGGGCTTAGTCTGACAGGACCGTTAGCTGTCTTTGCGGTAGAGGAGCTGGCGCATCGCTTGCCGTCGCGCTTCGTTCGCCTCGCTCGCAGTCTTGCGCTCGTCGGCGTCCATGCGGAGCTTCGTTACTGGATCACTTGATTCGGGAGTGCTGCACTCTGGGCAGCGGTTGGCAAAACCGGGCTTATCCGGCTTCAGTTCAAATTCTTCTGAGCAGACGACGCAGACTTTGATGGGAAAAGGCATTTATCACCATGATACGACGCTCATAGTGGTCCCTGCCAAGCGTCACCTTTGCCGCTCGCCTCACAATCTCTCTGTTCGTATGATCCTGCTAGGCTGGATGAATGTCCCTCCAGCGCCAGCTCAAACGCATCATTGAACTTCATGAGACCCTCAATCGCGCTGAGGCAGCCCAATTGCTCGACATGATTCTGCGCGGGGAAGCGAGCGAGCTGGAGCTTGCCGCCCTGCTTGCGGCGCTTGCCACCCGTGGCGAAACGCCTGCCGAGATCGCGGGCTTCGTCGATGCCATGCGTGCTGCGGCGACTACTCTTCCGCTGCGAGACGAGGAACGCGATTTGCTGGTCGATACCTGCGGCACCGGGGCGGACCTGAGCGGGAGTTTCAACATCTCGACCGCCGCGGCTCTTGTCGCTGCCGCCGCGGGAGCTTCTGTCGCTAAACATGGCAACCGTGCCGTGACCTCACAGTGTGGATCGGCCGATGTGCTTGAAGCCCTTGGCATCCCGGTTGGTCTGACGCCGGATGAGGGAGCGGCGGCTCTGAGGCGGTATCGTTTTGCTTTCCTGCATGCTCCCAGCCTGCATCCGGCGATGAAGGCGGTTATGCCGGTCCGCCGCGCTCTTGGTGTCCGGACTGCGTTTCATATCGTCGGCCCGCTCTCGAACCCGGCCGGTGCGCGTGCGCAGGTGATGGGTGTTTACGCTCCGCACCTGGTACTGCGGGCAGCCGAAGCAATGGCGTTGCTTGAGGTTCGCCACGCCTTCGTCGTGCATGGCGATACGGGTGCCGGAGGATTGGATGAACTTTCCATCAGCGGCCCCAGCCAGATTGCCGAGGTACGCAAGAGTACAATCACACTAAATACGATTACCCCGGAGCAGTTCGGCCTTCGGCGCGCTCCGATTGAAGCCCTGAGGGGCGGCGATGCAGTCACGAATGCAGCTATCCTCAGGGCTATCTTTGCCGGCGAAGGGGGGCCTCGGCGCGACATCGTTCTATTGAACGCAGCTGCTGTTCTTGTGGCTGCCGACCTCGTACACGACCTTCCTGCCGGGTTGAAGCTCGCCGCTGCAACGATTGACAACGGCGCCGTCACCACGCTGATCGCAGAGCTTGCGAGCGGTCAATAACGGCGTAAAATCATTCCGTTCCTAAGGAGACGCCTTTGTCATCTATCCCGCCGCCGCTTCCGCAGATTGTGTTCGATCCAACCATGGTCACGACAGCGTTTGAATTGCCGGGCTATCGCATTGTCCGCAATCTCGGTGTGGTTCGAGGCATTATCGTGCGCTCGCGCTCCATCTTTGGCACCTTCGGGGCCAGCTTGCAGACGATCATGGGCGGCAACATCACTATCCTCTCCGATCTGTGCGAGAAGACTCGGCAGGACGCCTTCGCGATGATGATGCAGCATGCGGCCGAGCACGGAGCCAACGCCATCATCGCCGCGCGTTACGACGCCAATGAGCTGATGCAGGGCGTAACCGAGGTGCTTGCTTACGGGACAGCCGTAGTTGTCGAGCGGATATAACCTTCCGAGCGTTTACGATAGCGTCAGACATCCAGCATCAAGCAAAGGCCCTTGAAAAAGAATGACCCAACCTGTTCCCGGCCGTATTGAAGTGATTACCGGGCCCATGTTTTCCGGCAAGAGCGAGGAGCTGATTCGCCGCCTGAAACGAGCCCGCATCGCCCGGCAACGCGTAGCGTGCTTCAAGCCCGATATCGACTTGCGCTACCATCGCACGGCGATTGCGTCGCACAGCTCGCAGACCCACGACGCCACAACAGTCACGACGACCCAGCACCTTCGAGAAGAGCTGTTTCCGAAGCTTGCCGAGATCGAGGTTGTCGGGATTGACGAGGTACAGTTCTTCGACGAAGCGATTATTGCGCTGGCTGTCGAACTGGTGCACCTCGGCAAGCGTGTCGTGATGGCAGGACTCGATACGACCTTTGCGGCGGAGCCCTTCGGGCCGGTTCCGGCGCTGATGGCTATCGCCGATGAGGTGACCAAGCTCTCCGCCGTCTGCATGACCTGCGGGGCACCGGCAATCCACACGCAGCGACTGGGAGCAAGCCAGGAACTGGTCGTGGTAGGAGCGGCGGGGCTATATGAGGCTCGGTGCCGCTCCCACTTCCATCCGTGGATCGATGAAAACTCGTCGGAGCAGCTTGAGCTGACTCCGAACTTCGGAACGATCCAATAACGAGAGGACGCTTGTCTCCTCTGAGAAGAGGAGCCGTGTGGAAACGGAGGCATGGCTGCGCTATCCTGTCCGTGCACCTGAATCGAGGAGAGTCCCATGCGTGTTGCGCTCGTCGCTCTAAGTTGTTGCCTGCTAGCCGCTCCTGCATTCGCCAAGGCGAAGAATGCGGTCGTCGTCCCACTGAAGACCACCGCAGGCGAGGATGCGGGAACCGCCACCTTCCACGAAGGCAAAAAAGGCAAGCTGACCATCAAGCTGGACCTGAAAAACCTGCCCATCGGCGACCACGCCGTCCATATCCACCAAAATCCAGTATGTGAGGCTCCGGACTTCAAGACGGCCGGTGGCCACTTCAATCCTGAAAAGAAACAGCATGGCACGATGAATCCCCTGGGCCACCACGCCGGAGATCTGCCGCAGAGTGTTACCGTCGGCGAGAATCACGCAGCCAGCGTCAGCTTCAAGGTTGACTATCTCTCGCTCGATCCGAACTCACCGGACTCGGTGCTCGGCCACTCGATCATGATCCACGAGAAGGCGGACGACATGAAGACTGATCCGACCGGCAACGCGGGAAACCGGATCGCCTGTGGCGTCATCTCTGCCCCTACGCCCTAAGTAACCTTTGTTGAACCATCCTGGGCGCCCATGCGTATTGGTATGCATGGGCGTTCTTCACATGGCGATTCCAACGGCTGGCATGGGACGCGGGCTTATGCCACGGGTTCTTCCCCGGGTTCCTGTTGTGAAGCAGGATCGTCCGCTCCCCCCGCTGCAAGGTACACTTCTCCCATCCCCGGTTACGAAGGCATACGAGGCGAAGTTGGTACGAACCCCCGAAGAAGATGCCGCATATGAGGCTACACAGCTTGCAACGATGAAGCTGGTGCGGCAGTGCATCGCGGGGGAGCAGCAGGCATGGCAGCAACTGGTCGTTTCGCAGCATCGGCGCATCTATGCGATCTGCTATCGGTTTACCGGTTCTGGGACGGACGCCGAAGACCTGACCCAGGACGTCTTCCTGAAGGTGTATAAGAATCTTCCCAGCTTTGATACCTCCAAGGGCAGCTTTCAGACATGGATCACGACGCTGACCCGTAACCTGCTCGTCGACCACTTCCGGCGGACGCGGCTGGAGCGGGCAACGGACTCGATGGATGCGAGCTTCGACGGCGAAGACGACGGCCCGACCATGGCCGATCGGCTGACCGATCCACGGCCCTCACAAGAGCATCATGTAGCTGGAATGGAGCTCAAAGTCCGGGTGCAGGCGGCATTGGCCCAGCTCTCGCCGGAGTTGCGTGAAGCGGTCATCCTGCGCGACCTTGAAGACATGGATTACAAGGAGATAGCGCTCGTGCTGCGCATCCCCGAGGGAACCGTAAAAAGCCGCATCAGTCGCGGTCGCGGGGAACTTGCAAGGCTTTTACAACGTATAGAAGGGCAGGTGATGTAACGTGGCAAAGTTCAATCAGGACGTTCCGCAATTCGGGAGTGCGAAGCCCGCACAAGCGGGGGGATCGCAGCATTGCGTAGAGTGCGAGGCGATGCTGACCGACGCCCTTGACGGAACGCTTTCCGCCAAGGAGCAGGCCCAGTTCGATCTCCACATGTCTGGCTGCCCCACCTGCAGCCAGATGTTGACCGATGCCCAGCGTGGTGCAGCATGGCTGGAGATGTTGCGGACCCCACGCCCGGAGCCTCCGACTGCTCTGCTCGAGCGAATTCTGGCCCAGACAGGCGGTCAGACCTCTATAACGGAACCGAGAAGCCTTTCCATCCTACCCTCGGCAACCGCTGGTAGCCCGATGCTTGCGAATTCAGTCTCCCTGGACGGAGCCGGAAATGTTCGGCTGGCGACTGTTCTCCCCTTCCGCAGCCGCGTTGCTTCTGCATTTCGAGCTAAGTCCATTGGTCAGACGCTCTTACAGCCACGCCTCGCGATGACGGCCGCCATGGCGTTCTTCTCCATCGGGTTGACGCTCAATCTGACCGGCGTTCGCCTGAATGAACTACGCGCCAGCGACCTGACGCCTTCTAATCTCCAGCGCAGCTTTTACGATGCTGGCACCCATGTCGTCCGCTACTACAACAATCTGCGCGTGGTGTATGAGTTGGAATCGAGGGTTCGCGACCTTCAACGCTCCAACGACAACGATGTTCCGCCCGCTCCAGCCTCCGATCAAAAGCCCGCTGACGATTCAAAGCCAGGCTCGAAGCCGGGGCAGAAGCAATCCCTTCCGCGCTCAGGTTCCGGCACGAGCCGACGACAGGGACCGACCGGTCCCGTGAGTCTTCTTGCGGCCTTTCATCTTGCTGACACTCCGGCTTCCCCACCGTGGCGTCTTGTATGTGCTTCACCTGCCGTAGATACCACCAGCAGCACCTTGCAGGAAGGGGAATCCGTATGAACTGCGCTAATCATCCCGATCGTGAACGAATCTCGTTTTGCCAGAACTGCGGCAAACCGCTTTGCAGCGAGTGCACCCGAGCTATCGGGGCTGCTGTCTTCTGCGAACCTTGCCTCGCTGCCCGGCTGGCTGCCGCAGATACAGCGACTTCATCCGCTGGCACTCCATACGGGTACACGGCTCCCCCTAATTATGCCGCAGCTCCGGCTCCTGTTCCGGGCGCGCCGAACCCTGCTTTGGCTGGACTGCTGGGACTCATCCCCGGCGTCGGCGCCATGTACAACGGGCAGTATGCCAAGGGCGTTGTGCACCTGATCATCTTTGCGGTTCTGGTGAGCCTCTCCGATACAAACGGTCTTTTCGGCCTTTTCGTCGCGGGCTGGGTGTTCTACCAGGTCTTCGAGTCTTACCAGACTGCGCGGGCTCGGCGCGACGGGACTCCACTGCCTAACCCGTTCGGGTTGAATGATATTGGAGATCGCTTCGGCTTTGGCAAATCGTGGCCCGCGAACGCGGCAGCGCCTCCCGTTCCACCGCCTGCGGATACACCGTTCACAGCACCGTTCACAACGCCGCCACCATATACTCCGCCACCCACAGGCTGGGGAGCTCCGACGGACACCTACAGCAGCTATGCCGTTCCTCCGACTCCTCCCATTCCACCGTTCAGCGATCCCTATGTCGCTACGGACCCAGCATTTTCCGCTCATCAAAACCGTTTCCCCACAGGAGCGATCTGGCTGATCGGACTGGGCGTCTTATTCTTCTTTGGCAGCTCGGGGCTATTTCGGGGTTTCCCGATTCACCGTGTGATTCCATTCCTGCTGATCGGATTTGGCGTGTGGATCTTTGTCCGTAAGATGACAGACTCCGGAGCCGGTCTGGCCGACGATGGAAGTGCTGCTTATCGGATACGTCTCTACCATGCAGTGAAGGGATCCGCGTGGATGATCCTGATCGGCATCATGTTCTTTCTGGATAGCTTCAGTATCGTCTCCTGGGGACATAGCTGGCCACTCTTTATCATCGTCGCCGGTCTGATGACGATCTTTCGGGGTTCCGCGTATAGCGGGGCAGCATCTGTTCCCTACACCTATCCCACCCCAGGACAGGTACCTCCTGTTCCTCCCTCCACACCATCTACTGGAACTGGGATCGTACCGGTCACTTCGCACGATGAAGAGGGGAGATAATCATGGCCGGCAATCCTCCACCATACCCACCTCCCGGACCGCCGAATGGCCCTCCATATAGCCAGGACTGGAAGTACCAGCGACGCATCCTTCGCGACCAGGCTCGCGCCCAGCGCGATCAGTACCGTTACCAGAGGCGCGCCATGCGACGTGGCTCCGTTCTCGGCCCTCTCGTCATGGTTCTGATCGGCATTGTTTTTCTGCTCAACCAGACAGGCCATCTGAATAGCGATAGCCTGTGGCAATGGTATGCGCAGTGGTGGCCACTGTTGCTGGTAGGAGCAGGTCTCATCCTGCTAATCGAGTGGGGCGTCGATCAACTGCTCCCTCGTAGCCCGGGGCAGCCCTATGTGCGACGCAGAGTGGGCGGGGGCGTCATCATCCTTATCCTACTACTCACCGTGGCAGGAGCTATATTCAACGGGGTTCGGGACAATCACGACTTCTTCTCCAATAAAGTTTCTTTTATTCCGGACAACCTGGACGAGTTCTTCGGCAATAAGCATGAGAGCGACCAGACAGTTGTCGAGGCACTTCCGGTAGGCGGCGCGGTGACCATCGATAATCCTCGCGGGGATATCACGATCAGCGGCACGAGTACCGATAATCAGGTTCATGTCTCCGTACACAAGGCGATCTACTCTCGTTCCGACGCCGAAGCTGAGAGCCGAGCGCGTCAGCTCTCCCCCCAGATCGATATCAAAGCCAGATTGCTTTCCGTGGCATTACCAATGTTGAGCGGCGCTGTAGCTGATGTCACCATGACGGTCCCCCCAGCCGCGAGCGTCACTGTAAATGCAAACCACGGCGACGTGCATGTCGATTCCGTGCAAGCACCGGTGACCGTCACAGCCAATCATGGAGATGTAGAGCTCTCTTCCATTGCCGGAGCCGTCGTGACCCACATCAACAGCAGCGGATCATCCTTTTCGGCGCACGCCATCAGCGGTCCAGTCACTCTCGAGGGGCATGGGCAGGACCTTACCCTCTCCGATGTCAAAGGAGCTGCAAGCCTATCGGGTGACTTCTACGGAACGACTCATCTTGAGCACATCACCAGCGGCGTAAAGTTCCACACCAACCGTACAGACTTCCAGCTGGGGCGTCTTGATGGAGAGTTGAATGTCAGCCCGGAAAACATCTCGGCCGATCAGGCTGTCGGGCCGGTCGTTCTGACAACCCGCGACAAGATTGTCACTCTGGAGCGCATCTCAGGGGATCTCTCCGTCACGAACAAAAATGGTGCGGTAAACCTGACGAGTGCACCGCCGCTTGGGAATATCACTGTGCAGAACCGTAACGGGTCGGTGTGTCTGACGCTACCAGATAAGGCAAATTTCACGGTAAGCGCCGAGACCTCCGATGGAGACATGGATAACGATTTTTCCCTGCCAGGTGAGCAGAATGATAGCCGCAAAACGCTGAATGGAACTGTCGGCAAGGGAGGATCGCTCATCCGTATCAATACAAGTCAGGGAGATGTATCACTTCGTAAGGCGTCGATCGCTCCTTTACCACCCGTTGCTCCTACGCCGCCGACACCTCCACAGGTTTCGATCAATAGCGCGGATGGCAGCAGCGTTTATGTGGGGAAAGACGGCGTCCGCGTTATCTCCGGTTCCGACGGAAGCAGCGTAATTGTCGGCAAAGATGGACTTCACATCACGGCCAATGCCGATGGAAGCAGTACTTATAAAAGCAAGGATGGAACGAAGCTGACAGAAGGATCTGACGGGAGCAAAATCTACTCCGGCAGGGATGGGACTCACTATACCCAGAATGCCGATGGAAGCAAAACCTATACAGGTCCGGATGGAACCCACATTAGCATCGGCGCAGATGGCAGTCAGGTTGCCACAGGACCTGGTGGCAAAAGTCTAAACGATACTGCGGTGAAAGCTCGGCTACGAGAAGCCGATAATCTGGTCCGGCAGGCAGAACAGCAAAGAGATGCGGAACGCCGCAACCATCGCTCCTCCTCAAAGGACGACGACAATTAGTTAGCTGAGTAGAAAAGTTGAGGCATAATCGACGATAACTTGTACGAAACAGCCAGGACAGAATCGGCCGCCATATCTGCTCCTCTCGCGTCTGTATTTCTAGCAGGCTTTAGTTGTTTAGTTCCGTGATTTGCTGGATTGGGTCGAGAGTAAATGTGTCTGGGGTTTGCGTCCGGAGTTTGCAGAGATATTCGTCGGGTGTGTGCCCCTCGATGGTTCTGTTCATGCATTCGACCTGTCCGTTGGTCCAGGAATAGTTGAGCTTGCTCAGTCGGTGCTCGATCCCATGAAGCAGACAAGCCTGCCGGAGGGATGGCCACGAATAAGTAGAGCGTTCCCTCGGCGGTCCTGACCTCAGCCAGATCGATGTGGAAGAAGCCGATCGGATACGTGTCGAGCTTCTTCCTCCGTGGGCTGATCGCCCTCGACCTCGGGCAGACGGCTTATCCCATGACACCGAACTAGCACCTTAAGCTCTCTTCGTTATGTTATGTATCGATCGACGGATCGTCTCTATCGTTGTGGCGCGCTAATGTAGAATCTGTCCTGTAGTGACTCTTTCCCGCAATCAGAAAAATATGCAATAGCAAATGCCGGGCCTAGACAACTGTGGGACGTGCTTTTTTTTACACCAGCAAGCGCCTTCCGCATTATTTGCGACCTCTGCTCTGCTCAATGCTTCGCGCGCTTCACTTGATGCTTTCCGCAGCCGCAAGCGCAATAGAGATGTCCTGTTCTCCTGGGCCGCCAGATACTCCCATGGGCACTACGCCATGAAGAGCACAGGCATAACGAGAAGCTCTTTTAGCTTCTACGGTGGATTCCTCTGGCGTTCCGGGAGACGCATCGTCATCCATTTCGACTAACAAAATAACTCCGGCACGATCCACAACTACAATAGAAACGGGTATCCCTAATTCAGATGCCTGGTGCAGAGCATGATTGCCCACGCATTTTGCTTCTACCGACGTGATGTTGCGCCATTTCTTATAAATTTCGCTCATAGCCCAGGGGCCTTTGTTGAGATTATCTTCCGAGAGCAGCCTCCGCACGCAACTAGCGGACAGCAAAAAGCCCCATCCAATAAAGGATGGGGCTTTAGATTATGCCGGCGATCACCTAATCTCCCACACACTTACGCGTGCAGTACCATCGGCCCAACGAGGCTTAACTTCCGTGTTCGGGATGGGAACGGGTGTGACCCTCGCGGTAAACTCACCGGCAAACTTGAGAATTTCGCTTTCGCGATCTTCCACAACTGAATAGATTGGGTTTTAGACGTTATTACTTATTGCGTAGTTTCCAAAAGATATAACTACAAAGCTTGTATTGAATGACTCTAGAACAGTGGACTTTCTCACTGCGCAGAGTAAATTCTATGGACAAGCCGAACGGGCGATTAGTACTGGTAAGCTACATGCATTACTGCACTTCAACCTCCAGCCTATCAACCAGGTGGTCTTCCTGGGCCCTTCATTTCCCTTTTGGGTTGGGAGATCTCATCTTAGAGCGTGCTTCCCGCTTATATGCATTCAGCGGTTATCACAACCGAACTTCGCTACCCAGCCGTGCCCTTGGCAGGACAACTGGAACACAAGAGGTTCGTCCATCCCGGTCCTCTCGTACTAAGGACAGCCCTCTTCAAATCTCCTACGCCCACAGCAGATAGAGACCGAACTGTCTCGCGACGTTCTGAACCCAGCTCACGTACCACTTTAATAGGCGAACAGCCTAACCCTTGGAACCTTCTACAGCTCCAGGATGTGATGAGCCGACATCGAGGTGCCAAACCGAAGCGTCGATATGAACTCTTGGCTTCGATCAGCCTGTTATCCCCGGCGTACCTTTTATCCGTTGAGCGATGGCCCTTCCATACAGAACCACCGGATCACTAAGGCCTGCTTTCGCATCTGCTCGACTTGTAGGTCTCGCAGTTAACCACACTTATGCCTTTGCACTCGACGGTCGATTTCCAAACGACCTGAGTGTAGCTTCGCGCGCCTCCGTTACAATTTAGGAGGCGACCGCCCCAGTCAAACTACCCGTCTTACTATGTCCCTCTCCCCGATAAGGGGAGCAGGTTAGAATCACAACAATCGCAGGGTGGTATCTCACCGTTGGCTCCACCAAACCCAAAAGTCTGGTATCAAAGCCTCCCACCTATCCTGCGCAGCAATGGCCGTAACTCATAGTAAAAGTATAGTAAAGGTGCACGGGGTCTTTTCGTCTAGCTGCGGGTAACCGGCATCTTCACCGGTACTACAAGTTCGCCGAGCAACTCGTTAAGACAGTCGAACGATCGTTACTCCATTCGTGCAGGTCGGAACTTACCCGACAAGGAATTTCGCTACCTTAGGACCGTTATAGTTACGGCCGCCGTTCACCGGGGCTTCAATTCAAAGCTTCGCCTTGCGGCTAACCTCTCCTTTTAACCTTCCGGCACCGGGCAGGAGTCAGCCCCTATACGTCGTTTTTGACTTTGCAGAGACCTGTGTTTTTGTTAAACAGTCGCCGTTCGCGTTTCACTGCGGCCACTTTGGGCTTGCACCCTAGTGGCGACCCTTCTCCCGAAGTTACGGGTCTAATTTGCCGAGTTCCTTAACAAGCTTTCACTCGAGCGCCTTTGGATATTCTCCTCGTCTACCTGTGTCGGTTTGTGGTACGGTTCCCAATTTCTCTCCTTAGAGGTTTTTCTTGGCACCATGAAATCAGCTGCTTTCAGCCATACGGCTTACTGCTTTACGCCTCACTGTTAAGTCTCTCCGGATTTGCCTAGAGAAACCAGCTTACGCGTATCGAACCCCATAGCCATAGGAGGTCCAGCTTATCCTTATGCGTCACCCCATCGTGATAACGAAAAATCGGGAGTTCCGGAATATTAACCGGATATCCATCGCTTACGCCTTTCGGCCTCAGCTTAGGGACCGACTAACCCTGAGCGGATTAACCTTCCTCAGGAAACCTTAGACTTTCGGCGTGAAGGGTTCTCACCTTCATTATCGCTACTTATGCCGGCAGGGTCTCTTCTCTAATGTCCACGTATCTTCCCAGTTACGCTTCATCCACGAGAGAATGCTCTCCTACCACGTCTCTTTCGAGACATCCGCAGCTTCGGTATACAGTTTTAGCCCCGTTGTATTGTCGGCACCGGACCTCTTGACCAGTGAGCTATTACGCTTTCTTTAAAGGATGGCTGCTTCTAAGCCAACCTCCTGGCTGTCTGAGAGTTCCGACTTCCTTTCCCACTTAACTGTAATTTTGGGACCTTAGCTGGCGGTCTGGACTGTTTTCCTTTTGACTGTGAAGCTTAGCCCCCACAGTCTGACTGCCGGGCTGGTTGTGATCGGCATTCGAAGTTTGGTTGGATTCAGTAAGCCGGAAAGCCCCCTAGTCCATCCATGTCTCTACCACCGATCCAAATCACCCGACGCTAGCCCTAAAGCTATTTCGGAGAGAACGAGCTATCACGGAATTTGATTAGCCTTTCACCCCTACCCTCAGCTCATCCGAGCTTTTTTCAACAAACACCGGTTCGGTCCTCCAATAGGTATTACCCTATCTTCAACCTGGCCAAGGGTAGATCATCCCGCTTCGCGTCTATTCCTGCCAACTTATCGCCCTATTCAGACTCGCTTTCGCTGCGGCTCGCTCACGCTTAACCTTGCTGACAAGAATAACTAGCCGGCTCATTATGCAATAGGCACGCGGTCAGACATTGCCTTTCGGCCATAGTCCTCCCACTGCTTGTAGGCACACGGTTTCAGGTACTTTTCACTCCCCTCAATGGGGTGCTTTTCGCCTTTCCCTCACGGTACTGGTTCACTATCGGTCAGAAACGAGTATTTAGCCTTACGGGATGGTCCCCGTGGATTCAAGCAGGGTTTCTCGTGCCCCGCCTTACTCAGGTACCTGCTTCGAGTCTGGATCGTTTTCGCCTACGGGTCTGTCACCCTCTTTGGATCTCCTTTCCAGAAGATTCAGCTAACAACCAGATTGGTAACTCTACTTTTGCAGGCCCTACAACCCCCGAGACACCGAAATGTCACGGGTTTGGGCTGTTCCGATTTCGCTCGCCACTACTCTCGGAATCGAGGTTTCTTTCTCCTCCTGGAGGTACTGAGATGGTTCACTTCCCTCCGTTCGCTTGTTCCTACCTATGAATTCAGTAGGACATACCTAGGTTTTGCCTAGGTGGGTTTCCCCATTCGGAAATCTCCGGATCAACGCGTGTGTGCCGCTCCCCGAAGCTTATCGCAGCTTGCCGCGTCCTTCATCGCCTGTTTCTGCCAAGGCATCCACCGTGCGCCCTTAGTAGCTTGACCATAGAATTTACTCGCACGCAGCAGAGATACAACCTCTACCTGTAGAGCAATCTACGTTTTGATAATAGTCCACGCCTGTGCTATTCACCCCGAAGGGCTTTTGCACGAATATTCTAAAGACACTCAATACTGATTGACAGCATAGCCGCCAGAAACAACCTGGAAGCATAAGCTGCTCAGCCTTGTAGTTATATTTACCCAATCTATTCAGTTGTCAAAAATCGTTGAGCGGTGTTGCATTGCTGCAATCGCTGATCGCGCCCTGAGGCGGCTTGAGCATTCCTGCTCAAGGTTCAATCACCGCACTAACGGAGACTCAACCTCAAGCAGACATCGCTTGTTGAACGTAACCTTTTCAAGAGTTTATGGTGGAGCTGACCGGGATCGAACCGATGACATCCTGCTTGCAAAGCAGGCGCTCTCCCAACTGAGCTACAGCCCCATTGATAATCAGTATAACTGAAAACCGGGATAAAGATGGTGGGCCTGGGTAGATTCGAACTACCGACCTCACCCTTATCAGGGGTGCGCTCTAACCAACTGAGCTACAGGCCCGACTCTACAACATCGGTCGCTCCATTTTACTGGAACAACCGATGCGCAGGCTGCTCTGTTTTGACTCCGAGGAATCAAGAATCGAGCTCTCTCGAAAGGTTTCGAGGACACAGTTGAACGCGCGAAGCAGCTACGCCGCTTCTGACCATCGGTGTTGACCGAATACGAAAAAAAGAAGGGTTAGTTCAGGCTCATCTGCACTTGCCAAAGCAGTTACAGATGGTACTCGACAACATCACCTCAACTCAACCCGAAGGCTGCCTGCGATCGCAGGGCGCTAAAGTGTGCCGAGACGTTCTCTTTTAGAAAGGAGGTGATCCAGCCGCAGGTTCTCCTACGGCTACCTTGTTACGACTTCACCCCAATCATGAATTACACCTTGGGCGGCTGCTCCCTTGCGGTTAGCGCACCGACTTCTAGTGCAACCCACTTTCGTGATGTGACGGGCGGTGTGTACAAGGCCCGGGAACGTATTCACCGTGGCATGCTGATCCACGATTACTAGCGATTCCAGCTTCATGGAGTCGAGTTGCAGACTCCAATCCGAACTGAGGCCGGCTTTTTCCGATTAGCTCACCCTCGCGGGGTTGCAGCGGTTTGTACCGGCCATTGTAGCACGTGTGTAGCCCTGGACATAAAGGCCATGAGGACTTGACGTCATCCCCACCTTCCTCCCCGTTATCCGAGGCGGTTTCGTCAGAGTGCTCAACTAAATGGTAGCAACTGAAGATAAGGGTTGCGCTCGTTGCGGGACTTAACCCAACATCTCACGACACGAGCTGACGACAGCCATGCAGCACCTATATAGCGGTCTATTGCTAGACGCCGACGTTTCTGCCGGATTCCACTACATTTCGAGCCCAGGTAAGGTTCTTCGCGTTGCGTCGAATTAAACCACATGCTCCACCGCTTGTGCGGGCCCCCGTCAATTCCTTTGAGTTTCAGCCTTGCGACCGTACTCCCCAGGCGGATTGCTTATCGCGTTAGCTTCGACACGGCAGGATTGGGTACCTGCCACATCAAGCAATCATCGTTTAGGGCTAGGACTACCAGGGTATCTAATCCTGTTTGCTCCCCTAGCTTTCGTGCATCAGCGTCAGTTATGGTCCAGTGAGCCGCTTTCGCCACAGGTGTTCCTTCCGATATCTACGCATTTCACCGCTACACCGGAAATTCCACTCACCTCTCCCATACTCAAGCCCGACAGTTTCCCATGCAGACTCTGGGTTGAGCCCAGAGATTTCACATGAGACTTGTCAAACCGCCTACGCACCCTTTACGCCCAATAATTCCGAACAACGCTTGCCCCCCTCGTATTACCGCGGCTGCTGGCACGAAGTTAGCCGGGGCTTCTTCTATGGGTACCGTCATAATCTTCCCCATCGAAAGGAGTTTACATACCAAGATATTTCATCCTCCACGCGGCGTTGCTGCGTCAGGGTTTCCCCCATTGCGCAAAATTCCCCACTGCTGCCTCCCGTAGGAGTCTGGACCGTGTTTCAGTTCCAGTGTGTCCGTGCGCCCTCTCAGGCCGGATATCGATCATCGTCTTGGTGGGCCATTACCCCGCCAACTAACTAATCGACCGCGACCCCCTCTTCAAACGCATTACTGCTTTGACCCGTAGGTATTATGCGGTATTAGCTAAGATTTCTCTCAGTTATTCCCCATTCGAAGGTAGGTTAGTCACGTGTTACTCACCCGTGCGCCACTTTACTCAGGGCCGAAGCCCCTTTCTCGTGCGACTTGCATGTGTTAGGCACGCCGCCAGCGTTGATTCTGAGCCAGGATCAAACTCTCGTTTAATCTTGGTTTGCTTGCCGCACATCGACAGGGGTCGGTGCGGATCAAGCGCCTTCAGTGCTCGAAAGACCGAAGGTTTAATACTAGTGAGAATGACTAAACCAAATTTCGCATCATCTCACGACTGGCACGTTCAACTATGTTGTCAAAGATCCTGACTGCATCCGCCTAAGCGGGCAGCTTTGGATCAAGGACTCACCAGGCAAAGCCATGGTTATGTCCTCGAACTTGGTAGCACTGTTTATCGTCTTGATTTGCCGCTTCAGGAGTCGCTATTAGCGTTACTCAGCAGCGTTCGACGTTTCAGCGAACTTTCTAAGACTATCGAAACTCGATGTCAATGTCAAGCCTTTATTTTCAACTCTCTTACTTTTCTCTTTCGAAAGCAAGATGCTCGACCGCTCGCACAGCGCAAAAACTCAAAACACCGTAACGACAGAAAGCTGTCGCGGAGCACTAAGCTCCTGATACTTCAACTGCAGTGGCTTGGGTTTGGATCGGCAGGCCTTAGGCTCTGCACTTTGATCAAACGCTTGGACTGCGCTCCGACTTCCCTTTCGCTCACTTGCTATCCAGAGCCGAGGTGCGAAGCTTGTTTCTTATTTCTTCAACTCACTCAGAGTAACTTGCTTTTCACATCTCTGCAAGTCTTTTGTTTTCTCACTTGTAAGCTCCACATTGCCCGCTTACAAGCTCGTTACCTCTTTGCGACTTCCTGAGATTATCAGCGGTGCTGGATCCATGCAAGTCCCAGCCTGTTGATAACGCGTCCTTTTTGTAGAAAAGCCAATTTGACCCAATAAAGACGCATCTTTAAAACTTTGAGAAATATTCGAAAACGTCTTCATTCGCGAGAATGACCTGCTCGAAGAGGCCACCTTTCCCTCGTGCAATAGCGTCTTCCACATTGTGCGTACAACATTGGGAGAGTGTTTCTGGCATGTCAGAGCTAGAATTCCTCCATGGAAGCCAACGAGATACAGGAATTCTCCAACCAGTTGAAGGAAGCCGGCGAAGGCAAGCACGAGGAATCGCTCACCAAGATCTCCCTGGCTATCTCTATTCTTGCCGTCCTTGTTGCTATGGTCACTGTGCTTGGCCATCGCACTCACACCGAAGCCGTGCTTATGCAGTCCAAGGCTGGCGACCAATGGAACGAGTACCAGGCAAAGAAGATTCGCCAGGACAATCTGGCCGTCGTCGTTGACACGCTTGGGCTACAGCCCAACCCAAGCCAGACGACCCAGCAAAAGGTCGTCGAGTACAAAGCCCATATTGCGAAGTGGAGGGACGATCTGACCGAAGAACAGGCCAAAGCGCGAGAGCTCGAGGCAGAGGTGCATCATGCCGAGACCCAGGCCAGTTGGTACGATCTCGGCGAAGCCCTATTGCAGATCGCCGTCGTACTCTGCTCCGTCACGCTATTTACGCGCAATCGCGGTTATTTCTTTCTCGGACTTGCTCTTGGAATCGGCGGCCTGGCAGTCGCCGCCACCGGCATGATTGTGCATTAACTATTAGGAAGGCTTCGTAATTACACCCAGGTCTACCATTCCGTTGACGAAATACTGCACGGCCAACGCGACCAACAGCAGGCCCATGATGCGGACTAGGATGCGAATGCCCGTGTCGCCCAGCACGCGCGCCACCTTGTCCGAATTTCCCAACACCAGATAGCACACCAACGCGGTAATAAAGATCGACGCAAGGATGGCAACCATCTGCCAGCGCGTCTGCGCTTGTCCAACGAGTACCATGACGCTTGTGATCGAGCCAGGTCCGGCGAGCATCGGTATGCCTAGTGGCACTATGCCCGCGTCTTCCTTGCTTGCCGCAGCTACCGTATCGCCGCTGGACTCCTGCGTCGCCGAACGTTTTGCCTCAAGCATATCGAGCCCGATCAGCAGCAGGATAATCCCGCCCGCGATCTCGAACGCCGGCAGTGTGATGCCGAACATGCGGAAGATGTACTGACCGCCAAGAGCGAACGCGGAGAGAAACAGCCATGCCGTAAGTGAGGCCTTGCGGGCCATGCGACGGCGCCGTACCGTGTCAGCGCCATCGGTCACCGCCAAAAATGTCGGTAGCGCAGCAAACGGATCGACGAGGAAGAAGATCGAACTCAGCGCCAATAACGAGAAGCGCACGTAGGCCGATCGCTCGAGAACCATCAGGCTTACGCTATGTGGATCAAACATCACTCCCTCATTATCTCGCGAGTTCATATCCTGCGAGCAGAGAACGATTTCTCTTCTTCAAAATCCAACACGAAGATCATGAAGCTGTCACGACAGGCTTTTCCTGAACCCGTGCGTATTTCCAACACATCACGCTTGTTTCCCGCGCTGAAATCTCCGACGCTAGAGATCGCTATAATTGTTTCACTTTTAGTTTCGCTACCGAATGGAGCACCATCATGCCTTTACAGACCACCGAAAACATCTGGCACAACGGACAGCTCATCCCTTGGGACAAGGCCCAGATCCATGTGATGAGTCATGTCATCCACTACGGCTCCTCTGTCTTCGAGGGCATCCGCTGTTACACGCAGCCGGGCGCGGCAGGCATCTTTCGCCTTCCGGAACACATGCAACGCCTTATCGACTCCGCGAAGATCTATCGCATGCCGCTACCCTATACCGTCGACCAGCTTATCGCAGCCGTAGTCGATGTCGTAGAGGCAAACGGTGTAGCCCCTTGCTATGTCCGTCCCATTGCCTTCCGCGGTTACGGCGAGATCGGAGTCAATCCACTTAAGTCGCCCGTCGAGGTGTATATCGCGAACTTCCCTTGGGGTAAGTATGTCCCGGGCAACGAGGGCGCAGACGTCTGCGTCTCCAGTTGGAGCCGGCTCGCTCCGAACACCATGCCGTCGCTCGCCAAGGCTGGCGCGAACTATATGAACTCGCAGCTGATCCGCATGGAAGCCGAAGTCAACGGCTACTCCGAAGGAATTGCGCTCGATGTGAACGGCTATCTGTCTGAGGGGTCGGGCGAGAATCTCTTCCTCGTCCGTGGCGGAGTGCTCTACACCACACCTCTTGCCAACTCGGTATTGAATGGGATCACCCGCAGCTCCGTCCTTACACTGGCACACCATCTCGGTATTCCCGTGGTTGAACAGGCACTTCCTCGCGAGATGCTTTACATCTGCGATGAGGCATTCTTCACCGGAACTGCAGCCGAAGTGACGCATCTGCGTTCGGTCGATCGCATCCTCGTAGGCGATGGCACCATGGGTCCAATCACTAAGGCGCTTCATGATGAGTTCTTCAATATCGTCAATGGCCTCAAGGCCGATCGCTACAACTGGCTCACGCCAGTACGGGTCAAGGTCGCAGAGCCCGTCGGAGCATAAACACTTGCGTAACCGCAACAAAGGGCGGCCTCTCAAGGCTGCCCTTTCATTCATGCCACCTCTTCATACCAGCAGCTTCAGCACCACCAGTTTCAGATCTCCATCGAGCAGTGGCTCTGCCTGCTCCAGCGTCTGTTTCGCTCGACCCAGGTGCTCTTCGAGCAGAGCCTCGCTGGCCCACTCCTCACAAGTATCAAAACTGCCGGGGTTCTTTGTGTCTTCGTGCAGATGGTACTGTTTGCAGCCGTTCTCCTTGCGAGAAGGTACAACCAGCGCCGTCAGCATGGCTCGAACAGCCTCCTTGCATCCAGTCCTCGCATGAATCTCCGCAACCACCTGAACCTTTTCGCCACCACCGAAAAACGCCATCACCAAATCCTCCGTTATGTCAGTATGCTCGCTAACCCGTGTCACGAAGGATCTTCATTTAAGCGACGAAGATCCACGTCCTTCATTCAAGAGAGAAGACAAGCCGATAAGAACTTCCAGCGGGGTAAATCTCTCCGAACCTTTCCGTTACTTTTGGCGTATATTAAATTATACTTTAGTAACAAAATGCGGTCGTTTTGCAGTTCGGAAGCGCCCAATAGAGCGACCTTAGACCTGTCTGGACAGATTTGCTCTCGCAGCATATTGTATTCGTGCTTATGAAGAAGCTACTTGAACTGATTTTTTTGACCTTCTGGTCATGGCTCTGCCTTGAATCAATATAAAAAGAGAGGTTTTTGATATGCCTCAAACAGCATGTCCGAAGTGCGAAGCCTTACAGGCTAGGCGTGTGAAACAGGATGGTTTCTTTCAGAAGTTCATCCTGCAAAGGTTGGGGTTCTATCCTTGGGAGTGCCGCTTCTGCAAAGCCACTTTTGTCCTTAAGAATCGTGGCCACCGTAAGGGCGAAGGCAAACAGGGACGATCCGTGGATGATCAGCTCAGCCATAAATTGGCAGCCGACTAACCTACTATCTCGTCTCGTACTACGCATCAATTCGATTTCGGCGAGCCCAGATCCAGCGGCCGGGAGGGTGGGTTTCCGGAGAGATCATCCTTCGTCTCCCATCCCGGCAGTTCTTGTGAACCAGTGATCAATCTCACCCCATCCTGCTCCCCAACATAGGTCCATGCCCACGACCAGAAGACCGAAAACCGGTTCTGGAATCCGATAAGGAAGAAGATGTGGACGACCAGCCAGGCGGCCCATGCTGGGAATCCGCTCCAATGCGCCTTGAACGGCCAGCGCAAGTTTGCAACCGCCGCCTTTCGTCCGATTGTGGCCATATCGCCTTTGTCGAAGTAGCGGAACCCTTTGTTTCTGCCCGTTCCCTCGCTACCGTGGCTCAGACCAATCAGCCGTCCAATGCGGGCTGCAGCATAATCGCCCATCTGCATGGCTGGCTGAGCCACTCCAGGAACCTGTTTACCGTCCTGCATCACATGCGCCAGATCACCGCAGATGAATATCTCAGGATGCTCGGGCGGATTCAGGTATTCGTCCACCATAACGCATCCTCGCTTGTCCGTCTCGACGCCCAGCAGCTTGCCCAGCGGTGATGCCTGAACGCCCGCCGCCCACAGCGTCACCACGGCATCGATCCGCTCATCGCCTACCATGACATATCCGGGTTGCACGTCGGTGACATGGGCACCGGTCCTCAGTTTGACGCCTAGCGCTTCCAATTGTCCCCGCGCCTTCGCCTGTAGATCCGGCGGGTAGCTTCCGAGGATGTACGGCGATCCTTCTAGAATCATCACTTGAGCCGTAGAGGGATCGATGTGACGGAAGTCTCTCGCCATGTAAAGCTTCGCGATATCGCTAATAGCACCGGCAAGTTCTACCCCGGTCGGCCCGCCCCCAATAACGACAAAGTTCAGCGCGGGATGCGAGCCAGTCTCAAGCATCTGCCGCTCTGCCAGCTCAAAGGCCAATAGAACACGCCGCCGTATCTCGGTCGCATCCTCCACTGTTTTGAGTCCTGGAGCCAGCTTCGCCCACCCATCATTGCCGAAATAAGAGTGAGTTGACCCGGTCGCAATCACTAGGTAGTCATACTCCAACCGAGCGCCCGTCTTCAGCAGAACCAGCCTCTGTTTTAGGTCGAAACCGGTAGCTTCATCCATCAACACTTCAATGTTTTTCTGATGGCTGAGGATCGATCGAATTGGCTGAGCAATGTCAGCTGGAGAGAGTACCGCAAGCGCCACCTGGTACAGCAACGGCTGAAACGTATGGTGATTTCTACGATCGACCAGCGTCACATCCACTGGCAGCTTACGAAGCCCCATAGCGGCATGCAATCCGCCAAACCCACCACCAAGAATCACGACGCGCTTGCGCACCTTGCCACCCAATGCTGTTGCCACAACTGTCATACGTTGAATTCTCCAGCCGTCTCTACGATTAAGGTCCATGCTTCCTCTAGTGTGATGCCGAAGCAGGCCAGTCGCACCATCTTTTCCACTCACGGATGCTTTTGCAAGCTCAGCGATACAAAGCCTTGCGTGCCGGAGGTCACAACAATATCCGTCACCTCTGCACCGGAGATCTGGAGCGGTGTCAATGTCATCATACCGTTGCTGTCGGAGGTCCCCGCAGTAGTCAACGCCTCATAGGTTGGCGCGACAGGGCAGCGACCTTGGGCCGGACACGGTGCCGTCCACTGGCTCACCGTCTGATGAATCCGTAGCGCCGCTCCAGCCACAGGATCTCCCACTCCATTCGTGACTTTGATCGTCAATGGCAGCAGGCTCCCCGTAGCTGGAACAGATTGCCCCGCACCACCTTCGAGCACCACGACAAACTGCGAGGAGTCTACTCCCTGGGCTGCAAAACTCCCGCAGACACCCCCCCACGCGCACGCTGATCCAGCCACTTGCTCCCCAGAGGCCAGAGGGCCAGCCGACACCATCGTCTGCACTGATCCCTGGGAGTCGGTAAACACCTGCGTCGCTGAAAGCGTCATCGAACCAGGAACCGTCCACACCACCGCCTCTCCTGTTGCCGCAAGCCCCTGCTGAAAAAAACTCGCCGTCGTGCTCCAACTCACAATCGCACCCTCCGCCAGATACTCCAGCGGAGGGTCCATCGTGACGGCACGGACCAGAGGCACAGCCTGAAACGAGACCGACTGGGTCAACCCAAGTGCGGCAGCCTGCAACGTCACAGCTCCAACAGTCGACGGCGTGACCGGTGCCGATGCCTGCCCATTTGCATCCGTCACCACCGTACACACAACCGTCCCACAAGCCTCCCACACGACCGATCCCACCGTCGCTGAAAACACTACAGGCACACCCGTCAGTGGTTTTACTCCATCTACATCCAATACCTTGACAACAAATGGTTCTGTTGCGGGCAACGTGATGGGTAGACTGCCCGACGGTCCCGAGACCAGGAGCAACGTATAAACCGGAGCCGTATAGACATACTGGAACGCCCCGCTCATCACCGTCGTGCCCTGGGTTGACAGGTCGGTCACAACTACATCCACTGCCACCGTTGTCCCCACTGGCACGGCTTTCAGAAAAGGTACGGTCGCAACAATCGTCGTAGATGTCCAGCTCGTCACCTTCGCCGCTATCCCATCGATGGTGACTGTATTTCCCGAGCGAAATCCCACCCCTGTAATTGTCACCTGGGCCCCAGCTCCGCTGATAGCCGGAGCAACGCTGTCTGCATAGAGTATCCGTGCCTGATAGGAGAAATCGGGGCGCCCAACGCCTCGCTCATCCGAGATGGCAATGCGAAAGGTATCGGCTTGCGAGCTCTGCGCAGCCAGCGTCGTCATTCCCGTGGACACACTATTGAACGCCGTCACCACAGCTGCCACGCTGGGAGTGGATCCGGTTGCATCCGTCGCATGCCACACCCCCATCACTGGCCTCAGTTTATTAGCCGTTGCCGTGCCAGTCTCATCCAGCGCCGTCACCTCAATAGTGAGGCTGCGGTTCGCTTGTATGGGAAGAGAAGTCCAGGCTGAATGGGCAAAGGACCAGCGATTCGAGTTCGATCCGCAGATAAGATCGGTCCACCATCCTCCCTGCGGCACGGCAGCCGGCGAGGTCTGTGTTCCATCTCCTGGTGTCGAACAGGTCGTTGCGGTGTTCTGCGCTATCTCTTGAAAAAAGCGAGACCACCCCGGCGTGATGTCATTGAAACGCCAAGCCGTGCTGCTTCCAGAGGGAGTTACCGTGGACGCCGGATAGGGGCCAATCGAGTACTCCCCTGTATACAAAGGATTGATCGCCTCGGTATGCATCAGGATGTCCTGGCCTGTCTCCCCGCTAGGCAACGGTATCCAAGGGAAGATGAAGTAGCCTTCCGGGTCTTGAAGATAGCCGCGAGAAGTGACTGGAGTGAGAGCCCCCAGGCTTCCCGCCATGCTCGTAGGTTTGGGAGTAATCGGATTCCCAACAATCTGTTGAAAGTCAAAACCGCTGACCGCGGATACATCGTCCCACGTATCCGTCACTTGTTGCGGGAGAGCGTTACGGCGGAGAACAACATTCACGCCCGCCATGCCCTCTAAGGAAGGGAAGAGTATAACCCCGTCGAGAGTGCTCGACCGGGTTGTACTCAGCTGCTTTCCCGCGGCAACATTTCCTGCCGTAACCGGATACAACATCGTGATCGACGCCACATCATCGTCACGTAGCTTGAAGGGTTGCTGCAAGCACTGGTAGGTGTACAGGCCACAGATCACGTCGATCGGGTGCATGATCGGCCAGTTCAGGTTCTGCGCGAAGGTCGGCTGCGGAGTTCCTGTAAAAACGTTGTCGTTCAACTGCGACCACCCCAGGCCAAGGACACGCCCGAAAGCACGCTCCAACTGATACTGCATCTGGAGTTGCTGCTCGGGATCGGGCCCGGTGCACAGGCCATTCAAGATCAACACCGCATGCTGGATAAAGCCTGCCGGCGTAATCGAGTCCACGCTCTCGGTCACAGCGTTCTGGCGGCAACCATTTGGATTGCTCGCACCGCCTCCTAACAACAGATCAGTTACCGACCCATCACTGTCATAAATCACAGCAATCTGAACGGAAGCGTAGTTTGTACTCTGAACATCTGGTGGGAACACCAGTCCGTTCGAGCCGAGATAGACGTTCGCTCCACTCACATGCTCGGCGAGTTCCCCTCCCTGTTGCAGGACGATTCGCGCGCTTGGCACATTCCAGACCGAGGCAGCGGCTGCAACCATCGCATCAGCCGCCGCATGATTCACCGATGCGCTCAGATCACCAGAATCGGTGAAATAGGCTGGCTGATCGACATACCAGATAACCGGGGTTTGAACAGTAGTGAAGTACGGCGGCCCCGTTATCCAGCGCGGGCTCGATGCCTCTGCGCCGTCTGCACCCGCAAGGGCAAACGCCATCAACCCGAGCGCCGCAGCCAGACTTCGTCGTCCCCGTCTACCGCGCAGCATTGGCCTGCTCCGCCTCCCACGCCCCAAGCATCGCCAAAACGCCGCGCAAGGTTGCCCCCAACGCCAAGTCACCGGAGCTGGTCTGATTGACCGCGTCTTCCAATCCCGCAGAAGCCGGGACAAACCCGCTTCCGCTTGGAGCATTTGCCCCCAGGCGCTGATTATTCCTCGCATCCAGGATCGGGACCTTGCGCGTCACCATCGGCGTCCGTTCCCTACCGACGAAGACAGGATCAAGAGGAGCGATCGGCTTACCGTGAAACCTTTCCCTGTTGGAGGTCGTCCGCTCGAGCCGCGTCTGCACCCAGCGCAGGTCCACCGCCTGCTCTCCAGCGGTGACAAACTCGTCCTTCGGCCCCGGCGCGGCTCCGTCTCCTGTAATCGGAATCGCCCCAACCTGTCCACCCACAGGAGACGTCAAGCCAGAGGCACTCGGCGTATGGAGCAGCATCAACAGTCTCTGGCCCACACGGTAACGGTCTCTCCCCCCGGTCCACAGACCAGCCCACTCACGCAGAACGTATACCCCCTGGCTGGTGCATCCGCGAACCGCTTGCGCGATCTGAAAGTCGACCTCTACCCAGCCGGTCCCCTCCCCCAGGCTCTCTTGCCGATGGATCGCCAGAACCTGCCCGGCAAAGATGACGCCCGCTTGCTGCGACATCCGGTAGAGCTCATCCTCGAGCGTGAATTCTAATGGAACCCTCGCGGTCGAAGTTCTGAGCTGAGAGTTCTCCGGTTGCCCTGGCGCTCGCACAGCTAGACCAGATGCCGTCAGCACCATCGACAACGCCCAGAAGAATAGCTTCCTGAGAAACAAGCCCATATACGCCCTCCAGCCTCTCTTCCTTCTTCATCGGAAGAGGTGCCCAAAGGCATCAATGTCTCAATTCAACACAACCACTCAGTCAGATTTCGGGGTAGAAGTCGAAAAACGCGTCGATGCTCAACCGAAGCTGCTTCTCGATCTGCTCTCGCGAGCCTTCGAGCACATGCATTGTCACATGCGCCTCGTTACCGTTCTTTAACGCTACAGGAGCCTCACCGACGCTCACAACCTCATCCGCCGGAAGCAGCCGCATTCCATACACCAGTGTCAGATTCGCCATAGCTCCAATTCTTTCACCAATCTCCCCGGCGAATGGCCCATGAATCCTTTTCCTCTGCGCCGCATTTACACTAGTGGAGCCAATATGTCTGAAATCACGACTCGCGATACCGTTATCCTCGGCTCAGGTTGCTCCGGACTCACCGCCGCCATCTATGCTGGCCGTTCAAACCTCAAACCGCTCGTCCTCGAAGGCCACGAACCCGGCGGCCAACTGTCTATTACGACACTGGTGGAAAACTTTCCCGGCTGGCCCGAAGGCATTCAGGGACCCGAGCTCATCGAGAACATGAAGAAGCAGGCCACCCGCTTCGGGGCTGAGCTGCGCATGGCCCACCTGAATTCCATCGATCTCTCGAAGCACCCCTACGAGCTCACCGTCGGCAAAGAGGTCATCCACACCCGCACGCTCATCATCGCCTCCGGTGCGAGCGCCCGCTGGCTCAACCTGCCCTCCGAGCAGGCCCTCATTGGCTACGGCGTCAGTTCCTGCGCTACCTGCGATGGCTTTTTTGCCTCAGGCAAAGAGATAGCCGTCATAGGCGGTGGCGACAGCGCGATGGAAGAGGCCCTCTTTTTGACTCGCTTTGCCAGCAAAGTCACTCTCATCAATCGCACGGAACGCTTTCGTGCCTCGCAGATTATGCTCGAACGCGCCATGGCCCATCCCCAGATCAAGTTCATCTCGAACACCACCGTCGAAGAGGTTCTCGGCGTTGAAGAGAAGGATGTTAAGGGTCTCCGTCTCAAGAACCGTGTCTCCGGCGAGGAGTCTACCCTTCCCGTGAGCTTCATGTTCCTCGGCATCGGCCATATCCCCAACGCCCACGCCTTCAAGGGCATCCTCGACCTCGACGATGACGGCTATATCCTGACCAAAGACAATGTCTTCGTCACCCACGAAGGCAAGGTTATTCCCGGCGTCTATGCCTGCGGCGACATTCAGGACCGCCGCTACCGTCAGGCCATCACCGCGGCAGGCAGCGGGTGCATGGCTGCACTTGAAGTAGAGAAATACCTCGAAGAACATGGCCGCTAAACCCGGCAGGTGCTGGCAAAGGGCGCGACTTCGGTCGCGCCCTTTGCTGCTTTGCTGCTATTTCGCCATATTTTCGACGAATGGACCAATGAACGGCAGCTTGAATATCTTGCCCTGATAGGCATTGACGATGCAGAGGACCCAGGCGACGAAGAAGACCGGCATGAGCAACAGACCGATGATCCAGCCAAGGATCGGGATGATCCAAATCATCGAACCGACGAAGGCGCAGACGCTGAGGCCAAGGCATTGAAAGGCGTGGAAACGTATGAAAGCATTGCGGTTATACGGTTCCAGCACAAGGAAGACGATGGCCGGAATGATGGTAACGTAGGCCAGTGCACCCGCGACGTTGTCGGTCAAACCGGAGGCATGAGGGGTGACTGCCTGGGGGCCCTGGGAGAAATCTGACATGGGAGAACTCCTTCGAGAGTTTGAATTTGCGGTGGAACAGGGCCCGTGGACGCCACAATAGTCCCACAAAATAAGGGGAAATGCACAGAGGAAATCAAAACAGGATGAAATAGGGCTGTGGCGTCTGAGGTGAAAACTTGACAAAAGTCTGTCACGGAGAGGGCATGCAATTCGCAATTTCGGGTGTGTAACTACAAAAGCGGAGTTACGGTTTTGTAGTTACACTTTTGTAGTTACACTTTGGCGAGAAAGAAAAAGCCCCATCCTCTGTCGAGGATGGGGCTTTTGGTTTGGTCGTTCAGTTATTTAGGCTGGGCTACGGTACGGAGGTAGGGCTTGATGGTCTTGAAGCCCTCGGGATACTTCGCGTGGGCTGCTTCGTCGGAGACGGCTCCGCTGATGATGACGTCGTCGCCGTTCTTCCAGTTCACGGGTGTTGCTACCTGGTGCTTCGCGGTGAGCTGGAGAGAGTCGATGACGCGGAGGACCTCGTCAAAGTTGCGGCCGGTGGAGGCGGGGTAGTTGAGGCTAAGTTTGACCTTCTTGTCCGGTCCGATGACGAAGACGGAGCGCACGGTGAGGGTGTCGGAGGCGTTGGGGTGGATCATGCCGTAGAGATTGGCGATAGTGCGGTCGGTGTCAGCGATGAGGGGGAAGTTCAGCGCGGTTCCCTGCGTCTCTTCGATGTCCTTGCCCCAGGGCTCGTGCGACTCGAGCTGATCGACGCTGAGGCCGATGACTTTGACGCCACGGGCGTCGAAGTCAGGCTTGAGGCGGGCGGTGTAGCCGAGCTCGGTGGTGCAGACGGGGGTGAAGTTTTTGGGGTGCGAGAAGAGGACCGCCCAGTGGCCGTCGATGTAGTCGTAGAAATTGAGAGTGCCTTCGGTGGTCTGCGCGGTGAAATCAGGCGCGGTGTCGCCAATCAGGATAGACATGGTAAAAAATCCTTTCCCTTGTGGGAGGTGTTGATGCGTGGAGTTCGTAACGGATGGAGCATCTGCGAGACAGCGCCCTCAGCTCAACATCGTTCGGAATTGGCGGGGGTCGTCGGACAACATCGCAGGCTGTACATGAACTCTCCGAAATATCTTCTAAGGATAAGATGCCACTAGGATGACCATTGAAGCAAACTTGAACCAATTGCGTGACCAGATTGCGCTTGCCTGCCGGCGCGCCAACCGTTCCGAAACCGAAGTGGCGCTGATGGCGGTGAGCAAGGTGCATCCAGTGGAGGCGCTGCTGGAGGCCTATGCGGCCGGACAGCGGCTGTTCGGCGAAAACCGTGTGCAAGAGTTCCAGGAGAAATCGGCGTCGCTGGGAGGGCAGAGCGACCTGGAGATGCACCTGATCGGGCCGTTGCAGTCGAACAAGACGGCGAAGGCGGCGGAGCTGTTTGCCGCGGTGGATACGGTGGATTCGCTGAAGATTGCGCAGCGGCTGGATGCGGCGGCGAAGGCTCTAGGAAAGAAGCTGCCGGTGCTGATCGAGGTGAAGCTGAGCCATGAGGAGTCGAAGCATGGGATTGCTCCGGAGGAGCTGACGAGGCTGCTGGCGGCGATGCAGGGGCTGGAACACGTCGTTCCGCATGGATTGATGACGGTGCCGCCTTGGTCGGAGGATGCGGAGGTGGCGCGGCCTTATTTTCAACGACTGCGAGAGCTGCGGGACGAGGCGCAGCGGACGTGTTCGACGGTGGTGGAGCTGTCGATGGGGATGTCGAATGACTTTGCCGTCGCGATCGAAGAGGGTAGCACGTGCGTGCGGGTGGGAACGGCGCTGTTTGGAAAACGGCTGTATCCGGCACCATGAGCTACGTCGGGATGCGACGGATGGGTGCGTGGTGAGCGTGCGGGTACATCCAGAGGCGCGGAAGAATGCGGTGACGGGCGTGCATGCGGAGGCGGTGAAAATCTCGCTGACGACGCCTCCGGTGGATAGGCGGGCGAATGAGGCGCTGATTGCGTTTCTGGCGGATAGGTTGCGGGTGACGAAGGGGCGGATCGTCTTGCTGAGTGGGACTACTAATCGCGCTAAGGTGTTGCGGATTGTGGGGATGCGGGCGGATGAGGTGCGGGTGGTGCTTGATCCGGTGGTGGTGTGTTGAAGCTTTGATTCTTTGTGTGGACGGTTTGGGTGCTGTCATATCAAGAACGAACAATAGCAAAAGCGAATGTAGGTCCTTCGACTCCGGCTGCGCCTTCGCTCAGGATGACAGTTTTTGGGATGCGTTGAGGGACGACGCGACAGGGGATGCGCTGGAGGACTACACTTTCGCCCGTTGGCGGTCTGCATGTGTGGCCGTCCTATTTCTAAGAGGAGTGATTCAAATGGCTACAATTCCCCAGATTCATCCCGGTAAGTATGGCTACCTTGTCGAGTTCAAGACGCGCTACGGCAACTTTATTAATGGGAAGTGGGCTGCTCCTGAGGGCGGCAACTATTTTGAGAATATCTCGCCGGTGACGGGCAAGCCGTTCTGCGAGGTGCCGCGCTCGACGGCGGCGGATATTGAGCGTGCGCTGGATGCGGCTCATGCGGCGAAGGGTGCGTGGGGCAAGACTTCGACGGCGGCGCGGGCGCGGATTCTGGAGCAGATCGCGACGCGTATCGACGAGAACCTGGAGCTGCTGGCGACCGTGGAGACGTGGGATAACGGGAAGCCGATCCGCGAGACGACGGCGGCGGATATTCCTCTGGCGGCGGACCACTTCCGCTACTTTGCGGCGGCGGTACGGGCGCAGGAGGGGAGCATCTCGGAGATCGACGGTGATACGGTGGCGTACCACTATCATGAGCCGCTGGGTGTGATCGGGCAGATCATTCCGTGGAACTTTCCGATCCTGATGGCGGCGTGGAAGCTGGCACCGGCGCTGGCGGCGGGCAACTGTGTGGTGCTAAAACCAGCGGAGCAGACACCGGTATCGATTCTGGTGCTGATGGAGTTGATTCACGATCTGCTGCCTGCGGGTGTGCTGAATATTGTGAATGGTTTTGGGTTGGAGGCGGGCAAGCCGCTGGCGTCGAATGCGCGGGTAAACAAGGTTGCGTTTACGGGGGAGACGACGACGGGTCGGTTGATTATGCAGTATGCGTCGCAGAATATTATTCCGGTGACGCTAGAGCTGGGTGGCAAGTCGCCGAACATCTTTTTTGCGGACATTATGAGCGCGGACGATGCGCTGTTCGACAAGGCGCTGGAAGGGTTTGTGCTGTTTGCGTTCAATCAGGGCGAGGTGTGTACGGCACCGTCGCGGGCGCTGATACAGGCGTCGATCTATGACGCGTTTCTTGAGCGGGCGATTGCTCGGGTGAAGAAGATCAAGCGTGGCAACCCGCTTGATCCGGCGACGATGATTGGGGCGCAGGCGTCGAGTGAGCAGTTGGAGAAGATTCTTTCGTACATCGACATTGGCAAGCAGGAGGGCGCGAAGCTGCTGACGGGTGGGAAGCGCGCGGTGCAGGAGGGCGATCTTGCGGACGGCTACTACGTCGAGCCGACGGTGTTTGAAGGGCATAACAAGATGCGCATCTTCCAGGAGGAGATCTTCGGGCCGGTGCTGTCGGTGACGAAGTTCGAGAACGATGATGAGGCGCTGGCGATTGCGAACGATACGTTGTATGGGCTTGGTGCTGGCGTGTGGACGCGGGATATTCATCGTGCGTACCGGTTTGGGCGGGGCATCCAGGCTGGACGTGTGTGGACGAACTGCTATCACCTGTACCCGGCGGGCGCGGCGTTTGGTGGGTATAAGGCGTCGGGGATCGGGAGAGAGAATCACAAGATGATGCTCGATCATTATCAGCAGACGAAGAATCAGTTGATCAGCTATAACCCGAATGCTTTGGGGTTCTTCTAAGGTGCTGTCAAAACTGAGGGCGAGCTTGGGGATGATGTGAGAACACAAATATTCCCTCAGGGGCTGAAGCCCCCCACTCTCTTCTGCTATTTGCGGCACGGCTGAAGCCGTGCCCTTTCAAAACAGCTCTTTAGCCGCAATTTTTGGATAGGTTTTAGACGATGGAGATTGTCACTATTCCTGAACAGGTGCTGGCGACGGAGGCGGCGCGAGCGTTGATCGCGAGCCTTGAGGCTGAACATGGTTCGCTGATCTTTCATCAGTCGGGTGGTTGCTGCGATGGGAGCTCGCCGATGTGCTATCCGGCGGGCGACCTGATGATCGGAGACGTCGATGTGCTGCTGGGGAAGGTGGCGGGGGTGCCGTTCTATATGAGCCAGGGTCAATTCGAATACTGGAAGCATACGCAGTTGACGCTGGACGTGGTGCCGGGACGTGGCGGCATGTTTTCGGTGGAGGGGCCGCGTGGGTTGCGGTTTCTGATTCGGTCGCGCGTGTTTACGGATGCGGAGATTGCGGCGCTGCGCGAGGCGGGGCGGATCTAGCGGCTTTCGTTCGCAGGCGCGGACGAGCTATTGAGCGGATCAATAAAATAGCCGCGCTCGAAGCGCGGCTATTTTGTAACTAGTATAGTAGCAATTTACTTTGCGGAGGTTTCGATCTCCGCCCACTCTGCTTCTGTGAGCTTTAGGTCTGATGCGGCTACGTTCTCTTCTAGGTGGTCCACAGAGGATGTGCCGGGGATGGGAAGGATGACGGGTGAACGGTGGAGGAGCCATGCCAGCGATAACTGGCTGACGGTGGCGTTGTGTTTCTTTGCAGCGGCATCGAGTTTGCCACCGGGTTGTGCGAGTTTGCCGGCGGCTACGGGGAACCATGGAATGAAGCCGAGGTTGTGCTTCGCGCAGTATTCGACGACGTCCTCGTGCTGGCGGTCGCCGAGGTTGTACTGGTTCTGCACGCTGACGATGTCGACGACCTTGCGGGCCTGATCGATCTCGTGCGGTTTGACCTCGGAGAGGCCGACGTGGCGGATCTTGCCCTCTTGCTGGAGCTTCGCGATCTCGCCGAGGGATTCTTCGACGGGGACCTTGGGGTCGATGCGGTGGAGCTGCCAGAGGTCGATGCGCTCAAGCTTGAGGTAGCGGAGGCTTAGCTCGACCTCCTGGCGGAGATACTCGGGACGCCCCAGGGGGAGCCACTTGTTGGGCCCCTGTCGGGTGAGGCCACCTTTCGTCGCGATGATGACGCCCTTTGCGTAGGGCGAGAGGGCATCGCCGATAAGCCGCTCGTTGACGGCGGGGCCGTAGGCGTCGGATGTATCGATGAAGTTGACGCCGAGTTCGACGGCACGCTGGAGGACTTTTTTCGCGCCTTCGATATCTTTGGGTTCGCCCCAGATGCCTTCGCCGGTGAGGCGCATCGCTCCGTAACCCAGGCGGTTTATGTGCAGATCGCCACCGAGGGCGAAGGTTCCACTTGCTTTTGCGTTGGTCGTGTTTGCCATGGCTATAGGATGTCTCCTTTGGTGGAAAGACTCAGGGTTGCGCCTTCCGCCAGGACTTCGATGCGGCTCTGGATGCCGAGGCGGCGGGCTTCGGCTTTGAGGCGCTGGACGGGCTCGTCCATGGGCTCGCGGCCGAGGCGGAAGGTGCCGAAGTGCATGGGGATCATCCAACGGGCGCCGCAGTCGATGAAGCCGCGAACGGCCTCTTCGGGGCTGGTGTGGACGGTGCGGTAGGTATCGGGGAAGTAGGCTCCGATGGGCAGGAGGGCCACGTCTGGCTTGAGGCGCGTGCCGATCTCGGCGAATCCGCTGAAGTAGGCGGTGTCGCCTGAGTGGTAGATGGACTGGCCGCCGCCGGTGATGCAGTAGCCGCCGTAGCCACGGTGCGTGTCGCGGAACATGCGTGCGCCCCAATGACGGCAGGGGGTCATGGTGAGGCCGAGGCCCTGGATTTCGAGGTAGTCCCACCATTGCATGGCATGGACCTTGCGGAAGCCCATGCTGGCTACGAGGTCGTCGACACCGTGGGGAACGACGACCTCGGGGGTTGTCCCGGTGAGCCGGCGGGTGGCACGGATGACGGCGCGGAGGGATGCCTTGTCGAGGTGGTCCATGTGGGCGTGGGTGAGGAGGATGAGGTCGATGGGAGGAAGGGATGCGACGGTGACACCAGGACGCCGTTGGCGACGCAGGACGACGAGACGCGTGGAGAAGACGGGGTCCACGAGAATGTTCTTTCCGGCGACCTGTAACAGGAAGGAGGAGTGGCCGATGAAGGTGACACCGGTCTGGCCGGGCTGGACGAGTTCGACCGGGTGGGGCTCGCCTTGAAGCGGCTCGGCGTGGCTTTCGTGTACGAGCTTTACCAGTTGCTCGATCTTCTGGACGGCGAAGGGGCGGTGTTTCCAGAGTCCCCGAGGAGGAGGTGCGGCAGGAGGAGCGGCTATCGTGCTCATTTCATGTCCTCAATTGAATAGATGCGCCGTGGAGGTGGAACGTTCCAAAGGACGAGCGATACGTCCACCTTGGGTGCGGGAATTCATATCTATTTCACGTGGATGTCCAGATCGACGTGAACCGACGGCAACGAGCTACGCGCATAACCCCTATACAATTTCCTCACACTATGAATCTTTATGCTGCCGTTCTCGCTGTCATCGTCGTTACCTTGCTGACCGTATCGCTGACGCGGCTCGGCAAGGTTAAAACCAAGGCAGATTATCTGGTCGCGGGACGCTCGCTTCCGGCGTTTGTGTTGGTGTTTACGCTGCTGTCGAGCTGGATCGGATCGGGCTCGCTGCTGGGCGGGGCGGAGAATGCGTATCGGCATGGTTTTGCGGCGCTGTGGCAGGGCGGCGGCGGATGGGCCGGGCTGCTGCTGATCTACTTCATCGCACCGCGGGCGCGGAAGTTTGCGCAGTTCACGATTCCCGACCTGCTGGAGGCGCGGTACAACCAGACCGCGCGGGTGCTGGGGGTGATCGCGATTCTGTTCACGTATACAGCGGTGACGAGCTACCAGTTTGTAGGCGGCGGAGATATTCTGCACCTTATCTTTCCGACAGTAATTACGCCAGTGCTTGGGCAATTTATTCTTGCGGCATTCGTCATTGTGTTTACGGCGATTGCGGGGATGGCTTCGGTTGCCTATATGGATGTGGCGATTGGGCTGCTGGCGACGTTTACGATGCTGGCGGCGCTGCCGGTGTTGATCCATCGCGCGGGCGGGTGGGCTGCTGTCCATGCGAGCCTTCCGGCGACGCACTTTCAGGTGCTCGGGGACCTATCGCTGATGCAGGGGTTTGAGCTGTTTCTTCCGACTTGCCTGCTGCTGCTGGGCAACCAGTCGATGTATCAGAAGTTCTTTTCGGCAAGGTCAGAGAAGGATGCGACACGGGCGGTGGTCGGATGGATTATCGGCACGGTGATTCTTGAAACTGTGATCGTTGCGCTTGCGTTGGTGGGGTCGAGCCTGTTTCCAACGGGTGAGGTTCATGAGCGTCCCCGCGAGATTCTTGCCTACCTTGGGCTGCACGGCTTTTCCGGGTCGCCGATGCTGCAGTTGCTGGGCGCGCTGCTGATGGGGGCGATCTTCGCAAAGATTATCTCGACTGCTAACAACTGGATCTTCTCTCCGGCTACGAACCTGGTCAATGATATTTATTTGCGTTATATGAAGCCGGATGCATCGAATAAAAAGATTCTGATCGTCAGCAGACTGATGGTGGTGCTGCTTGGCATCTGGGCTCTGTACCAGTCGCAGCATATTCAGTCGGTGCTGAAGAAGTCGCTGTATGCGTATACGATCTATTCCGCTGCGCTGACGCCGGTGATTCTTGCGGCGTTCTTCTGGAAACGGGCTACGGCGCAGGCAGCGGTGGCTTCGATCGCAGCGGGAACGGTCGTGACGATATTCTGGGATACGGCGTTTATCCATGCTCACGTTCCGGCAGTGCTGGCGGAGCGGGATGCGATCTTTCCGGCGCTGCTTGCTTCCATGCTATGCCTGGGGATCGTGAGTCTGTTCACGCCAGCGCCCCGCGCCGAGCAGTTACAGCCGTTCGCCGAGGAAGCTGCTTGATTCGGGAAGACGGATTTTGAAAATACGAGTTGCATGAACAGCAATTCAACATTTTTCCACCATTCTCTTGCTATCCTCTTCGGGACGAATGCATCCAACCGCAAGCAGTCAAACCGCACCAGGAGATCAATCATGGCAACGACCGCACAGGATATGGAACTCATCGACAGCACATTTCTTATGGGCATCGACCCGAGTTCACTTTACGACCCAACCTCAGTCCTGACGGAGCACGCGAGTGAGGAGGCGCTTCATGCTGCAAAGAGCCCGCTCGATGAGGATGAAGAAGACGAGGACGATGAGGAAGACGACGAAGAAGAAGATGATGATGATGATTTTGAGGATGACGATCTCGACGATGAGGACGAGGATGACGAAGAGCTTGAGGATGACGACGACGAGGACTTCGAGGATGACGATGAGGAGGAGGAGGAAGATGACGACGATCCCAAGCCTCTTCGGGTTAAGACTCGGTTGTAGCCGAGCACTTTACCGCGCCCCTTTACTTCCATTCTGACGAACATTGCGCTGGTTGCTGCCCGGGAGAACTTCGGGTGTGGGTGACAACCGGCAGAACACGTAGACGATCAGCGGCAAGCATTCGCGGATGTTCGCGCTACCTTCGCTACGACACTCTGTTGTGTTCTCCGGCACCATAACTGCGGGGGGACACAACAGAGGCTTCAATTAGACCAGGGGCTATTGCCGAAGCAGACTCTCTGCACGCGCTTTGTGTGCTTCGAACGATCTTCCTTGTCCTTCTTGGTTTCCTGGCCTCCTATTTCCATTGGCCGAGAAGGTGTTGGACGAGGATAGCGAAGTCCACCTCGCTTCTATCAGTTAGCAGAGTCGAGGCCTATTTCCGGAGCCTCCTTCGCGTTTTTATCCAAGTAGCTTAACTCCTGCGATAGAAAAATAACCTAATTTTCTTGACAAAGCGCGACACTCACCGCACCATGAACTAAATCTATTCACTTTTTTGCAAGTTACTCGACGTCTGATTCACCCAGAATCGCCATGACGCCTATATTGCTGCAACTTAAAACATGCTTTTGAGCTCCATAAGGGGAACTACTTGAAAAAGCAGTTGACTATCTTTGCGTTGCTACTTAGCTGTATCTCTCTACCTTTTACTGCAATGGCTGTTTTGCCCAGTGTCCATCATCCTCTCGATGCGCTTACGCCGCAGGAGTACTGGACGATTTACCAAACCCTGCGCAGCGAAGGCCATGTGCATGAGAAGACATTGTTCGCCAGCGTTCTGCTGCATGAACCAGATAAGCAGGCGGTGTTACAGTGGACGCCCGATAGCCCTATCGACCGCAAAGCAGATGTAGTTTTGCTCGATGAAGGTAAGTCGTACGCTGCAATCGTGGATATCACGTCGAAGAAGGTTGACGACTTTCATGCTCTGAAAGGGGAGCACGCACCTTACACGGACACAGAAGAGCATGAGGTGGGCGAAGCGATCAAGCACGATCCGCGGATCATCGAAGCGCTCAAGAAGCGCGGCATTACGGATCTGAGACACGTGGAGTGCTATCCAGAGCCCGCAGGTTATATCGCCCTGCCGGAGCAAAAGGATCCGGAGGACCGTATTGCGTGGGGCGGCTGCGCCGACTCAGAGGGTGCGATCTCCGGCTCGTGGGATCGCGAGGTGTCCGGACTCTTTTTCGTCGCCGACATGAAGACCAAGAAGGTGCTTCGCGTCTCTGATTTCGGCAGTGTTCCACGCACACCGACGACGGGAATCTATGACGAGGTAGGCGGTGAGGCGTTACCCGGAACAAAGCCCATCACCGTCATGCAGACGGAAGGGCCTAGCTTCACCATCGACAAGGGTCTTGTGTCGTGGCAGAACTGGCGTTTCCGTTTTCGGCTTGATCCACGCCAAGGACCTGTGTTGAGCACCGTTGGCATTGAAGACAACGGCAAGCTTCGCTCAGTCATGTACGAGGGTGCACTGTCTGAGATGTATGTGCCGTATCAAGATCCGGAAGAGACCTGGAACTCGCACGTGTTTATCGATGGCGGCGAGTACTTCATGAATACAGGCCTCGGTCTTATCAAGCCTTTGATCGCGGGCGTCGACTGCCCCGATTATGCAACTTTCTTTTCCGGATTTTTCTATAAGGAAGATGGATCGCCGTTCGAACGGCCGCAGCTCGCTTGCCTGTTTGAGCGCACAAAGGGCGATCCTGCGTGGCGTCACAGCGACCCGAATGGCGTCTTCGGACGTCCCACGCGTGAGCTTGTACTGCGCACTGTTGCCACGGTAGGCAATTACGATTATGTGCTCGATTGGCGCTTTGGTCAGGATGGCGTGATTACCGGTGCAGTTGGCGCTACGGGCATTCTTGAGGTGAAACCTGTTTCAGATACGGACGTGAGTAAGGGGATGTCCGATGGACTGGCGGATAAGAATGCTCCGGGAGGGCCGGTGGAGTTTGGCCATCTCGTTGCACCTGGAACCGATGCCGTCAATCACGATCACTTCTTCTCGTTCCGATTGGATCTCGACGTTGACGGACCGAAGAACTCGTTCATGGCGGATAAGCTTGTGCAGTACAAGATCCCCTCGAACAAGACCGACTATGGACGCCATGTGATCTGGGCGATGAAGCCGACGATGCCGATGACGGAGAGCGAGGCCAAGATGGATATTAGCCTGCAGCATCCTTCGATGTGGCGCTTCGTTAGCTCGGATACGAAGGGACCTCAGGGCTATCCGACTAGCTATGAAATCATGGCTGGCCAGACGGGGACGTCGTTGCTGCCTTCCGATGAGTGGCCGCAGAAGCGTGCTGGCTTCTCGGAGCACCAGCTTTGGGTGACGCCTTATGAGCCCACCGAACGCTTTGCCGCTGGCACTTATGTCAGTGGTAGCCGTGGCACGGATGGCGTGGCGATCTGGACGAAGAAGAACCGTTCCATCATGGACACAGATATTGTGGCCTGGTACACGGTTGGATTTCACCATACCCCTCGCACGGAAGACTGGCCGCAGATGCCCATCATGTGGCATGAGTTCCAGATTCGTCCGTTCGACTTCTTCACGAAGAACCCCGCACTCGATCTACCGATGAAGCCGTAGTTCGGAGGGGAGAGCACATCGTCTGTGCCTCTCCCCTTTTGCATTGTGTCTTTCCCACAATTCGATATCACAGGAGTGACCCATGCCATACGTCCGTCTGGTACGCAGAGGTGCATGTCTTTCTGGAACGACCTTTGTTATCGTCTTCGCGCTGTTTTGCTGCTTGTTGAGCTCGGCCCATGCCCAATCCACCTTTGGAAATATCGTCGGCACGGTGACTGATCCCCAAGGTGCTGCTCTTCCCAATGCGACCATCACCCTGACCAACAAAGGAACCTCGGCCCGGCGCACCGGAAACACGAACAGTAGCGGCGAGTACGTCTTCAATATTCTCGACGCTGGAGAGTATCAACTCACGGTCGAGTTGTCCGGCTTCTCCAAGGCGGAGTTTGCCAGCATTCCACTGCTGGCTCGTGAGACAAAGCGTATCGATGCGCACCTGGCACTCGGGACTGCGATAGAAACGGTAGAGGTAACAAGCGGCACTGGCTCCGTCATTACAACCGATACCTCAAGCTTGGCGACGACGAAGACGGGACAAGAGCTTGTGGATCTCCCGGTCGCTATCTTTGCCCATGCAAATGGTTCGACTAGCCCGATCTCGACGTTGACGACGAACCCTGGTGTTCAGACAGACGACTCAGGCAATCTCGTTATCGCTGGTGCGACACCGGCGCTGCTCTCTGTCACGATTGATGGTATTTCCAGTGTGGATGTAGAGAACAGCGGTCCAGTGAATGAACTATTTCCCTCTTTCAACTCGATCTCTGAGATACGCGTCTCTGAGACCAACAATAATGCCGAGTACTCTGGCGTGGCGGATATTACAACAACCTCACGCGGCGGCACTAACAGCTATCACGGCGGCATCTTTGAGAATCATGAGAACACGGTGCTGAATGCCGGTAATACATCTACCGGATCGAAGCCGAAGATTATTATGAACAACTTCGGCGGCTTTCTTGGTGGCCCACTCTCCGTTCCACACCTCTACAGCGGTCACGACAAGACGTTCTTTTTCCTGAGCTACGAAGCACTTCGTCTTCCCCGCGAGACTCCGCTTGTTATAAGCGTGCCTACGCTTGCAATGCGCTCCGGCAATGTTGCGAATTATCTGGCAAAACAAGGGGTTACACAGATATACAACTACGACGGCACAACGCTTGATCCAACGAATGTGCCGGTTTCGCCGACAGCCGCCAGCCTGCTCAGCACCTTGTATCCCTTGCCGAACAGCGGCAGCGCGGACAATGATCAATTCAACTACGCCGTTAATTTTCCGGCGCCGATTAGCAGTAACCAGGGCGATCTGCGGCTTGACCAAAACATTACTTCGAAGCAGACTGCATTTGCTCGATTGACGTACAAGAACCGCCAGGTTTTGAGTGCGCCGAATCCGACGTGCGCGGGATTTTGCACGAACTCAGGCTCGCCGCTGACGGGCGGCTTTTCGGAGCCTGAGACAGATGTAGGCTTGACCTTCGCGCACACCTATCTTCTGACTTCGGCGCTCATTAATGAGTTCCGTGGGGGCTTTAATATGACCAAGGTCGATACGGCACTGAACGCGAACACTGCTCAGTTGCTCAATGAGACTGGGATTACAGGCGTGAACAATCCCGATCCTGTGGCTGCTGTCCCGAATGTCATCATCAACGGATTTATGGTGAGTGGTGGCGCGAATCCCTCTAAGCAGCGCTCCAAAGTCATGCAACTTCTCGACAACGTTACATTCAATAAGAGCGGCCACACGATGAAGTTCGGCTTCGACTTCCGCAGGCTTACCGATCACGACGATAACGTCTTTGGGAGTCAGCGTTCTGGCCAGTTCAACTTCAATGGTTCGACTGATGTCGGGATCGCAATCGGTGACCCCTACACGCAGTTCCTGCTCGGTTACCCGGACTATACGGTGCTCGCCGATGTTACGAATCCGAACATGGATGGTCTGGGCTACTCCTACGCATGGTTCGCGCAGGACGATTGGAAGATAACGCCCAAGCTCACGTTGAACTTCGGATTCCGTTATGAGTTGCATCCACCGTTGAAGGAGATTCACTACGATACCGCTGCGTTCGATCCTAATTACGTGAATGGGGCTACACATGGTGCCGTGGTTGTTCCGAATGCACAGGCGCTTACCTATACCGACACTCTTTTTGCGCAGTCGATCGCACCTACGCCAATCCTTACCGCCGCACAGGATAATCTTCCGGAGAAGCTGCGCTACACAGCGTTCAACGACATTGGGCCACGCATTGGCTTTGCGTGGCGACCGTTTGCGAAGACGGTGATCCGCGGGGGATGGGGACGTTTTATCGAATCTCCGCTTGGCTTCTCGTTGGTTTCAGGATGGAGCGTCCATGCGAGCTTTGTGCCGTATTACTACAATGACTACGACAATAACGGAGTACCGCTCTTGTCGTTCCCTAGCCCATTTCCGACAGATCGAGCGACGGCTGGGGCGGCAAGTTTCTACTATGCCTTTCCTATCCACTATAAAGACCCATCTGTACAGCAGTGGAACCTGACTTATGAGCGCGATCTCGGCTTCAGTACAGGTCTTCGGCTTTCCTACACGGGCTCGCATGGCTCGAATCTTGAGACGATGGAAGATCTGAATCAGGTACCTGCCAACAGCGTCGGCTACTACGATACGGGTACTCCCGGCACTCCCGGCTATATCCATGGCGTCTATGATTCCCGGCCGTACACCGACTGGCAGGTTCTGCAAAGTGTCTATAACAGTGCAGAGAGCAACTACAACTCTTTCTCTGCGGTCGTCGAGAAGCAACCGTCCAAGGGGCTTCAATTCCAGAGCTCGTATGTCTACACGCGTGATCTATCAAACGAAGGGGGTGCTGCACCTACGAGCTTAGTAGGGGCAGGCGGCAACTTTCTGACGGATCGATTTCATCCTGGTCTTGACTACGGCAATGTTATTTACGACCGGCGTCATCGCTTCCTGACGACGGGGCTGTACGACCTACCCCTGGGCCACAACAAGACGTTCGTTGCGAACGGCGGACGGTTCATGGAAGGCCTGGTGAGCGGCTGGCAGGTTGGCGGCGTCTTCATCTGGCAGAGCGGCCCCTTCCTGACTCCCTATGAGCAGTCCGATGATCCGGCGGGTACGAATATGGTCAATGTGGTCGGCTTTACACGACCCGACCGTGTAGCGCATACGTCGTTTTATGCGCACGGCAGCCAAGGCAGGTATCCGCTGTTTCTGAATGCCGCGGCTTTCACGCTCCCGGGCAGCAACATCGGACGGTTTGGTAATTCAACTGTGGGCAGTGTGGTCGGGCCGGGGACTGTGGCGCTCTCCTCGTCGGTCATCAAGGGGGTGAATCTCTCCGAGACGTTGAAGCTGCAATTTGGCATCTCAGCCGCCAATCTGTTCAATCATCGCAACTATGCCCCGCCAAACATGCAGGTCGATACCAGCTCGTATGGAGAGAGCTCTGAGCTTCAGAGCGCAGAGGGTACTGGACCGAGGAATGTACAGATCACGGCTCGGCTTAGTTTTTGATAGCAAGTTACCTGCGGCGGGATGCGGGGACTGCTCCCTTATTCCTCGTCGCAAACTTTCTTTTTGTGAAGGCCGCTCTGCTCAAGAGCCGCCGCCTGCTCTTGAGCTTCCATCCACCCGCGCAGAATCACTACTGCGGCGACTTGGTCGATCACATACTTGCGGTCGCGCTGGCTATGTCCGGCTTCGTTGAGGATTTCGTGCGCGGCAACTGAACTCAGCCTCTCATCCCATAGCTGTACGGGCAAACCAGAGCGTTGACGCAGTTCTTCTGCGAACTCTTGCACCTTTGCCGCCCATGGGCTTATGTCTCCCGACATATGCAGCGGATTCCCGACTACGATCTTGACGACATCATGCTTGCGAATCAGCCGCAGCAGGCTGCGCATATCTTCGCCGCGGCCTTTGCGCCAGAGCGTCAGTAGTGGTTGCGCTGTGTAGCCAAGTGGGTCCGATAGCGCCACGCCTACGCGCACTTTACCCACATCCAATGCCATTACGCGACCGGCCGCCATATGCTTAGTTTACCGCTGCGACTCTTGCTTGCTCGATCGGAAGCTAAAGCTCACTTCTTTTTTAGCTCTTTGCGGCACGGCTGAAGCCTTGCCCTTCCGAACAACTCTTCACCATCTGAAGCGGAAAGAAAAATGGCCAGACAGATTGCATTCTGTCTGGCCATATTTTCTGCGATTACGGGTTAGAAGGTGAGCTTTAGTGCGGCCTGGGCGACTCGTGCGGGGATGGCCCCGGTAGAGGTGATCTGACCGAAGTTCGAGTCATCCGGGTTTGAGTCCGGCTGACCGTAGCTGGGATGGTTGAGTGCGTTGAAGGCTTCGAAGCGGAACTGTAGCCCATAGCGTTCCTGGTACTTCCAGACCTTCTGAACGCCGAGATCGGCGGTGTAGATCGGAGCGCCCTGGATGAGGTACTTGGGAGAGTTTCCGGCAGTGTTGACTGCATTCTCCTTGAACGCTGCCGCATTGAAGTAATGGTTGAGCCAGTTCGATTTGTTTCCCTGACGAACCTGGAGTGGCTGACCAGTGAGGTCGGCACGATCCTGGTAGACCAGGAAGCCGGAGTTATTGTTTCCGTTGCCGCCGTTGATGGTGAAGGGTGGTCCGGACTGCAAAGTCACTAGTCCGCTGAGCGACCAGCCACCGATGACATTGCGTACAAGTGGGTTGAAGCCTTCGAACTTCGGAGCTTCGTAGGTGAAGTTGGTGACCGAGACGGTCGGATAGTTGAGACTGGACGGGCCGTGGTCGTGGCCGATGTTATGCGGGTCGCTGACGCTCGACTCGAAGGATGGGTCGCCTGATCCACCTACATCAAAGGTATGAGACCAGGTGAAGTTCGATTGCACCTGGATGTTATGCGATAGACGCTTCTCGATGCCTACCTGAAGTGAGTTGTAGCTGGAGGTGCCACCGATCTGTACCTGAATGATCGAGCCAAAGTTTGTCATGGAGCGGTTGTCGTTGGCGTAGGTCGTGACGCCGCTGGTGGTGGTGGGATCGCTGTTGGCACCGGGGTTCAGTTCGATCGGTGTGGCGAGGTGATAGGTTTGGCTGCCCACGTAGGCGACGTGAAGGGCGAGCGTATCGGTGAACTGCTGCTCTACCGATAGATTCCAGCTTTGCACCATAGCGACACGGAAGTTTTTCGGGAAGACTGCGCCGAGTTGCATGGGTGTCGTGAAGGTGGAGGTAGAAGCCGGCACTACGCTCGGCGAGGCGAATGGAGGAAAAGGGCTCGAGTTCGTGGAGTTGAATCCGTTCCAGGGGTGATCGAAGGAGATAGGGCTTGACCCGGCGTTGAGGGAGAAGGATGGATTGAAGGGTGCGGTGTCGTAAACGTGGTTGTAGCTCGCGTCTTCGAGAGGCGTTGTGAACATCCCGAAGCCTGCGCGGACGGAGGTCTTCGGAAGAGGTTGGAAGGCAATGCCGATGCGCGGCTCAAAGTAGAGCCACGACGTGGGCATGATAGCGGAGTTGATGCCCGTGTCGCCCGGGAAGACAACGCCTACGGGGGCATTGGGATAACGGGTGCTCTGTTGGCCGGGGACGAAGGCAGCGCCACGGCCGCCCTCGATGCTAAGCGGCGTGTAGGGATCCCAGCGCAGGCCCGCGTTGATGGTCAGGTTGGGACGCAGCTTGTACTGGTCCTGCGCGTAGAAACCCGTCATCCAGCCTTTGACGCTGCCGCTCTCACCTGCGTTCTGCGAGAAGCTCTGGACGTCACCCATGAGGAAGTCCGAGAGGGTAAAGCCAGTAAAGGAGTTGGCGATGTTCAGGCCAGGATTTGCACCGTAGCCGGAGCTCTCGTGCGTGTAGCGGTGCAGGACATCGGTTCCGAAGTACATGGTGTGCTTGCCGTGAGTAAAGGTCAGGGTGTCTGAGAAGCCCCAGTTCCTCCGCTTCGTATCGTTGACGGATCCACCGAAGAGGGTGAAGCCTAGAGCGCCACCATAGAGTGAGTTACCGTCGATGGCGGAGATGCCGCCCATGTAGCAGGAGCCCGGAGGATCGGATACATCGATGTAGTTCGAGAGGCACTCCTGTACGCCGCTCTTGCTGAAGAGGGGTGTGCCGGAGCCAAAGTCGAAGGACTGGTAGAAGGCGGTGATGCTGTTGAGGAGATTCTGGCTGATGGTCCAGGAGTGATTGACGGCGTCATTGATATAGATACCGTGCAGGCCCTGTACGCCGGCCAGAAGATTGCCGGGGATGCCGGCTCCGGGTTGATTGAAGTTGTACATGAAATTGCGCACGAAGACGCGTTGGCGATCGTTGATGTTGTAGTCGATGCGGCCGGTGCCCTCATCGAAGCTAGCGCGTTTCTTGGGGCTAACGAAGTTGGTCAGGCCGGTTGCGGCGTCTCCACCGAGGGGAAGCGAGGCTGCGAGTGCGACAGCGCCAGGGCTGAACAGGGCTGGGTTGATCTGGTTGCGCTTGCCGTTGACGGTTGCGAAGGGCGCTTTGAGATCGACGGCGACGGCGCTGAAGTCTCCGTTGAGCATGGCTTGTGTGGGCGTGTAGGTGGTGTTCTCGGTGGCCACGGTGCTGGCGCGGGTGCCCTGGTAGTTGGCGAAGAAGAAGAGCTTGTCCTTGATGATTGGACCGCCGAGATAGCCACCAAACTGGTTACGCTTCAGCGAGTCGACCTGATGGCTGAAGTAGTCAGAGGCGTTAAGTACGTCGTTGCGGAGGAACTCGAAGGCCCCTCCGTGGAAGGAGTTCGAGCCGCCCTTGCTCTGGATGCTGACGACTGCGCCTGGCGAGAAGCCGTAACGAGCGTCGAAGTTGTTTGAGATAACACGGAACTCCTGGGTGGCGTCGGCGTTGGGGAATGGCGCGGCGAGCAGCGCGAAGTAGTCCATGTTGGTGACGCCGTCGAGCAGGTAGTAGGTGCTTCCCTGCCGTCCGCCGCCGGCTGAGCCGCTGGACTGGGTGGGGAAGGAGTTGGTAGTGGGCAAGGTAGAGGCTTGTGACTGGAGCTCGTTGGTGACACCCGTTGTGAGGAAGACGAGGCTTGAAGGATCGCGACCGTTCAACGGCAGCTCTTTGATCGAGTCTTCGTTGACGACCGCGCTGATCTCAGCGGTGCTTGCGTTGATGATTGTGGGGTTCGAGCTGACGGTAATGGTGTCGTTCGTGCCCCCGGTCTTGAGGACGATGTTGAGCGTGGCGCTTTGTCCGATGGTAAGGGTGATATTGGTTTGCAGGGTCTCCGCAAAGCCGGTTGCAGTTGATGCGATTTTGTAGGGTCCGGCAGGCAAGGAAGGCACAGTGTACTCGCCCTGCGCGTCTGAGACGACTCTGGTGGTTGCGTTGGTTCCGGTGTTCGTGATGGTGATCTGAGCTTGCGGGATGGCTGCGCCGGTTGCATCTGTGACGAGGCCAGTGAGTCTAGCGCCGGTGACCTGCGCCCTGACTCCTGGACAGAATAGGACGATGGCGAATAGCGCCAGTGCGGAGATGAGTCGTGAGAGTTGTTTCATGAGATGCCCCTTATATGAAAGCTGAATACGAGTTCTAGTTAGAGCTTGATGAAGATGCGTTTGCGATGGAGCAGCCATGCCGGGATGAAGCATATGGCGACGAAGAGGATGGAGTAGACGAGAGATCCGAGGGCTGGCGTGCCGAGGTGCATGAAGTAGTTTAAGTAGACGTACTCCTGGAAGCTTTGCGTCTGGTTGACCTTGAAGACTGAGACGGCAGAAGAGAGAAGCTCGGAGATGACGTACGCGGTGATTGCGTTTGTGCCGAAGACGAGCAGAGGGTAGGTCCAGCGACCACGCGACTGGCGGATCTCTACGATGTAGTAACTGACGGCAAGTAGAAGCATGCTGAGGCCGCCGGCGTAGAGCACGTAGGAGCTGGTCCAGAGCTTCTTGTTGAGAGGGAGGTTTTGGGACCAGAGCAGACCGGCGACGACCAAGACGATGCCTGCTCCAAGCAGGCCGAAGAGCTTTTGTCCTGCGGGACGCGCTTGCTTGATCCAGGCTCCGGCCAGGAGTCCGAGGAGCGTTGTGCCGAAGGCTGGGAGATCGCTGAGGAGACCTTCTGGATCGCGTGTGAGCTCAAAGAGGCGATGCGGGAAGATGTGACGATCAAGCCAGGCGACCAGGTTGATGTCGTGATCAAGGAGCGGAAAGTCTCTACCAGGAACACCGTGGCCCGGTACTGGGACGAAGCGTAGAAGCACCCAATAGCCAAGCACGGCAGCTATGAACAGCGCGACGCGAGGTGCGATGCGGTCGGTCACGAGCTGTAACAGCGCAGCGAGCAGATAACAGACGGCGATGCGCTGGAGGACTCCGTAGATGCGCAGGGTGCCGAGATGGAAGTAGGGAAAACCATTGACGACAAGGCCGAAGAAGACGAGTAGAACGAAGCGTCGCACGATGCTGGTGAGCATAACGGCGTTGCTCGTGGCTTTGGCGCGGTGTGCGCTGAAGGAGAGCACCATTGAGATGCCCATGATGAAGAGGAAGGTGGGGAAGACGAGGTCGGTTGGAGTGAAGCCGTTCCATGGCGAGTGGTTCAGAGAACGGTACGCCAGGTCGTTGTTCCCGTTGTTGTTGACGAGGATCATGAAGGCGACGGTGAGGCCGCGCAGGACGTCGATCGACAGCAGACGCGTCTTCGGTTTGATGGAGAGGGACGGGGGTGCGGTCGCTGTCGACATGAGATGTTCGCTCCTTTCCGTGGAATCGGTGCTAAGACAAACGTTCAATTTCGGTCAACAGGGCGTGTGATTCGGCGATGAGATCGGGGACCGGGAGCGGCTTGCTGGGCCGGTACGGAGAGGAGAGCCAGGTCTGTTGCCAGAGGTCGAGCGAGAAGGAGCGGCCGGTGTGACGGCTTGAGAACCATGCTTCCCAGCGAGCGGCGTAGTAGTCGCGGATGAGGCCGGACCAGACGCGAGAGGCGTAGTCCGAGAGCTCTGGCCATCCCCAGGTGGTGATTAGCAGGCGGGCATTCTCGTCGTAGAAGGTTGCCTCATCGTCTGCCTTGGCGTAGGCGCGTGCCGCCTGTATCCAGGTCTCGAGGCGCCGGTCGGGTCTGAGATTCATCAGCCCGTCGATGCGGCGCATCCATTCCACGGCGCGGCCTGCGTGCATGACGGCGACTTCGTCTTGTTTTGCGTCACCGGCCTGAACTGCAAGAGCGAGGGCCTTATCTACGCCGCCTCCGGCTGCTTGAGCGATGAGCTCGATGAGGTCGTTACGATAAAGCTCGTTCTGCCCAAGCTGAGGAGCACAGGAGAGGAAGAGCTCCACGGCGTGTTGGAAGGTCGGGCCGGAGTCGACCGAGGCGGCGATTGGGTGCACGCTCGGCTCTCCCTGCCATGCCTGCTTGGTCATCCAGATGTGCGAGCTGTAGGCGCTTTCGAGCAGTAGAGTCCATGCCTGCTGCATCGCGGGCGGACAGGCACCGTAGCGCGAGCGACAGTAGGCTGGGATCCAAGTGGACAGGTCGATCGCTTCGGACTGCCATCCTGCATCGGTCATCAGCTCGTAGACGACCTCGTTGGTCTCGATGCCCTCGGGGCATATGCCCCAGCCGACGAGGTTGCCGTGTTCGGGGCTGGCGAGGACGGTTGAAGGCTCGGTCGCCATCAGCTTCAGGTTGCCCTTGATGTTGTTGTTGCCACCGAAGGTGTGGGCCATGCCATTGATCCACTGTTTGCCGAAGAACGCCTTCTGGAGCTTCCACTGGCCGGGCGAGTATTTTCCCTGGACTGCGGGCGTGAGGTCGTTGGCGTAGTCGATGATGAGCATGCGGTCGTTCGGAATGCCGCGCAGGAGTGCCTCGACCGACTCGTTGTTCCAGAAGACGGAGTCGTATACGAAGAGCCAGCCCTGCATGACCCAGGTTCCCTTGGGATCGCCGGCCTGGATGCCTTCGAAGACGGTTCGGCCGAAGCGTTCGAGATCTTCGTAGCGGTGGTCTTCGCGGACTGGGACAGCGAGCTCGTTGAAGGTGTCGGCCAGGTAGTACTCGACCTCGCCGTACTCGGCTTTGTACTCGTCGATGAACTTCTTGCCGATCTGGCGGTATAGCTCCTGCTGGTCGGGATGGAGGATGAAGGTGCGCGTGCTGCGCGGGATGGTCTTGAACTCCTCGGGGAGCCAGAGCAGGGTAAATGTTTCGACGTTCGGGTGGAGGCGTTTGAAACCCTGGGGGACGAAGCCCGCGAAAGCTGGCGCGACCGGCTTCATGCCGAGCTCGCGCATGCGGTCCAGGACCATGCGCTGTAGGAGGCGTTTTTCTTCGATGAAATGCTGCGGCAGGGGTCCGGCGAGGTTATTGATGTTACCCATACGATGCCAGGGCAGGTGGGCGGGCCCGACGGAGAAGGTGTCGATCTCAGCTTGTGTCAGTCCAAGCGAGAGCCAGACACGGTTCCAGATGACCTCTTGACCTTCGAGAGCCAGGGGCATGTTGATGCCACGAAGGGCCATCCAGTCGAGCTCGCGTTCCCAGCGCGGCCAATCCCAGAAGGCCATTGTGTAACCGTAGGTGCAGGGGTTCAGATACTGGACGAACTTATATGGGCAGATGACGCGATGGTGGGCGACGTCAGGGAGCTGTGCGGGGAGGTCGAGATTGCGGCCGCTCCAGGTGATCATGGCATGGCACTGCTGGCGGAGGTAGCTGTAGACACCTCGGCACAGGCTGACGCCACTACTGCCGGAGACAGTTACACGTCCGTCGCTGGCGGAGAGCTCGTAGACCTCGTGCCCGTCGACGGATGGCAGGAGGTGCAGATCGAACTCCGCTGCCCGATTGCCGAGCTGGCGGTTGAGGACGCCACGACAGGCTTCGACGGCAGCCTCGGACGCTGGCCTGATTGCTCCTCTCTCTGGGGCCTTGCCAGGAGCAGGGCTAGAGGTATCCAGGCTCTTGCTGGATACAGCCGACTCTCCAGAAGCAGGGGAAGCGGCGAGCGCAGCTCCGGCGCAGGAGAGCTCGATGAATTTACGTCGCGTCCACATTCATATTTCTCCGATGGCGAAACGTTCGCATCCTAGGGTGTGGACCTCAAAGCGTTTTCACCGTTTCGGCTTGGTTTTCACCGTGAAATACGATGTTGTGACAGATTCTGAAGGAGTTACAGCGTCGGACTAAGATGTCTACAGTCCGCTTTTTGGGCTTCCAGGAGGGGGAAATGCTGTCTGCGCGACATCCGGACGCATGGGATCACCTGCCTTTGAGTAAGCAGGACTTGACGCCTGGATGTTCTATCAGGGCTTGATCAGTCTGTAGTTTACGACCCGAGCCTCTGGCGCGTTGCCACCTATGCTGGAGGTCTCGAGCAGGACTTCGAAGTACGGCATGTGGTCCCGGGTCGCCCCGATCGCTTGAGCGAAGTTTTTAAACTCGACGGAGCTGAAGGGAAAATCGGCGGCAGATTCGGTACCCGCCATGCCTGTTCCCTGGAACAGAAGAGCTTCCCCATTGCCTTCGATGCCGGGAAGAAAGGCAAGAACGCCATAGCTCTGCCTCGCTCCATCCGAGACCCGATCCCGATAGATTGGCAACTCACCCTTTTCGGGATGCTTATTAAGGACATACCCCTCTGCCGCTTTCCAATCCCAGTTGACATCGAAGTTCAACCGATCTTTGAAAAGCCCAACCCAGGGGTTTGCTCCAATGCCGCCGATCAGAATGACATTGCGGCTCTTCAGATCATCGATCCGAAGCACGCGGGCGTTGCGGGTCTCGACATCGGCCTTGCTCGCCTGGGGTAACCTGCCCAATCTCAGCGCCAGGTTGAGATCGGCGGAACTTGTGTACTGGTGCGAGGCAAACCATTCGCTAGTCAGCGACGCCGTACCGATACTCGGCAGATTTGCTTTGCTCAGATAGGTGCCGCTCAGATATTCGTCCAGTTGAACTGGACTTTTCGTAAACTCTTGAAACAGCACGAGGGCATCGTCCGACGGAACGATTAATACCGGCCGGTTCGGGGTAAAGAGCTCTGACCAAAGCGCATCCGCGGCAGTTCGAGGTTGTGGGTTGCCAAACCGCAGGTAAACGAGTGCGATTCCGACCAGCAGAACCATTGCAGCGAAACCAGCCCAAAGAAGTCCAGGGCGCGGCCACCGTCTCTGCGCCGGGGAGCTTACTGGTAGCGCGGCACGCGTGGGTTCGTCCAGGACCGCCTCTGCCGCCATTGCAGGATGTCTCCCGCTCCTGGATAGAGCGGCTCGCGGTTCGAAGACAGGGACATAGCCTCCCTTAGGGATTGTTACGATCAGCGCACTATGTGGGCACTCGTGCTCAAAATATTCTTCGAGCCGTTGCCGCAACAAGCGTGCCTGACTTCGCACGATACTGTCATCCGAGGCACTATAAGCCGCCGAGCGACCGAAGACATGGATGCCAATCTGCTGCTCGTTAATCTCTCGAGCGCGGTCTTCAATCAACCATAAGCAGATGAACTCAAGGAACTTCGTCAACCGCGGAGATTTTGCGAACGTCCGCGAGGCTGCAATCTGTTGCAATAGCAGCAGTCGTTCGTCACTTTGATGCTGTGACCGTGCGCCTGCGAGTGACGACTCAGGCTTCGAAGTGGAATGGATCGCAATGCGTTAAATTTACCATCCGCATCCGAGGCTTCACAGTCGCTTCTGAGAGGGGAACAGAGAAAAAGAGCCCTATCGGCTGGCTGTTCTATCTGCCGACAGGGAATTCATGCGAAGAGCTGCCTTATTCCGCAGCAGCTTCCGCAGATGGTCGCTATATGTCCTACTTACGCGCAGGGCTGTTCCATTCTGTAGCGTCACACAGCAGTCGCGGTTGGGCAGCGAAGAGATGCTTGCAATGCGGTTGACGCGCACGATGGCCCCGCGATGGATTCGGATGAACGCGGCGGCGTCGAGTCGGCTGCTCAGTACACTCAGTGACTCACGAATCAGGTGAGTGCGTGTTCCTACATGAATTTCGGCATAGTCGCCCTGTGCTTCAATCCAATCGATTTCGTCTACGTTCACGAAGCGCACTTGTTTGCCAATGCGCACGCTGAGCTCACGCAGCTGAGGTTGTGTGGTCTCTTCCTGGTCTGTGCGTAGTAGCTTCTGCATCCGTTCGCGATACTCTGCTGCTCCCTGATTGTCTAGAACACGCCGCGCGTGCTGTAGCGCTGCGGAAAAACGTGCGTCATCCACTGGTTTGAGCAGGTAATCGATCGCATGCACTTCGAATGCTCGCAACACATATTCATCGAACGCCGTAAGAAAGATGACGAAGGGATGCGCTTCCAGGGGCAAGGAGCGCAGGAGATCGATGCCATTCAGATATGGCATTTGGATATCAAGAAAGACGAGGTCCGGCTTTTGTTTGAGGATGAACTCCTGAGCTTCACGCCCATTGACACACTCCCCGATGATCTCGATGTCCCGGTGGTGTTGCAGCCGAAGTGCCACGCCTTGTCTGGCAAGCGGTTCATCATCGACAACAAGTACCCTGATCTTCATAGGCCTGACTGCGATAGATTGTACTCGGTGCTATTCCTATTCATTGATAGCGGCATCCGCAACACAACCTCGTAGTTGCCGCGCGCATTGCTGGTGGTGTGCATGCTGCTCTCAGCGCCGTACATCTGCTCGAGCCGCTTGCGCACATTTTCGAGACCAACGCCGCCTATTCGTGGGACTCCGTCTAACAGCATGGCTGCGGACTCTTCCGGCGGCTCATTTTCAATCAACAACTCCAGGCGGTTTCCTTCGCGGCGCGTCTTCACAAGAATAAATCCTCCCTGCGGCCGACGCGCAATGCCGTGGCGCACCGCGTTTTCAACCAGTGGCTGCAGGATGAGCCGAGGCACGATGGTATCAACGAGCGTCTGATCGATGTCCCAACGCACAGTGAGACGGTCACCAAAGCGAACCTCCTCGATCGCGAGATACTCCTCGGTGACCGCAAGTTCATCGCTCAAAGGAATTGTGTGGAGATCTGGCGCATCCAGCGTGCTGCGCAGCAGGTGCGCGAGTTTCCCAATCATTTCGGTAGCGGCGAATGGTTGGTTGTTGAGTACCAGGGTTGAGATCGCGTTCAGAGTATTGAAGAGGAAATGCGGTTGCAGCTGAAAGCGGAGTGCGCGCAATTGTGCTTCCTGCGCCATAATTTCTGTTGCAATCAGTTGACGGTGCTTCTCTTCGAGTGCGAGGTAGTGCTTGATGCCGAAGTAGAACGAAACCCAGGCGATAAGCGCATACCACCCGCTGGGCGTGGCTGTAATGACATCGACCCACTTGAACGGCGGCCGTCCCCGGCCGAGTTGCACTGCTGCTTCAAAGGCGCTTGCCGAGCACAGCATCCCAAGCGGAAAAGATGCCAGCATGCACGCGAGAGCAACCGTCCAAAAGCGTGCATGGCGCTTCCAGAGGAGGTGGCAAAGCCAATACATGGGGAAGCTTGCGAGAAAACTGCTCAAGAGGAAGGCGCCGCGAAAGGCATCGTAATCGAGCCTGCGCCACCAAGGCAGAGAGCACAACACATTTACGCCGATGTAGGTTCCCCACCCCGTCAGTTGCAAGGGCCAGAAGCGCAGAAAACGCAGATTGGAATCAGTTCTTTTCAATGGTCTTATTGTAGGCACACAACATAGGCATTACAGTCATCGGTTCGGCGCAGGAAGTGCACGGCTCGGCGCATATCGCGTTTTAAGTGTGATTACAGGAGCGTTACGGGTTGTACGCTCAGACGCAAGTAAGGACTCACCCCACAATTTTCGAAATGCATGCTGCCGGCGCGCATCACCATCCTCGGTGCTGTCGTCCGGGACTCGGCAACTTAAGCCTGAAGGTTCCGGGTACTGCTCATGATGGCGGTTCCCCATTTCTCGAGAGCCAAGGAAGTACCTGATGTTTCTGAAGGAGTTTGATCGATGAATCGCAATGCACTGTACAGCTTTCTATGGACAACAGCTACGCTTGCCGCTTGCACTTTGTTTCCCATTGGGGCTCGCGCACAGATCTCACCGGCAGTCCGGCTTATCACTACATCGATCAACGATGGGGATCGTGTTCTGCTGGCAAATGGAATCCGTCCGCAGCTAAGGCTGTCGAAGGATCTCGGAGCCGTGTTGGGCTCTACGCCCGCTCGCCACATACTGATGGTGCTCGCTCGCAGTGACGCCCGCCAACAGGCGCTGACGCAGTACCTGGGCGATGTGCAGAACCCAGCTTCGTCGAGCTTCCACAAATGGCTGACGCCTGCGGAGTACGGCTCCATGTTCGGCGCGTCCACAGACGACATCGTCACGCTCTCATCGTGGCTTCAGTCCAAAGGATTCACGGTGGAGAAAGTCTCAGCCGCAGCCAATCTCATTCAGTTCTCCGGCAACGTTGCACAGATGCAGAAAGCCTTCAACACAGAGATCCATGCTCTCTCGGTGGACGGGGAGCAGCATATGGCCAACACCACGTCACCGGAAGTGCCACGTGCGTTCTCGTCTGCGGTGACAGGTCTGGTAGGGCTCGACGACTTTCATCCGCGCCCCACATTACAGAAGGGGCCGAGCGCAAAGTTTGACCCCAACACGAAGACCATTCGCCCGGACCTCACACTCTTTTCCAGCTCAGGCACTCCGTATCTCTACATGAACCCGGCAGACGCGGCAACGATCTATAACGTACCGAACAGCCTGCTGAACCCGAACTATTCGGGGACAACCTATGACGGCACCGGCGTTACAGTTGGTGTCGTGGGCGACTCGAATGTCGACCTGACTCCTGTGAGCATCTACCGCGAGGACTTCCTCGGCGAGACCTCGGCCAATGTTAACTTGCCGACGGTCATCATTGACGGCGCAGACCCCGGTATCAATGGTGACGAGGTCGAAACCTTCCTTGATCTCGAAGTGCTTGGCGGCATTGCACCCAAAGCGAAGATCAACTACTACGCGTCCGATGATAGCGACCTTTCGGCTGGCCTGTTCAATGCAATCGAACGAGCTGTGGATGACAACACGGTCAGCGTCCTCAGTATCAGCTTCGGCCAATGCGAGGCAGGATTGGGAAACGCGACGAATCAGTTTCTCGCGGAGAAGTATCAACAGGCCGCGGCGCAGGGCATCACGATCACGGTTTCCTCTGGCGATAGCGGAGCCGCAGGGTGCGATTCGGATGCTTCTACGACAGCGACGCAGGGCCTTGCGGTGAACGGGCTCTCTTCCACGCCATACAACATTTCTGTTGGCGGTACGGACTACGACGTGCTTGCCACAAACTTCACCAACTATGTACAGGACTCCTTGAATGGCGTTTCCTATAGCGGTACGGCACCATATTGGCGTACCGCTCTGAGTTACATCCCGGAGCAGCCGTGGAATGATTCCACGACTACGAACGGTGCGCTGGCTAATAATTCTCCGCTCTCCAACGGCGGCGTGACCGACATTATCGGTGGCGGTGGTGGAGTGAGCACCGTCTACAGTAAACCTGCGTTCCAGACTGCGCTGACGCCAGCGGACGGCAAACGCGACTTGCCTGACGTTGCGTTCATGGCGGGCAACGGCTTATACGGCGCAGTATGGCTCGTCTGCGGCAGTGGTTCGCTATCCTTTGGACCCGATTGCCAGATGAGCAACGGCAACTTTACTTCAAGCACGACCTTCTCGGGCGCTGGTGGCACCTCAGCGGCGACGCCCGCATTTGCCGGTATGCTTGCGCTCGTTGTGCAGGCCACGGGCTCTCGTCTCGGCCAAGCGAACGACGTGCTCTACCAACTTGCAGCTAGCAAGTACAGCACGGTTTTTCATGACGCGACTACGGGCAACAACGCCGTGGTATGTACCAGCGGCAGCCCCAATTGCGGCTCCAACGGCTTCACGACTGGCTATGATGCAGGCACTGGCTATGATCTCGCGTCGGGCCTCGGCAGCGTCGACGCGTCGGCTATGCTCGCCAACTGGAACTCGGTGGCGGCAAGCGGCACATCCACATCGCTGGAGATCGACGGCTCCACGTCGCCGGTAAGCGTCACTCATGGCACCAGTCTGAACTTCAGCGTTGGTGTTACTCCTTCCACAGCGACCGGCTCAGCTGCGCTTGTTACCACGCAGATAGCCGGCGCAGCCCAACCGATCAATAATGGACAGATCACCGTCCCTCTCAGTACTGGTTCGGGGGCTCTCAGCTACAACGGCCTGCCGGGAGGAACGTATACCGTCTATGCGCGTTACAGTGGCGACACGGCTGATGCCTCGAGCAGCTCAACACCTATCAGCGTGAACATCGCAGCCGAGGCCAGCAGCTCGCTCCTGACGGTGAATGCATACGGTACTGCGGGTGGCAGTGCGCCGCTCCCCAGCCTCACCGCTATTCCTTATGGCTCCTATATCTTTGCGGACGCGTCCGTCTACGGTACGGCAGAAGGCTATGATGCCTCACTCGGCCTTGCGACTGGATCCTTCACTCTTATGGACAACGGAGCCACGCTCGGCACTGCGCCGATGAGCAGCGGCAACGTCGCTTCATTTCCGAGTATGGCCGCGGGTGTGTACCCGTTCGCGGTAGGCACTCACAAAATGGTTGCTACGTACCCAGGGGACGCCAGCTACAAGCCCAACACCAGCAATGCAGTGCAGTTCACTGTCATCAAGGGAGCTACGAGCGCGCATGTTTTCCCTGCAAGTGCGACGCTGAAGTCGACGGCTAGCGAGGTGGTGCAGGTCGACGTCGGAACCAGCAGCTTCGCTTTGGCTCCAACCGGCACCATCACGCTGATGGCAAATGGTGTCACTCTTGGCAGCAGCTCTAACTTCTTCGCCGGCTCTTCAAACGATGGCACGGCTGTCTCGTATGTGAACTTCACCGTGCAGGGCAGCCAGCTTCCTGCCGGCCCCAACACACTATCGGCGACCTATACCGGCGATAGCAGCTATCAGGGATCGTCGGCTACGGGAAGCATTACAGTCTCGCAGGCAGGCTTCACATTACAGGCTGGCGCGATTGCGATCGCCGCTGGAAGCGGCACAGGCAATACGGCCATCATCTCCGCGGCACCCACCAACGGCTTTGCCGGAGTGATAAACCTGATCTGCGCCGTCACCTCGACCCCCACCAATGCAACTAGCCCCATCACGTGCAGTGTGCCCTCGACGATCAACATCACAGGCACCGGTGCAGCGACCGGGACGCTGACGGTCGCTTCGACGGCCTCGACTACCGGTGGCAGCTACACCGTGACTATCTCCGGCGCGGACGCGACAACCGGTAAGATCACGGCCACCACCACTACGCAAGTAACAGTTGCGGCGGTGGCGAGTATCGCGCTCACCAATAGCGGAGCCCTCAGTATCCAGGCGGGTGCCACTAGCGGTAACACAGCGACGATCAATGTCACACCAACGGCCGGATACACCGGTACGGTGGGTCTTTCGTGCGCCATCGCCAGCGCTCCAACGGATGCGGTCAACCCTGTCACCTGTGCGATAGCACCTTCTTCGGTGAGCATCACGGGAGCGGCCGCGGCTACTTCGACGCTGACGATTAGCTCCACGGCTCGCACGACTAGCTCACTCTACCGGTCGCACGAGCTATTGCGCGGTGTCAGTGGGACGATCCTCGCCGTCAGCGTCTTCTTCCTTGTACCGATACGGCGCCATCGTCACCTGAGGTTGCTCGCGATGCTGGTTGTGCTGGTATCGTTGGGCTCGCTCTTAGGGTGCGGGGGTGGTGGCAGTTCAGCCGCGAGCAGCGGCGGCAGCGGTAGTAACCCATCCAGCTCCGGTACGACGGCCGGCACCTATGTCATCACGGTGACCTCGTCGGCGGCGGGTGTGAGCGCGCAAACCACCATCGTCAACGTGACGGTCAACTAGCCCAATTCTCAAGCTTGTAGGTTTCTTTGCGAATTAACAGATGAAATTCAGGAGGTTGTGTATGTTGCATAGACTGTTCCACGGTGCGAAGACTCTCGTGCTGCTCTCCTCGATACTTTCGGCATTCGCCATTGCGCAGAAGCAGCCGCCACCCACTCGCACGCAGACGCCACCCGTGCCTGGAGCGCTTCAACACTTCCAAACACCTGCGCAGCAGGTACTTCTTCCATTCCTGAAGGCACATCCCATGCAGACTGAAAGCAGTGGCGAGTTCCACGCCCAGGATGCGACCAGCTACGTCGCTTCGCCGAATTTCGGCGGCTATGTGAACGCGCCTCTCTATGACGCACGTACTACCGCATCGCTTGATACCGGCTCCTTCAATAACGGCGTGACGGTGGAGCTCACTGCTGACTTTAACAAAGACGGTAAACCGGACATTGCCGTTCTACAGCAGGATGGCACTATGAATGTGTTGCTCGGCAACGGGAGCGCCGGTCTGTCCGCGCCGGTAAGTTACTACAATCCGAACTATCTAACATCAAGCGTTAACAACGCCTACGCCGTTGACATTAACGATGATGGATTTACTGACATCATCGGGTTCGACTACAACAATAATACGATGATCACGTGGCTGAACCTTGGCAACGGTACGTTCAATGCCGCGGTTACCACCTTGCTTGATACCACCTATGGTTATCCGAATGACGTTCTTGTCCAGGACGTGAATGGCGATGGCAAGCCCGACCTCATCTTCACCATGTCGCAGCGAGTTTCTCTTACCAGCGCAAACATCTTCCTGGAAATAATGCCCGGCAAAGGCGATGGCACCTTCTCAACGCCAACCACCTCGCAAGTACAGGAGTTCTCGGTTGCCGCTTCGGTGGTTCTTCCCTCTTACAACGGCGTTGCGGTAGGCGATATTAATGACGACGGCAAGCTCGACATTGCGGTCGCCATCGATGAACGGCTCTCGCAATCTACTGGACAATACGTGGTCACCACAGCACTTGGCAATGGCGATGGTACGTTTGGCCAGCTCGGCACGACCATTCCTGTCTCCGTCCCGGCCACGTCATCCAATGGCTTTACCGTGGACTATAACAGCACTGGTGTGCAGTTCGTCGATTTGAACAATGACGGCAAGCTCGACGTAGCAACGGACATCAACGGAGCTCTGATGGCTGCGCTGGGACAGGGCAATGGATCATTCAGCACCGCAGTATCGAGCACGTTCAGCCAGATTGTCGGTGTAACGCAGATGCTCTTCGCTGACCTCAACGGCGACGGCAAGCCCGATCTCATTGCTGGTGGAGACACACTCGGCATCTATCTGGGAAACGGCGATGGAACCTTTGCAGCACCATTAACTACCGCGCAGTATGTCGTAGATCCGACAACAGAGCAAGGAATCGCGCTTGCTGATTTCGATGGTGATGGGATTCCGGACGTTGCTCAACTTGGCGGAGACTATAAGCAGGTAGCTCTGTTTTTCGGCAACGGCAAGGGCCAGCTGCACGGAGCTCCGCTCATTACCGCTGCCAGCGATCCGGAGGGCGTCGATTGGAAGATGGAAGTTACTGGGAAGTACACCTCCAGCGGATACAGCGATGCGGTCTTCCTCCATTCCATCGCAACAGGGGTGGAAATGCTGACAGGAGTCAACGATGGTAAGGGCAACTTTACCTTTGTGCAGTCGCTCGCCGACGGTGTGCCATCGGACCTACAGTACATCCAATCAATCCACGCTGACTTCAACGGCGATGGCAAGGAAGATCTGGTGTTTACAGGGGCAGCTGGCAATGTGACGATTGCGCTGTCTAAGGGCGACGGCACATTTGCGGCACCCGTGTCCGTAAATCTTCCTTCCACACTTGCCTGCCCGGTATACTACGCCGCGGCTGGCGACTTGAACGGCGATGGCAAGACTGATCTGGTCATCCCCTATGGCGGTGATTTGGCCTGTGGCTCTGCGGCTGGCAGCTCGTCGGGTTACTACGTCCTATTGGGCAATGGCGACGGCACGTTCTCCACACCTGCGTTTACGACAACAGGCACGGAGCTGTACAGCGCGACGCTCGGCGACATCAACGGCGACGGCAAGCTCGACATCGTCCTCGACGATGCGCCGTTTGTCTCTGGCTCGGGCTTTAGCATCTTGCTAGCGACGGGCAATGGCGACGGGACCTTCGGCTCCCCGAACACCATTCTGTCTAACTATCTCGTCAGCACTGTTGCTATCGGCGACATCAACGACGACGGCAAGGCCGACATCGTGCTCAGCGCAGAAGAGGTGGAGGGAAGCAGCGTGGCAACCGGAGGAATTCTCACCATCACCGGAAACGGGGACGGAACCTTCAACCCACCTTCGCTCATCGCGGGCGGCAACTTCTTTTTTGGTATGCAGCTGGCAGACATGAACACTGATGGCAATCCCGACATCGTTGCCACGCTGTACTCCACCAATGGCCAGCCGAATGATTACTACGGCATGGTGACACTCCTTGGGTTGGGCAACGGTCAGTTCACCGCGCCGGTCAATCAGTTGGAAAGTCTCGCCAGCACTCTTCCGCAGGTTGGCAATTTTTATAACGACAACGCGCTGGACGTAATGACACAGACCGGCTACGGTCCGGCGCTCTTCGTGGGCCAAGGCTCCTCCACCTTGACACTGACTGCTTCTACTCCGTCGGCTGTTTTTGGCTCGAGCGAAACCTTGACAGCAACGATCACGCCTGGAATAAGCACTCGTCCTGCACCGACAGGCTTAGTCTCGTTCTATGACGGCAGTACGCTGCTGGGCAAGGCAGATGCGACGAATGGTGCCGCAACCTTTACGACAGCTTCGCTCGCTGTCGGTGTACATAGCGTCACGGCGACCTATGCTGGTGATGCGAACTTCAACCCCGCAATCTCCTCGCCGACGGTTATCACGATTAGCGCGCTCTTGCCGGCGTTGTCGCTAACAGGCACACCTGCGACGCTCTCCATTAGCAGCGGGGCAAACGGTATCGTTACGCTCAACGTCGCGGCAAATGCGAGCTTCAGCGGCACGGTCAACCTGGCATGCTCGGGTGCTCCCTCGAACACGACCTGTACGGTCAACCCCGGAAGCGTTACACTCGCGGCGGGACAGTCAGCAATGGCAACGCTGGTCATCGGCACCACGACGACTCTCGCCGAGGTGCACGGTTCGGCGCCGCCCTGGGGGACGACGGGTGCTACAGCGGGGTTTGCGATGCTATGCGGTGTCTTCTTCGGCCGCCGCAAGCGCATGCGGATGTATGTTGCGCTCGGCCTCGGCGTCATGCTTTCACTCGGAACATTGCTCGCTGGTTGCAATAACGGAAGCACGGCGGCGACCACGACAACCACTGCTACTGGCCCGACCAGCTTCACGGTTACAGTCACAGCCACACCGGCTAGCGGAAGCACAGCATCGCCGGAAACCACAACGGTCGACGTCACGGTTAACTAAGCGGTGTTCAAGCTGCACAGCAGAATCGCTCCTTGATAACAGCCAGAGCGGCCTCAGGATAGAGGCCGCTCTACTTATGAATGCGGTACCAGCTTCGACCGTGCTTGCTTTTAGCGAGGTCATTCTGACTACTCCGAACATGCATTGGAGTTCTGCCGGTTTATGTAGTGAATGCGAAAAAGGCTGCGGAATTTTCCTCTGGAAGACCGCAGCCATGGCAAAGATTCGCATCACCATCTATAGCGGACGGTTCCATACACGGTTCGCTTCATCCCGAAGTAACAGCCGCTGGTGCTGAAGCAGGAAGCTATATAGGTTCGATCACCCAGGTTGGTCGCATTCACCTGCAACTGTACTCCATGCAGAACTGGCTGATCGCTGTTGAAGTCGTAATGGAGAGCAGCATCGAAGAGCGTTGCTCCGGGGACTTTGAACGAGTTCACATTGTCACCCCAACTTGCGCCAACAAATCTGCTTCCGCCGCTCAGACCGGTGCCGCGGAGCAACGCGAACGGAAGAGTGTAATCAAGCCAGAAAGACGCGGTGTTGAGAGGAACACTGTATTGATACTTTCCCTGAGTGGAAGAGGTGATCCCGTCGATGCCGATCCCCGTGATATTCGATTTGCTGTATTTCGAACTGGTGTAGGCGTAGGTTGCGATTGCATTGAGATGGCGCGCGAGGCTAGTGTGCGCCTGGAACTCAGCACCGCGCGACCGAATCTCTCCGACGGGAATGCTGAAATTGGGGTTGGTGGGATCGGTGGTCCCAACATTCTGCTGCGCAAGATCATAGACCGCGGCAGTAACAAGAAGGTTGGTGCGATCCGGTTGGTACTTCAAGCCTCCTTCGTACTGGCTTCCAGTTGTAGGTGGCAGAGCTGTGCCAGCAGCCGTAATGCCCAGATCAGGTTGAAAGGACTTGGCATAGCTAAAGTAGGGCGCGAACCCATGAGGCAGAAGATAAGAGACTCCTGTCCGCCAAGTGAATTTGTTGTCGTTTTGATTCGTTGTGCTTCCGTTGGTGACATCGTTGTAGGTGAGCCAATCCTGGCGTCCTCCAAAGGACGCACGAAGACGTCCAACTGCGATTTGGTCTTGAAAGTAAATGCCTGCCTGTTGGCTTGTCGTGAACTCGATGCCTGAAATCTCAGGTACGGAAATCGTTTGATAGTAGACGGGGTGAAAGACATTGATTGGCGGTTCGTTGACTGAGCCCCAGTTCCAGTGATCCCGATAGTGACGGTAGTTCACACCGACCAGAAGCGTATGGCGAAAAGTGCCGGTACGAAGCTGTTTGACGACGCGATTATCGGAGAGGATTGAATCGAAGGTCGTGCGACGAATAAAGGAATATCGATCGAGGGTTGCGTTATCGGATTCAAAGTTCAGAGGCCAGATCATGTTCGCGTTGTTCTTGCTTGTGGTGTAGCGGAAGTCCTGCTCGATTCTCCAGTCGTGGTCGAACGCGCGAATGAACGCATCTCCCAACTGGAGGAACGATTGCTTCGTCTGATTGAAGTTTGGATCTCCAGAGAAGAAGCCGAACGCAATCTTGCCGTTCGGATTTGGTAGGGCTGTGCCTAACGCCGGCACATAGGCATAAGCACCAACAGACGGATTGTAGGTGTAGTTCGACAGAAGAGCGAGGTTCGTCTTGTCATTCGGAATCCAACTCAGTGCCGGAGCGATCGCGAGTCTCTTCGCATCGATGAACCAGGTCTGCGTCCCTTCGGTAAATCCGACACCTGTCACCCTATAGAGGAGATGTGGGCTCTTGAAAGGTCCGCTGAAGTCGAACATGCCCTGATACCGGCCGAAGCTGCCGAAACCGATCTGGAGCTCTCGCAACGTAGACGCCATTGGCCGCTTACTCTCGACATTGACGATACCTCCAGGGTTGGCCTGCCCATAGAGCACGGATGAAGGGCCGGCAAGAATCTCGAGCCGCTGATAGAAGTAAGAGTCCAGGGCGTTGTTTCCGTTGGCATCGTCCTGCAATCCGTTCAGATAAACCTCCGGAGCGAAGCCCCGTAACAGCAAGCTGCCTGCGCCCCAGAATGTCGAGGTTGCACCCTGCGATTCGGCGACAACTCCTGGGCTATATCGTAGTGCCTCGTTGAGGCTTTGGGGTTGCTGCGCGTCCAACTGATCTCGGGTCACAACAGAGATCGACTGCGGAGTCTCAAGAAGCGGCGTATTTGTTTTCATTGCGGAGTCACCATCACTCGCAACGTATCCTGCTTCCGTCTGAACGGTGACAGTGCTGCCTGCATTTTGCACTGTGAGCGTGACGTCGACGGACGGTGATTCAGTCCCAAAGTGCAGGACCTTCTGACAGGCCGTGAATCCCGCCGCTTCGACACGGAGCAAAAAATCTCCCGGGGGAACTTGGATCACGAATCGTCCTGCGCCATCCGTGCGTGCCTGATACATGCTGGCACCGCACTGTAGGAAGACACTCGCCGATGTCACCCGGGCTTCGGTGGAATCGGACACTGTCCCATTCATGGGACGCCGTAGGTCGCCAGCCGATGGACCACATGGCGGAGGAATTTCTTTTGTTTGGCCATGAGCAAGTGCACTCACGGAGAGCAGAGAAGCAGCTGCAAGCGTACGCCAGGAGTTTGAAATCATAGACACCTTTCCATGCATCCGAAGGCAGTCACGATCCATCTATCATGAGATAATCGTCAGCCTTCGGGTTATCGATCTCAGAGCCCTCGCGGTGCTTCGCCAAAAGACTGCCGCGGAGTTCCCATATACGACCCAATTGGTCTTATTTAGAATAACGGAGAAGAGACGACTGTGCTCCGCGTAAGGAGCCACGTTCTACTTAAATCGGACCATGGCGGAGCACTTCAAAGTGCCACGAATACTTACAGACAGTTCCGCGTCGTATTTTGGCGATGGCAAAGGACTACCCGCGCAGTATGTCGGGTATCTTGAGGTGCTTCCCGGCTGTAGTAGTCTGCTATGCCTCGCGCATCGTGGCAGACGGTGGGAAGCACCATCGCTCAGGTCAACTTGTAACCATAACGGAGACGGTCGTAGTGGAAGGTTGAACCAATCTACTGCTTCCTGACAAAGTCAAGGTGTAGGTTCCGGTAGGGGGCAGTGTAGGCGCACTGCCGTTCCTGGCTCCGCTTCCGCAACCGTTTATTACAACAAATGAGATGAATGTTCCCAGAGCCAGTACGACGCAGACAGCCGGCCGCCGCGGCCTTCTGAAAAACAGGAATGCAAGACCTCCAGACAGCATGGATAGCCCGGCTTGCTGAATGAACGAGGATTTCGACTGCGCTCCTTGGCTGTGTGCGAGGGCGGATGTCACGGCAATCGACACGGTGACATTGCTGGGCGAAGAGCCCACGGTTGCGGTCGACGGAAGACTACAGGTGATGAAGCTCTGAGGGCTGGAGCAACTGAGAGCGACGGTTCCTGCGAGTCCATCTCCTGGCGTAAGGGCAAGCTGGACAGTAGTTGAGCTGCCCGCTTGGAGTGACACGTTGTCCGGCGCCGGTGTGAGCGTGAGTGACTGATTAACGGCTGCGGCTCCTGTACCGGTCAATGCAATCGTCTGCGCGGTCGAATTCGCGGATGTTTTGAGATTGAAGGTTGCGGACCGTGCGCCGGTCGACTGAGGCTTGAAGGTGAAGGTGAAACCGCATGAAGCGTTGACGGCCAGCGTGGCGCTGCACGTGGTGGCGTAGGTGAAGTCCGAAGCATTTGTACCCATGATGTTGGTTGTTCCGATCAACAGTGGACCGGTGCCGGAGTTCTGCAAGGTAACTGTTTGCCCAGCAGAAGATGAGGCGACTACCGTTGAACTGAACGCGACCGAAGAGGCGCTCAGGGTTGAGGTGGGCAGGTACTGGAAGAGTGCGACTGCGCCACCTGCTGGTACCGAGACGCTGGTTGTGGTCGCCAGGTTGTAGGTGGTGCCGGAGACCAGGTCGGTGGCGATGTCGCCCGAGGTCTGCATATCGGGGGGCAGCGTCATGGTCGCCGCGTTCGATTGCCAGTTCAAGCCCACCAGGTAGCTGCCGTAACGTGCCACGTACAGTGTTCCGAACGAGCCCGAGGTATAGTTGCCGGAGGCTCCTGTAGCCGCGCTGGCCGGCATCTCGACGTTAGCGATGCGGTCCATCGTCGCGGTCGTGTCGTGCACCCGTGCCAGGTTATTGACGCACTCCTTCGAAGCGGAGGGGATGCCGCTGCTGTGCCACATGAGGGGACGCCAGTTGAGCACCATGGCCAGCTTCTCGCCGTTGTTCTGGATCGTGATGGTGCTGCCGGTGGGATCGGCCCACACGCCGTTGCCATGCGCCGTCTCGTTCAGGAACGTAACACCGCTGAGGTCCGACTCCGAGTTCACCATGTTGCACATCGTCACATAGTCCGTGTACCAGCGCAGGTAATTGTCCACCGTGCCGTCCCCGTTGTCCCCGAACGCCGGCATATTGTTCCACGCTCCGGTAGCCTCCATCGATTGGATAATGCCGTTCGCCTGTTCCAGGTAGAACGCGTGAATCGCATAGGGATCGTTGAACTCGGCCGAGGCGATATAGAACGTTCCCGCGTTGATCTCTCCGAGATTAAGATTCTTGCGGAAGGTGAGCGTCTCCTCCTCACGCAGCGTGTTCGCGTAGCCCGAGCCAGAGGTTGTCAACGAAGGATAGATGAAGTTAGAAAACGCATGGACCGTATTGAGTGCCACATCGCGCACCGGATGCGAGCTGGACGTCTCGATCCCATTGTCGTTCAGGATCTTTGCCAGCTTCACCAGATAGTTGGCACCATCCCATCCATAACTGCCGTCGTAGCTGCCGTTGCCGGTGCCGTGGAACTCGAGGCTCAGTCCTCCGTCGCTGACCCACACGCCGCCATACTGGTTGGTCGTAAGCCCCGCGACCACGTTCAGGTAGTTGCTGTACATGGCGGCGTTGCTCTGTGCCAGGCTGGTCCCGTAGATCTTATCCAGCGCCCGCAGAGCCAGGTTCGCGTAGACATACGCTATGGCCTGGAGTTGGTCCGTGTTCGGAGAGTGTCCATGACCGCTCGCGCTGGTCAGGAAGTTGATGTGGTTGACCAGCATCGTCTGGTAGGCCTGGTAGCGCAGGACCCCCGGCTCGAGCGAGCTGCTGATCGGCTGGTTGAGCGCAGCAAGGAAGGAGGAATCGTTCTGCATCAGTGTGATCGTCGAACCAAGGGACCATGTACCTGCGCCTTCGAGCACACTGCACGGTGCATTGGTGCGCCCATAAGGATTGGACGAGGAGGCCGAGGTCGCGCCCACACCGGCCCACGCCGTCATGCCGCCCCAGCAGCCGTTCAGCGACTGCATATAGGAGTAGGCATCGAGTGCGGCGACGATCGCCTGTTCCGTCGTGCTGTTCTGATAGAAGCTGCTCAGGAGGTTCGGCGTGGCATAGGCGTATGCCAGCGAGTCAAGCCGATTCATCGGAGCATTGTTGCTGACGCTGGTGTCCACGGCCGCGTTGTTCAGCCACTGCGCGGTGGTGTAGCTGTCGGTGGGATGCTTGTAGGTGTCGAAGTAGCCGATGATCTGTACCGGTACCGTGCCCGCGTTCACCGCCGCCGTCCAGGACGAGCCATACACCTGGTATTTCTCCTCCATGTTCAGGTAGCTCGTCATGCTTTTCTGGATCGCCGAGAAGTACGCGCTGTTGTAGGTCGCCGGCGTGGCTGCTGCCGCGCTCGGAGCCGAGCCCTGCGGGTCGGTCGCAGCTACCGTCAGGTAGGGATCGGTGGGGGTGAACGCCGCGTAGATCGGCCGCGAGGTCGCGCCGGCGGGCAGGTCCGTCGTAGCCGTGCTGGGATCCAGGTAGTAGTTGTACGCCTGAGCCGCATTGAGCGTTAGGGTCACCGTGCTGTTCCCTTGCGTCATCGCCATCGGAATCGCGATCGTCTCATACACGAACCGGCCCGGCAGGACCGGCGTGTTGTACTTCTGAAAGTCGATCTCCGGCTGACTGGTGGAGTAGTAGTTGCTCACCAGATAGCCCTGTTCTGGCGTGTAGAGGTAGATTACGTTGAGGATCGTGTCCGATCCCCAGACCTGAATCGTCAGGTAGTTCTGTACGCTCGGGCTGCACGCCATCGTGAACGTCAGCACCTCGTTGTCCGCAGGGTTCCCGACGTTCGCCGCAGTGGCCGAAGGCGCGATCTCGCGATAGGTCAAGCCCAGCGCGCCACTGCCGGTGGGTTGGCTCATGTTCACGAAACTGTGGCTGCTCTCCGAGTACGCGTCATGGGCGGTATCGCCAAAATTGATCCGGTCCAACGCATTCGAACTGCTAAAGATCGTCTGAGCTCGAAGTTGTACTGAGCACGCAAAACAGAGGAAGAATGCAATCTTCAATAGAAGATTTTTGACGACAGATATGGATAGAAACCTCGGATCGATATACGAGTAGAGCATCGAATATTGGAAATGCAGAAAGTGATTGCGGTGACAGCCAGCTTCTGGAAATGAAGGGTGCCGACCTTTGTTCAGAATAACTTAGCAGTAAAAAATGGCATAAAAGCGAGTCAGCGGATGTACGCCGGATAGAGATTACGGAGACATTTAGATAGCGCTCCTTTATGTTTTCCTGGGTATTGCGGAGAGAAATATCGAGGCATGATTTGAAATTATCGGATGTACACGGTTTCGATGGCTCTGGAGCAAAAGCAACGCAGTACGGAGGTAACCCTGTGAGGCGCTTGCGCGTCGTTGCCTCATTTTCTTCCGATGAATACCGATGCCATACGTTTTGTGCACAAGATGCGCGTGACTCCTGACTCTTTCAATTCAGTTGCACGTTGACTGTTGACGAGTTAGCAGAGGCGTAGTTGCCTGATGGACCCGTTAGATAGACTGCTGAGAAAGCTTGCGTTCCGGCGCTCAATCCAGTGGCATGAAAGCTTGCAGTGGCTCCGGCAGGAAGGGTACCCAGCAATGTGGTTCCGTCGTAGAATGCGACGGTTCCGTCCATGGGCACGCTGGCGCTCCAGGAGGTCAGCGACGCGGTGAGCGTCAATGGAGTGGAGGCAGGCTGATCGTAACTTGAAGGCGTTAGCTGAACCTGTGTCGGTGCCTGAGTTACGGTAAAAGATTCGGTTACCGGAGCTGCGGCGGCAAAGTTACCTTGCGCCGCATCGCTGATTGTGACCGAATGGTTTCCGGCATTGGGCGTAGGGACAGAAAACTGCGCGCTACCATTGCTGATCGTAACGGAATTGATACTACCGCCGTCGACGACGTAGCTCAGTGAGCCCTGTGCCGATCCGGCATTGGAGCTGAGACTTACTGTGCAGGTGTAGGAACCCCCATAAGCGAAGGAGGCGTTCCAGCAGGAAGCCGACAAGGTCACCGGGACCGGACTGACCGTTACCGTTACCGGGACCGATGTTCCACCCACGTTGTTGTTATCTCCGGAATAGACCGCTGTGAGGGAATGTGTTCCTGCATTCAAGCCGGGCGAGATATACCAGTAGGCGCAGCCGCCGCCTTGCAAGGACCGGGTCGTGAGCAAGGTTGTCCCGTCGTAGATTTGTGCGATTCCAGTTGCCGTTGCCGATGTGGCTGGCGTAACGCAAACAGTTATATTGGTTGCGCCGGGATATACCAATTGAGTGCTGGCCGACTGAAGCACGACTGCGGGATCGTAGACAAAGAGCGTGGTCGTGGCGGAGCTGGTGAGATGATTCGCGTCGCCCTGGTACTGTGCCGTAAGCGTCTCGCTTCCGGACCCAGTAGGAACGAACGAGCAGGTCGCTACACCGGAAGCGTTGAGCGTGGCTGTACAAAGCGTGGATGCTCCAGACGTGAAAACAACTGTGCCTCCAGGCTGGCCTGCACCGGCCACCGTCGCTGTAAGTGCTTCTGAGCGTCCCTCAATGGGACTGGCAGGATTGGCGCTGAAAGTTGTGGCGGCCAGCGCCTTTGCGATCACCAGCGTTCCAGTGGCAGAGCCCGCATAGTTGGGATCGTTGATCGTCGCGATGACGGTATAACTACCCGCCGTTGTTGGCGCAGTCGCGGAGCCGTTGTAGGTCAGCCCTACGGCGAGTCCCGCGGGTGACGTAGTTACACTCGTGGACTCCGGCGAACCGTCGTAGGTTGGCGACAGCTCCCCAAGAGTGACGGTTGCCATCGCGTGGCCTATCGTTATTAAGAGTGAAGCGCTCCCACTGGCAACGCCATTCACTGCGCTCGCGGTGACGGTGTAGTTTCCCGCCGATGTAGGGATTCCCGAGATGATGCCTGTGCTCGCGTTGAGACTTAAGCCAGGCGGAAGGGCGGTCGCGCCATATGTCGCAGGAAGGATCGCGCTGGTAATCGTAAAGCTGAACGGGGCTCCTACCGTGCCATTTGCAGTGCTTGGGCTATTGATGAGTGCAGCGGATGCGCTTGTGATGGCAAGATTGCTGTAGGTTCCCGTTGAAGTGTTACTGACACTACTGTCTACCGGCGCGGCGTCAAGGCCGACATAGACGGTTGGATTCATCCCAATCGTCTGCGATGTGATGACGTTCCAAGTGCTGCCGTCCGTGGAGTAGGACGAGGTGAAAGTATTGCCGGAGCGAGTAATCTGAAGATGGGCAGGCAGGGTCAGATTGGTGCCCGCAACGACTGGACCATCCAGATAATCGAAGACGCCCGCGTTTGCGGCTGAGCGGTAGGCGCTGACGAGAGCGGTTGAGCCGCCGATGCCTGAATGAGCATCAATCATTTGCGAATCGCAAGTAAGCGTGTTTCGCATCATAATGCCAGTTGCCGCCAACGTGGTTGCTGAGCTGGCGGTTGTAACGCTGTTAAGGTTGACAACAATGCTGCCGTCGCCAGTGAGCTGGTAGTAGGCAAAGTGGAGAACATCGCAGACGGTGCTCGGGCCAGATCCCGTTCCCGTGTTGACGATGGTGCCTCCGCTCGTACCCGCAATTCCAGGGGCCTGCAAAAAACCTATATCGACCTGCTGCATACCGACTGGCAATGCAGCGCCCACAATCGTGAAAGCATAGGTCCAACTGTCCAGGCCAGCTGCATTGGTCGCCGTAACCACAGGATTGAATAAACCACTTTGCGTGGGCGTGCCGGAGATGGTCCCCGTACTCGAGTTGATCGTCAAGCCGCCGGGAAGCCCTGTGGCGCTGAAGGTTCCGACACCAGCAAGTCCGACTTGATAAGTTAGCGGGACGCCCACTGTGCCCACAACGTAAGGAATGCCCACACTGTCGGCGAGAAAAGGCGCGGTCACTGCCGGTGCAACTGCGCTCACAATTGCAGATAATGAACCTGTGCCGCCGGCTCCCGAGGCAGAAACCGCATACGTGTTGGTGCTTCCCGCCGCCGCGGTGTAGTCGATGTAGTACATCGTCCCGGGCGCCGATGCGTAGAGACCGGCAACCGGAGCGGCCACGCTGGCCATGTTCACTCCATTGCGTTGGATGGTATAGCTGGTAGCACCGACCGGAGCACTCCACGTAAGCTGGACACCTTTGGCGGCAACCGCGGTCAGATTCGCCGGAGCTGCGGGAACAGTGGGAGCCTGCGTCCAACCCGGGGCTCTGACCTCGTCGAAAGTCGCTGTCGTCGGGAGCGTAGTGTTGCCCGAGGCCAGTGCCAGGCCAGCGTAGATCGTTGCCGGCATGGTAATGGTCTGCTGGCTGACCTGAGTCCAATTCACGTTGTTGGCGGAGACGGATGCGGTGAAGGTGTTCCCGGCGCGAGTGAGTTGAACCCAATAAGGAGCTACCAGAAGCGAACTCGAATCCGCCAGTGCGGTAGCCGCCGTGCTGATGCTGACCGGCCCACTGGTTACGGCTGCGACGCCGGATGCAGTCCGCGAGGTGGTAGAGGCCAGACCGTTGTACTGAACCATATTGGCGATCATTGCGTCATCGGAGTTCAGAGAGCTGCGCATCATCAGGCCGGCCGATGAGGTTACGGGAGAGAGCGGCGCGTTGACCCGTGCGACGATCTGTCCATCTCCGTTCATCGCAATATAGGCAAACTGCATGGAGTCAGTCATCGGCGTGACGCTTTGCGGAACTACGTTGTAGACCGTATTGCTCTGGTCGTAGTATTCCGTGGCCGACGAATTGCCTACGACAGCACCAGAAGCGCGAAGCGTGAAGGAACTAGCTCCAAGGTAGTCGGAGCCGCCAGCCCCACCCAGGCCGAGTGTTCCGAGATCGCCATTAGCCCAAGGTTCCGGAAGGCCTACGCTCGCTCGTGCTTCGGCACCGGGGGCGCTCTGGCCGTAGTTATTGGAGGCCGTTACGATGTAGTAGTACGGGGTTCCGGCACCCGAAGCGCTGGTATCTGTGTAGGAGTACGTCGATTCTCCGCTGACCGTGCCGATCGTGCTATATGGTCCACCGCTGGTTGTACTGCGCTGGATGGTGTAAGAGGTTGCACCAACTGACCCGACCCAGCGAAGCAGAATGCCCGATGACGTGCCATAGCTCGAAAGGATAATCGGAGTCACCGGAGCACTGGTGACCGGATCTGTATCCCCAGCGCTTCGCGTGTAGAGCAACGTTCCGGGACCACTATCGCTATATGTGACAGGTTCGGGTTGGTAACCAGGAGAGTTGACGACGGAAGCCGTATTCGGAGCGCTCAGTCCCTGAAGGTTGGCGTAGTGGTTGTAAACCATCTCCCAGGGCCCGCCTGTCTGGGCAACTGGCTCTACATTGGAGAGCGTGTAGTACGAGTTCAGCGGATTGTCCCATGCATCGCGATTGGGCACGAACGCTGGGGTCGTACCCAACAGATAACCTCCTGTATACTCAAACCCCGCCAAGAGAAGGTTGTCGTAAGCGCCATAGAGATCCAGTCCCTGGTGCCAGGCGATCTGAGCCCCCCTCGGCAGTGCTACCGATGCCGTCGATGGTATGCGCTTGATCACGACCGCTTTCTTGTGTCTGTCCTGCGGAGTTGATTACATAGTGGCTCACGCGGCCATTGCCCTGACCAAACAGAAGATAATTAACTGCGCGATTGTACAACTCTCGATCGTCCAGGAAGACTGCCATTTCCATAGTCCCAGCGGCGCAGAAGGTCTCCCAATTGCCGTTGGGAACACTGCTTTGAGCGAAGTTGCGAGCAATTTGGGCAAATAGCCGGATCATGTTCTGCGCACGCGCTTTGTTCGGCCAGGCCGGATTCGCGTAAGCGCAGATCTCTGCCGATTGCGCTAGATAGCCTCCCAAGAGGCCTGAACGCAGGGTCGCGTCCGTGCCATCTATGGTCGTTAGAGTGGCTGACCATCCATCAATACCGTTACAGAGAGCCGTCGCATAGGCCTGATTCCCTGTAGCCACCCACTTGACGGCAAGAAGCCAGATATTCTTCGAATCGCTCTGCAAGCTACTATAGGTAGAATTGTTTACCGCGCCAACGGTAACTACCGGACCAGGAGAAGGCGTAAAGGTTGTGCCTGGCGAAGAAGGCAGTGCTAAATAGGCTGAATAGTATGGCGCGGTTTGATTCGCAACCGCTCCGCGAATCCGGCTTACATCGCTCGCGGACAGCCAGCCGCCCGGATGCACAAATGCGACGTTCTCGATATTGACTGTCACACTGACTGCGTTTGAAGTGCCCACGTTGTAATTGCTGTCTCCGCTGTATGTGGCAGTGAGATTGCTCGCGCCCCCAGGCAGAGTGGTGGTGGAGAGCGTCGTCGTGCCCGATGTCAGGGTTCCGGTGCCCAGGACAGTCGATCCGACGTAAAACGTGATGCTGCCAGTGGGAATGATCCCGTTGCCAGCCACTGTGGCAGAAAGCGTTTCATTGAGCCCTTGATTGATGATCGTGGAGGAGGCGGACAGGGTAATGGTGGGAGAGCCATAGACCTGCACCCTTGCCGCGGAAGATGATGCGGCGTAGGTTGCGTCTCCCAGATAGAACGCCTGAACGCTATTCGGTCCTACGGGAAGTGCCGTGGTGGAAAGCATTGCAATGGCGGAGGTATTCAGCGAGACGATTCCCAGGGAGATCGAACCATCGGTAAATGCAACGCTACCGGTGGGCGTAGCGCCGTTCCCGCTCACGGTCGCCGCAAGCGTCACGCTTTGTCCCTGATTGACGGTCGTCACCGATGTCGTCAGGACCGTAGAAGATATGGTACCGCCGGTTACATTCACAGAAACGGCATTCGAACTCGATCCCGCGGTGTTCGCGTTACCCGAGTAAGTCGCAGTGACCGAGAGAGAGCCGGTGGTCGTCGTGGTGTAACCAAAAGTGGCCACTCCTGCGGTCAGTGTCGTTGTCCCCAACACGGAACTGCCGTTTGAGAAAGTCACCGTGCCGGTCGGGTTAGCAACGCCGGTGACGGTGGCTGTGAACGTTACTGCGGAACCCTTAACCACACTCTGCGATGAAGCCTGCAATGTTGTTGCAGTGGCCGGAAGCACGAGGCCCATGAGTGTAATCTGCTGCGGCGAGAGTGCTCCGTCGGTCGTGTAGGAGAGCGTAGCCGCACTCGTTCCAGAGCTCAAGGGAGTATAGATGATCGCCAGGGTGCAGCTTGTCGCAGGCTGTAGTGGCGTCAGATTGCATGTATACGACGGCGAAGAAGTATCCAAAGCGAAGTCGCTGACATTTGTGCCCGCAAAAGTTGGAGAGCCGCCGGTGAAGTCCAGCGCGGAGTTTCCATTGTTACTCAGCTGAATCGTCTGCGGCGCGCTGGTTGTGTTCACTGCCTGACCAGGGAAGACAACCATGCCTTGCGAAACCTCGCGCACTCTCAAGTTGGTGGCGTCTGTAATGTAGACACGTCCGGCTGTGTCCACGGCGACGCATCGGATCCCGTTCATTTCAGCGCTAACAGCCGAGCCGCCGTCTCCTGCGTACCCCGCGGTCGAATTGCCGGCAATCACAGTCAGTGCGCCGGTGAGAGGATTGACTTCATCGATCATCGTGCCGGCGGCAACATATATATCTCCTGCGGCATCCAGAGCGACCATGGTGGCAGTGACTAGCTTGGAAGAGGTGGCAAGTCCCCCATAGGGATAGGTCGCTTGACCGCCACCAGCGATAGCGTAGAGGTATCCGATAGTCGGATTGGTGATCGATGGATTTTCAAGCGTAATCAGCGCCGCCCCCGCGACGCCGCCCGCGTAGACCATTCTGATTTCATTGACGCTGCCCTTGTCGGCGATGTACAGATTGCCGTTGGCGTCGACCGCGATTCCGTAGGGCTGGTCGAGTTCCGTCGAGATTGCCGGTCCGTTATTTGCCTGGACGGCGCAGGTGCCATTTCCAACGATGGTGGTGAGGTCCCCATTCGATACACTCACTTCGCGGATGGCGCAGTTCCCCTGATCGACGATATACATATCGCCGCCAGCATCGAATTTCATGTCGTTGATGCCATGAAATTCTACGCCGCTCGATGTAGCCAGAACTCCGTTGCCGGCATAGCCAAGGCCGCTGGAGCCTCCGGCAACCGCATAGATATAGCCGAGCTGCGGAACAGTAATTCCCGCTTCTAAAGAGATCAGGTTAGTCCCTGTGGTTTCCGAACCACCGGCGTAGATGATCCATACTTTATTGGTGCCGGTATCGTTGAAATAGACATCCCCGACCGCGTCGATCGCCAGACCTGCACCGGGTTTTAGCCGGGCGTTCGTCCCTAGAACCCCATTGGACGGAGTGCCCGAACTTCCTTCGCCCCCTGCCAGGACGTAGATATAGCCCACTTGCGGCGAGGTAACACTGGGGTTTTCCGCAGTGATGAGTTGCGCAGCCGTCGCCCCCCCCTCATAGACAACACGAACCGTATCGTTCGTATCGTCCACAAAGAAAACATCACCCGCCGCATCCGCCGCAATCCCGCGGATGCCGTTGGTGAGCTCAGCGCTCGGTGCAGGGCCACCATCGCCCGTATGTCCGGAGACACCACTGCCCGCAAGCGTAGTCATGATTCCCGGCTGAAACACCAGGGCCGATTGTGGCGAGCTGACTCCGAGCTGCTGCGCCGCGACTTGCATCGTCATCCCTGCGATGAAGAACGCATACATCGCGACGCTTACCTTCAGATTGACTGTTCCGTGATATTTCATGATTTCTTGCCTGCCTCTCTATGAAGTCTCCCTTTCGTTAGTGACAGAACTGGAAACATGCGTATAGCGTGAGCGTTACCCTTCTGCGGTAAAGCGCTTTCCACTGTTCCCTCTCGAGCGCATTACGCCTGGCATCAATGATTGAAACTGAGATTTCGAAACCCATCGCTTGCCTTCATGCAGTCGCAATAGCCTTTTTGAGAAGCGCCGAAGAATCGCTAGCAGAGACCACGAAGGTCAAGTCAATTTGCGGTGCCGCCCACTGTGGTGTCCACAGTGGACGCTGCTCATTGGACAGAATGCTGCTCGACGAACAATGCGTGGAACTTATTTCTATCCAAGGAGTTACCTCGGCTAGCCTAGGCCCTATCTCGAACGATGGTTGAGGGAGATTGCGCTGCAAAGCCAGTTCAACCTCCCGCTGTAGACGGTTGGTCGGAGAGGAGACGCGCACTGGATTGAGTAAAACGACGACCGTACCGGGAACGGAAATGCGACCGGAAAGCCGGACGGCTCGTGTTATCGCAGCCTGGGAACTTCATCACCGCAGGCAAGGTACTGGCGATGGGCAGGAGCCAGAGCAACGGCGTTGTCAGGCCGCTTGTGCAAGGACGTGAGAGGGTGCGAGATTTTCATTCCAGGTTAAATCTCTGGATGATGGAAAAGACGATGCGGCCCACCGATTGCGGAGACGTTTGGCCCAAGGGAAATTTGGTCTGAAGGAAGAATGACAAGGTGAACCGGCCGGCGAACTCGGCGTGGCGAATATGGGAGGCTCCAGATGGTGCCAGTGACACTTCCAATCCTGTATCGCCTACGACAAGGTTCGCCGACAGCTCAGCACGCTGTCCGCTTAATGTAGGTTGGGATAGATGCGGTAGGCGACAATTGTCGCGGTGATCGGGGTATTCCGTACCTGCGATGTCTTCAATAGCACTTCAAAATACGGAAATTTGGCTGCATGCAACGTCCTCTGGAAGTTAGATAACTGATCTTCAGACAGAAGGAATTCACCGCCAGCCTCCGTTGCCTCCGAAGAGGTTCCTTCGATCAGCAACACTTTGCCATTCTGGCCTGTATTGGGAAGATACGCTATTGCGCAATATCCGACAGCGTAGCCGCTTGTATCGGTCACCGTATAAGCACTCTGTTCGCCGACGGTGGGAGTGCGGTTTGTTACGGTTTGAGGATGACTGAAATCCGCTGCCAGCGCGAAGTTCAATCGATTGTCAAAAAGCTCCACCCAAGGATTTGAGATCTTTGACCCAATCAGAATGACACTGTCTTGCCTGAGAAGAGCAGGTATGTATTCGCGGGCGTTATACAGACGAAGGGTCTTGCTACCAGGCTCCAACGCCTGAATCCGTTGCGCCAGCCTGAATTCGCTGGAGTTGCCCAGGCTCTTGGAAGTAAACAGGCTCAGAGCTAAACTCTTGTCGGAGCTCAGTCTCTCGGCCTGTAGGTGGCTGAGGTAGCCACGGCTGAGATAGTCATTGAATGAAAACGACTGCTCGTTCATGCTTTGGATCAGCAAAAAGGAAGAATCGGAGAGAACAATATCCGCATCGTGATGAGTGTCGAAGAATCCCGACCACAAGTCCGCGACTGCGGGCGAGTACCTCCACGGATGGAGCGATTTTTGGTCAGCGCGGTTCTCGATCCACAGCGCCACGCAGCATGCGGCAAGAATGCAAAAAGCAGCAGTCGTGGCGATCCGCTTGAGATTCTGCGCCCCCCTGCCGACCGCAGAATCCTGTCGGGCCTCAGGAAGCGCAGCTAACGGTTCAGCCCCAATAGCAACCGCCATCTCCTCCGGTTCCGCCGTCTCCCGAGGATCAACTGGGCGATAGCGAAAGACAGGGATATAGCTTCCGCGGGGGATTTCCATAATCACGGGTTCCTGCAAACCCTCCCCGTCAAAATAGGCCTCAATCCGCTTGCGCAAATCGCTGACATTCGTGCGGACAATGTTGTCCACCGCAGTGTCATAGGCTTGGAGGCGCCCAAAGACTTCGATACCTATCTCTTGCTCGCGGACCTGGATGCAGCCATCTTTCAGCGAGCGCCTCCCGACAAAAAGCAAAAGTTCGCGCAACCGGACCGCACGCTTCAGTTGGGAACTCGATGCAACGCGCTCCAATAAGCTCCAACAGGTCTTCGAATCGAGAGCTAAGACTTCGTGCGGGATAGACAGTGTCATTGGCGTTTTCCTCAGCTCTCGTTCCAGATGCAACAAAAATGACAGCGTTCCCCGAATCGGCCGTTCAGTTCGCGGTCGCCCTTACTCTTAGCCGCTCGGCAGCCTCTCAACTGAGCCTAGGCTTTAAAGCTGCGACTATATCTGCCCACCTGGTCGTGACTCTGGTGGGAATCATTCTACTCAATTGAGCGCAGCGCTTCCTATCCGGCCAAACCTTCGCCAATTCACTACCGCAATGCTATCAGTCCAACTGCAACTCTGAATAAAGGCTGTCATCAGTATCTCATTGAGCAGGAAGAGGTTCTGCCCAGGCAAACGGCACAAAAACCATCACTTCACGGTGTACACCACAGTGGGCACCACCGCAAATTGACTTGACCCCTCTTGTTTCAGCAAGCGACGCTGGCATGTTTTTCGGACAGACACTTTGGAGGCGGATTGATGGTTGGAAGATTAGGAAGTGTATCGCTCTGCGGCAAGACATATAGGTTGCTGAGTTCAATTCTTGCTGTGAGGAGCTCAAGTAGGCGCCGCACTTTCCTACGCTTGTGTCTATTGCCAGTAATATTGTTGGGGGGTGCCACCTTCCTGCAAGCTCAGCGAATTACGGCCTCTCTTGGTGGAACCGTCCGCGACCCAAATCAGCTCAACGTTCCAGGTGCCGACATCCAGGTCACCAGCCCCGCCACGGGCCAGAGCTTCACAACGCAGAGCAACGCCGACGGTCTATTTCAATTCTCGAACCTCAGTCCAGGGTCGTACACTGTCACGATCAGCGCGGCAGGCTTTCGAACGCTTGTCCAGACGGGCATCATCCTTCAAGTAGATCAGAGCGCAACGATCGACTTCAGCCTGACGCTCGGGGCAACGTCGGAGACGATCCAGGTCACAGGCACAGCGCCGCTTCTTGAGACGCAGAGCGCGGAAGTCGGGCAGGTAATCAGCAACAAAAGCATCGTCGACTTACCTCTGAACCAAAGAAATCCTTATAGTTTGATCCTCCTGGTACCGGGGGTTTCCGGCTCCGTGGGACAGAGTGGCAATGGTTTACAGTTCAACGTGAATGGCGGCCGGGCTGGAACGACCGACGTGCTCTTAGATGGAATCCCTTCCGTGCCACCCACGGATGGTTTCAATAATCTGGCTATCTTCCCGTCAGTCGATGCGACCCAGGAATTCAAGGTCATGACGAGTAATTACTCGTCGCAATTTGGACTGAGTGGCGGTGGAATTATCAACGTCGTCTACAAGTCTGGCACCAATCAGCTTCATGGGAGCGTTTACGAATTCCTCCGAAACTCGAAGATGGATGCCAATACTTATTTCAATAACCAATCGAACGTCGCCAAACCCCACACAACCCGAAGCCAGTTCGGATTTAGCCTCGGCGGCCCCGTCTTTATTCCAAAGCTCTTCGACGGACGAAACAAGCTCTTCTTCTTCGCCGATTACGAGGGCTTGCGGCAGCAGCAGGCAACAACCCTCCTGGCAACCGTGCCCACTCTGGCCGAACGAAACGGCGATTTTTCGGCAGACACTACTTCAACCGGAGTGCCCATCATCGTCTATGACCCTTTCACGACAAGCTCCGCCAGCCCTTACACGCGAAGCCAAATTAGCTGCAACGGTGTGTTAAACGTAATTTGCCCTGCACGTTTCGACGCGGTTGCGAAGAATCTAATTGGCTATTTCCCCAATCCCAATCGACCTGGGATCAACGGAACTCAGATAAACAATTATGCCGCCAGCGGAAGCGTTCCCTACAACATCAACCAGTGGGATGTAAAACTGGATGGAAACATGAGTGATCGGCAGCATCTGGCATTTCGCTATTCGGTCAGAAACCCCACGAATGGAACAGCCGTACTGTTTCCAGCCGCAATTGCGATCGCACAAAATGCAAGCTCAAATACTCAGGACGCAATCGCCGGAGAGCTAGACTATACGTTCGCGCAGAGTGCGAAAAGTCTCTATGAGATTCGGTACGGAGTGACTCACCTCTATAGCCGGGTCACGACGAGAGCAGACGGATTCGATCCGACTCAACTTGGATTTCCGTCGTACCTCGCTCAGTCCGCTCTCGCAACCTCACCAAACACACTTACCTTTCCCGGCATTGAGATGACGGGATATCTGAGTCTAGGCGACGGCAATAGTCTGGGCAAGGGCAATCTCGGTCTACTGACACAAAGTTGGCAAATTGACAATGTTCGTGCACTCGCGCGCCACACGATTACTTACGGTGGAGAAGTTCGGAGCTTTGCGAATAACACCGGCCAGGTTGGGAGGGCAACAGGCGACTTCAACTTCAACGCGGTCGTAACGCAAGGACCCCATGCGCAGACTGCATCGCCTGCGGCAGGCGATGCGTTCGCCTCCTTGCTGCTCGGATTGGGAAGCGGTGGAACAGTAACCCACTACTTCAAAATCATTAACACCATCAGCCAGTACGCAGGGGCATTCGTTCAGGACGATTGGAGAGCAACCGATAATCTGACACTCAATCTTGGCCTGCGCTACGAAATCTTATTCCCCAGGACGGAGAGAAAGAACCGTCAAACGTACTTCGATCCGACGATCCCTTCCCCGCTGGCCGGAATTCCCGGACTTTTGGGCGGCATTGAATACACTGGAGCGGGAGGCAACCCACGCACCCAGTCCAACACCGCTTATAACAACGTGTCCCCGCGCATCGGCTTCGCCTATCATCCGCTCAAAAATCTCGTTTTTCAGGGCGGATTCGGCATCTTTTATGCAATCAATGGCAGCGAAGCCGCCGCAACGGTCAACCAGACCGGTTACCGGGCTGACAGCACGTACTTTGGAACCGCAGGAAATAGCGGCATTTTCCCGGGAAACTTCCTCTCGAATCCCTATCCGGGCGGGTCGTTTGTGCCGGTGACCGGAAATACTCTTGGGCTCGTTACCGGCACTGGCGGCAGCATATCTGCCCCGATGCGTCGATCTCTGACACCTTACACAGAAAACTACAACTTCGCGGTGCAATATCAGTTCCCGGCGAACTGGATGGTGGAAACCCGTTATGTTGGGTCTCACGGAGTTCAGCTGCTCTACGCCGCATCGATCAACCAGTTGCCTGACAGCTACCTGGCTATGGGAAGCAAGCTGTTAACCCCTGTCGCTAATCCACTTGACGGGCAAGTGCAGGTCTCCGGCCCGCTCTCCGGCAAGACCGTTCAGCAGCGCTACCTTCTGGCGCCCTTTCCGCAATTCACCGGTGTTTCTATTGTCAGCCGTAACGGAGCGATCTCTCATTATGATTCAGTTCAAGTGAAGCTCCAAAAGAAGTTCAGCGAAAAACTCACTCTGCTTGTCTCCTACACAGGTGGAAAGACTTTAGACGATGGCGCTGTCAATAATGCGAACGTTACGCCCGCAAGCCAGGGATCGGAGACCTATCAGGACGCGAGCATCCCACTGTTCCAAGACATGTACGGACTCTCTACGACGGACGTCTCGCGGAATTTCGTAGCTAGTTTCGTGTATACGCTACCGTTCGGGCACGGGGAGCGTTTTGGCTCGGGATGGAACCGGTACGTGAATGCTATGTTTGGCGGCTACCAGATCAATGGGATCGTTACCGCCCAGACCGGCACTCCACTGGCCTTCTCTGCGAGCAACGTCGCGAATATATTCAATCCCGGAGAACGTCCGAATTGGAATGGGCAGAATGCGAAACTCTCCGGAAGTGTTGAAAGCCGACTCAAGAAGTACTTCAACACTGCAAATTTCTCCCAGCCCGCGGTATACACCTTTGGAAATATGTCTGGAACCTCGGGCTACTTGAGAAATCCTGGGGTCGCAAATTTAGATATATCGAGCTTCAAGACCTTTGCACTCCCAAAAGATTGCAAGCTTGAACTTCATGCGGAGGCTTTCAACATTCTCAATAAGCCGGCCTTCGGACCTCCCAATACGAGCGTCAACTCAGCATCCTTCGGAGTAGTCAGCAGTCAGATCAATGTTCCCCGCCAGATTCAGGTCGCCGCTAAGATCCTGTTCTGATCTGGGCAGACCGTCCCAACTGCTTGCGGCCAATTGTTCTCTCAGCGGTCGATGGTTTCATGTTACTCATTGACCGCACGAAAGGCATTGGCCGCAGATATACCCGCAAGACGAGCCAAGAGAGGTAAATTGATTTCTAAGCACAACGAGATTGGCCTGATGGTTATAGCTGGCCTCGCGCTGTTGCCTGGTATAGGTTCAGCACAGCACATAGCCATCCCATCCCATGTGGCAACCACTCACCCAAGAGTCGCGACGTTGCCTGGAGACTCGCAGGCAGAGATACGCAAGCTGGGAAGAAGCGATGATGCCTCGAGGCAGATCGTGCAAGCCGCCGAGCAGGAATTGGCGCCGCTTATGGCGCATGTAAAGACTGACCCTATGTGGCTGGCGTCCCGGCTTCAGATGTATTGGAAGACACACGCGACCGAAGTCTACAACGCTGGAGACAGCTTCGATCACACCGATGGACACGCGCCCGTTGCCACAGTGCGCTATCCGGGATCACGCAATCCAGCGGTTCCCTACCGTGCGCCCAAGCTCGAAGATGTTCCGGCGTACGAGGATGAAACCAAAGGCGTATATGCCGTAAATGAGTCGTCGCCGGGAGAACCCTTCGTATGGGTCGAACCCTCGAAGGCCGGCCGCATCGTCGATGCGATCAACAGCGGCATATTGCGGAAGGCAGAGACCGCCGCCCGGCTTTACTGGATCACGGGAGATGAAGCGTATGCCCGATTCGCATTCACCGTCTTCGATACCTACATGCGCGGAATGTACTACCGGCATGAGCCAGTCGATCTAAACCACGGGCATAGTCAGACAATCTATGGGATGTCGACGTTCGAAGTCATCCAAGAAGGCGTCCTCCAGACCCTCGCAGATACTTACGATTTTCTGCACGACTACATCAAAGTCCATGACTTGAACGCACTCCCCATCTATGCCGACACATTCCGTAAGTGGATCGACGTAACGATGCTTAACGGGGTGCCATTCAACAACTGGGACCTGATTCAGGCGCGTTTCGCGATTAACGTAGCGCTGGTGCTGGATGACGACAGCGCCTACGCAGACAGGCGAGGGGCCGAGTTTTACATCAATCAGGTTCTAAACGAGGACTCAACGAGGCAATGGTCGTTAGGGAAGCTGGCTGCCCGCGGCTTCGATACCGAAACCGGCATCTGGTTTGAGTCTCCCGGTTACTCGATGGGCGTGGTGAACGACTTCATTGCGCTCATCAACTCACTTGATACGGCGTTAGGCACCGACCTACTGCTCGATTTGCCAATCGTAGGGAAGGCGGTGACCGCGACCGCACAATACACCTTTCCCAACGGTTACACAGCGGGCTGGGGGGACTCGCACTATGGTCTATTGAACCCATCGGCGGCAAAAGAGATGGCGAAGAATGGAAGGATGCACCATCGTCGGGAGCAGGAGGTTTCCTTTACGGGGATGGCGAAGGCACTCGCCAATCTCCCCGGTGCCTCCCCGAAGGGAGGCGGCCTGTCCCACGACAGCGTTCCTCTCGATGAGTTATTCAATCGCGCGGCGTTCCAGCTTGATCCATCGGTTCCGGCATCAAAACTGGGCGATCTAGTGACACCGACCTTTAGCGCACCCAATGTGAGCTACTTTGTACAGAGAGTAGGAACGGATGCACGCGATGGGCTGACTATCGCGGAAGCTGGATCACTTGGAAACCACCAGCACGCGAACGGAATCACTATTGAATTGTTTGGCAAAGGCTTAGTCCTGGCACCGGATAGTGGAATTGGCTCAAACTACTTTCAGGCCGACCATAATGAGTACTATGCACAATTTCCCGCACACAACACCGTCGTAGTCGATGGCATCTCGTCGTATCCAACTATGATGAGCCACCACAGCTTTACGGTAAACCATGCATACCCCGATCCGAAAGAACCACGGCAAGCCTTGGAGTCGTCGGTCACATTCAATGATGTTTCATTCCTTGAACCGGAGACGAACGCCGATCAACGACGGGTGATGAGCATTGTGGGGAAGGGCGTCGCGGATGGATATTACGTCGACATCTTTCGTTCGCACCGCCGTGACGGACGAGATCTGAAGAACGATTACTTCTTTCACGGGCTCGGTCAAAGCTTGGACGTTGCCGATGCACACGGAGGCCTGCTCGAGAGCCGCACGACCGAGAAGTTGACCTTCGCCGACGAAGAGTTGAGCGCGTATGACTACCTCTACGACAAACATCAATTCGCAGCAGCAAGTGTCTATAGAGCGGTATATCGGTTGAAATTGCCGAACCAGCCTGAAGCTGACTTGATGCTTTGGATGACTGGCGGCCCAGGGCGTGTGCTGTTCCGCGTGAAGTCGCCCCCCGCGACCGGGTTAGGCGATATGATTCCAAAGAATGTTGCGAAGCTTCCATTGGAGACGTTGGTGATGCGTCAGACAGGCGAAGCGTGGGACCGTCCGTTTGTCAATGTGATCGCTCCAAGTGACCCGAATCACCCCTCAACGATTCAGTCAGTCGAGGAAATGGCAACGCCTGGAGCGCCTGCCGGGTTTGTATGGCTGGTCGTACGACACACGGATGGAACTTCGGAGGCGATCTTCAGCAACGTTACCGGCGGACCCGCTGTCCAATGCGGACAAACGACAGTTCAGGCGACATACGCCATGGAGGAATCGGGATCGGAAGGAACGCGAGTGCTCTTCCTGGAAGGCGGCTCACTCATTCGCGCGGGCGACGGTGCCTCGCTCCGTCTGGAGCACGCCGGCTCCGCCTTATTTCGCCGCGATGGCAGCAGTATGCGGCTCTCATCGAGCGGTGATGGATCGCTGACTCTGCCGGCCAAGGATTCTCACGAGGCTAACCTCGTCGTGGAGGTTCCAGGCGGGACCGCATTGCACTTTGCCGCCCAAAAGACGACCGAGGGCGGCAAGGCTGTCGACGTATACCGTCTGTCGCGGCTGCCGATTTCGTCAGCCCACTTCCAATAAACCTTCCGCTTCGTCAACAACCGTATGCCTGAATCGGCGAGGGACAACGTTCCGTCGATCTTCCGTTTGAGTGGAATGGTACTTGCCATTGAATTGCCCGACGTTTTGTGCCAGTGAGAAGGAAGCTAGTGTCGTCGCAAAAGCGTCTCCGCGACAAAGATATTTTCACTTCCGAAGAGTTCCAAAATTTACTGCAACAACTTTTTCAGTACGCGACTGGAGACGAGCATTCGGCCTGCTCTAATTCGGGCGGCCATCATCGGCAAACAAATCGGCTGCCACAGCTTCCGTCATTCGCTGGCGACGAATCTGTGAATGCTCAGCGTCGACATCCAGGCTGCTCAGGAACTGTTGCTGCACGCGAGCAGCCGGACGACACTCGATATCTACACACAGGCCGTATCCCATCAGAAGCGGGATGCGAACTCAAAGGTTGTTGAGATGTTGAGATAATGCTTTCGCTGGAAATGAAGAAATTTCAGCAACCTTCAGCAACCTCGACAGAATTGGCAGCTACCAGCTAACACCTGCAAACAGTTGTGACTGGAGGTTGTTTGGTGGACCTGATCGGGATCGAACCGATGACCTCTTCCATGCCATGGAAGCGCGCTATAGGCGTTTTGTTGACGGTAAAGGACTTATGAGTCGGTACAGTCGGCCAAAACGGCCCAATCGCCGCTAAATGCTACCAATTTGCTACCAAAATCCTAACCGAGCAGGGACGGGCTGTCCCGTGGGGGAGCAGCCCGATTTTCTTCCTTCATGTGTCCGTCGCTTCTGACTGTAGCCTCATCGCGCGACAATCTATAAATGCTCAAACATGCACGTATCGACAATATAAAACTTGTCATATTGACAGTGTTCGCCTATATTTAACTTGTCATGCGCAGTGAGTTCAGAAATCTTCGTTTGAAACAACTGGATCGCGCCTTGGAGCCCTACCGCGCGGCGCGGAAGGAACCGCGTCCGTCAAAGGGATGGATACGTGCCATTCGTCAGGCACTTGGAATCTCTTCGGGGGAGCTGGCGCGAAGGCTCGGGACGAGCCGCCAACTGCCCTTGCAACTGGAAAAGAGCGAGGCGGAAGACCGCATCACCCTGAAGAGCCTACGCGCCGCAGCCAACGCGCTCGACTGCGATTTAGTCTATGCCCTCGTTCCACGAACTGACAGTATGCAGGAACTCATCGAGAACCGCGCACGCTCCGAGGCGAAAAATCGCGTTCTTGGGGTCGAACATTCGATGGCGCTTGAGAATCAAGCGGTCGGACGAATCGACGAAGCGGTTGAAACGGAAACGCAACGGCTCGTCAGAAAGCGCACATCCCGATGACTCTATTTACTACGGGAGACGGCAATACACCGCTGTCTCCTGACGAGCAGGCCGACCTCATTCCTGACCTCACCACAAAGGAAGAATTGAATGAGTGGGAACGCCAGAACATCCTCGAAGCGGCTGCATGGGCGTTCGATCCGCGCAACTTGAATCGACAAGACCCATTCTCCGAAACCTACGTGAGAGAACTGCACCTGCGCATGTTCGACCAGACGTGGAAGTGGGCAGGGGTCTACCGCACAACGGAAAAGAACATTGGCATACCTCACTACCAAATCCGCGATGCGCTGCCGGCTTTGCTGGGCGATGTGCGTTATTGGGTAGAACATCAGATCTTCGAACCAGACGAGCTTGCTATTCGGTTTCACCATAGGCTCGTCTGGATTCACCCGTTCGCAAACGGAAACGGTCGTCACGCCCGACTCATGGCGGATGTCGTCGTGCAGCGATTAGGTCGGCCAGCGTTTACCTGGGGTAGCGCAGACATCGTGAAAGCCGGTGACTTCCGGCGCAGTTACATCGACGCTCTTCGCGATGCCGATAAGAATAATATTCAATCCCTAGTGGCCTTTGCTCGCTCATGAGATGCTCGAGAAGTCACCGGTTTGAATCTAGGCTCTTTTGTGCGTTCAAGACGCACCTCTACCAATTCAGATGAACTTCACATTGAGTTTGCAGATGCACGGTCGTGTGTCGGCCGACTTGTATTTGCAAGAAAAAAGTGGTATTTTTTCTTGCAGATCGGGTGATTCTGGATGAGCCAAACATTTGAAGACAAGGCGCTATATCGCATTCGAGGGACAGGTGGAGGGTGGGCATTCTCGCCCCGAGACTTCCTGGACCTCGGAGGCCGCCCGACTGTCGATTCCGGGCTTCACCGGCTGGAGAAGCGCGGAGAGATTCGCCGCGTCATTCGTGGCATCTACGACTATCCCCGCTTCAGCAAGCTCCTCGATCAGAGCTTAAGCCCCGACATCGACCAAGTTGCGAGGGCCTTAGCCCGGAAGTTTCGCTGGCGCATTCAGCCCACCGGTGCCACTGCCTTGAATTTCCTCGGGCTTTCCACGCAGGTTCCTGCCCGCGCCGTCTATCTCTCGGATGGACCCGATAGGGTCTATCAGATCGGCAATACCGCGTTGGCTTTCGAGCATACGGCATTGAAGGAGTCCGGCATTGAACTCAAGGAAAGCGGCCTGATCGTTCAGGCGCTCAAGTCGCTCGGACAGGAGCGGATCACCCCTGAGATCATCGCGAAGATCCGTGCATGGCTGCCGGAATCGTCACGTGCCAAAGTCCTGGCCGATACCAAGACTGCGACTGGTTGGGTGTATAGCGCCATCCAGCAGATCACTCAAGAGGACGTTCATGGATAAGATTGCTGCTGGACCAGCCTCGGACAGGCGGGATCTATTCCGAGAGTCGGCGAGCCGGCTCGGGATGAATCCCGCCATCGTCGAGAAGGACTTCTGGGTCTGCTGGATTCTCAAACGCCTCTTTACGGAACCGGCCTTGAAGGATCAGATGGTCTTCAAAGGCGGTACAAGTCTCTCCAAGGTCTTCGGGCTGATTGATCGCTTCTCGGAAGACATTGACTTGGTTCTCGACTGGCGTCTTCTCGGCTACGATCAAGAGGGGGCCAACGATCCGTACCAAGCCACCTCCTCCAAGACACAGCAAAGCCGTCAAAACCAGGAGATGAACGCAAGGGCAGTTGCATACATCCGGGACACGCTGATTTCTCAACTCAACCTTCTCTTCGCGCCGATCTCTGGCATAGTCGCCAGAACCGACGAGGACGATCCTCATACAGTCAACGTGTTCTACCCGGCGGCGTTCGAGGCTGGATATATCCGGCCCGCAGTCCGATTGGAGATCGGGCCGCTCGCATCCTGGGTTCCTTCCAGTTCGCACAGCATCAAGGCTTATGCCGCTCAAGCCTTTCCGGGAGCTTTCTCCAATCCTGACTTTGAGGTCATCGCTATTGATGCCGAACGGACATTCTGGGAAAAGGCAACAATCCTTCATCAGGAAGCCCATCGTCCCGGCGCGATTCCCGCGCGGTACTCGCGGCATTACTACGACCTCTACAAGCTGAGCGAAAGTCCGATCAGGAGTGCTGCGCTTTCCGACCTCGTCTTGCTGAAATCGGTCGTCGAATTCAAGGAGCGGTTCTACTACTCTTCCTGGGCACGTTATGACTTGGCCATCCCCGGCTCATTCCGGTTGAGTCCTCCCAATAGCCAACTCCCCACGCTCGAAAAGGACTACCGCGCCATGCGCGATATGTTCTACCGGGAGCCTCCAACACTTGGAGCGATTCTGGCTGGACTGGCGGCATTGGAACAGGAAATCAACACAGAGAACCAAGCCGGTTAGGACGTACATTGGGATCGTCCCAGAGAAACCTCCCACAAGCCAGCTCTCGGGTAGTAAACGGAACTCGGTGAGTGCCTTGGCGATTTGGTATAAAGGCAGAATTCCTCTCAACCACAATTTCCCCCCTATCGATCCTACGAGAGCCCGTTCTTTCGCTATGATTCGCTGCTTTGACGGACTAAAATGAGGGAGTTGCTGAAACTGTGTGCCTTAGCGTGTGATGACGTCTGAATTATCCAATGGAGTTCAATTACAACGTACACCGGGACGCATATGCCACGATTGCAGGATTCGTCCTTCAAGTCGATCTGACGTTGTTGCGGTGGCTGAATCTCGATGATTCGGAGACCCTCGAACTCGAATGCGGAGAAGACGTCGACACCGTCGGGAATGACATCCGGGCGTCGGTGTCTCAGAAGACCCGAATGTTCGAACAGGTCAAGCGTCAACAGGCGAACATAACTCTTCGATCACCTATCTCACTCGAAGCGCTAGCTAACTTTGCCGATCATCGCTCTTCCAATCCCGAATGGCGGCTACGCTTTCGTCTCCTCACGACCGCCAGGATCGGTCGGGAGCTACGCTGGCAGGGCGATCTCGAGGGAATCGCTCTGTGGGAAGCGATTCGCGCGGGAGACCTTTCTGAGGAAGCCCGAGAAGTAGCAGTTCAGCAGATCAGGACCCTCTTTCAGCAAAGCAAGGCACCTGAACACATCTCGGTAGCGACCTGGCAGATCTTTCAGGCTGTAGTCCAGTCGAATGCAGAATTCAATGACTTCATCGAGGATTTTGAGTGGAGCACCAGTTCCGAAGATTACCTTGCTATAGAAGCAAGGGCACGCGCCGGCATTATCCAGGCCGGATTCGCGACAGATGACGAGCAGGCCGGGGCACTAGCCGACCGACTGTTCGCCTTCCTCTTCCGCACTCTCAGTCAGGCCGGGGCGAAACGTCTTACCAGAGCCCAGCTTCTCGCCGAGGTGTCGCGGTCGACTCAGTCACAATCTGATCTCAGCATGGTTGGCTTTATCCGATCAGAGCTCGGGGAACTTCGCGTGCGGATGGCTGACGCAGAGAGCCGAATTTCCAGGTTGGAGAATACCTCTAACACGACGCAGGAGGCACTGGCATCATTGGCGGGTCAAGTCGGCGCGATCGTCGAGTTCGTTCAACCCTCCTTCGTACATGACGTACCTGATCTGGTATTGCCTTCGATACCTCGCGTGAACACGGTTGGATCAGTAATTGAGGCCTTTGAACAAACCACGACCATATGTCTCCTCGGAGAGCCTGGCTCGGGAAAGACCCAACTTTGCCTACTCATCGGAAGCTCCAACCCAAGGCCCCTAGTGTGGGTGGATGTGCCCCGTGGTGCGACTCCTGCCCAGGCGTGTTTTGCCATTGATTCGACGCTGAGACTGTTGAGCGGCGGCCGAACCGGCCCGATCCTGTCGAAGATGTATCAGGAGATCTGCGGAGCACTTCAGGACTCCCTGGTAGTGCTCGACAATCTTCCTCGTTTTCTGCAGGGCGATCTCCTCTCACGAAGAATCGAGTTGTTGAGTCGATACCTCGGACCTGTCAACGGTAAGATGCTTACCACGTCGTACTATCCATTCCCAAAACGCACCAGCGAACAGGTGGCGGCAGTGGAACTGCAAGCGCCACGGTTCGATGAAGGCGAGACACCTGAACTTCTGATCGCTTATGGCGCCCCGACGGTGCTGGCGTCGAAACTGACGACGCTGATTCATACGGCCACCCAGGGGCTTCCAGCTTTGGTTACGGCTGTCGCTAGATATCTCGCTTCCAAAAACTGGGTGTTCGATAGCCATGAGTTCGAAGCAATCGTCAAGGCTGAGTTCGCCCACGCCGAACGAACTGATGCGCGCGAACTCCTGCGCCTGACGATACCGGATGAAGGCACTCGCGAGCTGCTATACCGCCTGACCCTGGTCATCGGGGTGATCTCAAAGGAGGAAGTTGAGAGTGTCGCGAGGATAAACCGTCCGATCTCTCTGCCGCTCGAAAAGATGGAAAGATTGACCGGGCTGTGGCTCCAGCCTTTTGTCGGAGATAAATACACGATATCGCCACTGGTTGACCCTGCAGTCTCCAATCTCCTTGAGGAGCGAACGCGCCGCGGCGTATACACGATCCTTGCCGTCAGCATCATGGCCAGGGGCACGATCTACCCTCTTGATGCCGTCACATGCATTCACTACTTCACTTTGGCTGGGTTGTTCAGTGAGGCAGCCTTTGTGCTTGCCAGCGCGTTGACAGCCCTCATCGATGCTGAGCCAGATCTGATCGAGGACAGTATGGTGCTGGCGTCTGTTTGGATCGCCGATATCCCGGACCAGATCGATATCAATCTGAAGCTGCATATCCGCGGACTACAGATTGTGGCGATGGACAATCGGGGCCGCTCTATTGATTTCTTGCTCTCTAAACTCGATCAGGAGCTCGATTCTGGAGGCGCTAACACCTGGGGCAGTGCGGTGGCAGCCAGCTTCCTTGCAATACGGCTCTGCAAGAAGTATCCCGCGATCGCAAACCGATATCTCCTGAAATACCTGCAAAGGCCGGAGTCCCTTGTCTTTCCCGATGGCAAGCCAGTTTCTATGGGTGAGACATCCTTGATTGGGATTCTCTGGGCGACAGCCCAGTACGCAGGGTCAGACGATGAGGTCGAATCCTGGATTCAGACCGTGGAACAGCTGACACCGCAACAGATCGAAGAGCTCGATGCGTCCCCCTTTAAGGAAGAGAGCACATCGGTGCTGTGTGATGGTATTTGGCTGCGCGATTACAGAAAAGCGCCCGGTAACCGTGACTGGAGTCGAGTCGAAGCACTGCTTCTCAGAGTCGAGGCCGTAGGGATAGAGCGAAGACTCAAGACGCTTGAGGCATCCGCGATCAGGACCAGAATCATGATCCTTGCCGAGTGGCGTCACGACATGGACGCTGCTGTGCAACTGGCTCTTTCGTCTCTGCCCCGGTTCAATAGCGACGGCGATGCGTTCCTCATTACAGAAGTGACAGGCCGACAACTGGCTTATGCCGGGAAGAAGAGCGAAGCGATCGAATGGCTCGAGTGGGCGCATGCTTACACTATCAGTGAGCACGAGCTGTGGCGTAGAAACGTCATGATCACCCTGGCAGAGTTTGTTGGAACGGACGACACCGCGAGGGCCGTGGCCCTGACACACGAAGCAGTCTTGTTGTCACGGTCGGCACTGATCGGCGAGCGGCTTGCTGAGTCCTGCGCAGAAGAGGCGATCTCCCGCTGGAACGCCAATGACAGAACAGGCGCATTCGATTCCCTCCAGCTTGCGGTAAGGGAAACACTGGCAGCGGAGAGCGATGCGACAACCTGGAAGGAACTGTTCCTCAGCCTCTTCCGGGTGGCTGTCTATTATGGGTCGATCGCTCATAAGTCCCGCCCTCCGGTTGGAATCGACGCCCCGACACAGGGAATGTTTCTTGGCACTGACGGTTTGGACACCACCAGGTTTAATCCTGCCCAGAAGAGCTATATCCAGATTTGGATGGCTATGTTTGGAGAGGGTCTCCGCAGATATTCGGACGTGGAGGTCTGGTTGCAGGCCGCAATGCAACTCGCCGAGATCTATCCAGCCGCGCGGAGTATCTACACATACGCCGGATTCTGGGTCGCATACCCGCTGCGGCGAGATAATTTCAGCGAGGCAACGCGGTTCACCGTATTGATGGCGGACGCGAATCCCAACTCGGCAGCGCTATCGGATCAAGCTGGAATCGCCGTGCAGGAAGTTGTGGTGCCCGAGGAGTTAGTAGCTGCGCGAGGTCCGGCTGCGATGATCATGGGCCTCGTTCCTGCGGCTTTGCGTCTCGCCCTTCTCCGGCTGCTGGGATCCTCTGATGAAGATCTGGTCTCGAAAATCGTAGCCATTGAAGACGGACTGTCAGGTCGCCCGGAGCTGAATCTGATCTCTCAGGCCCTTCGTGATGCGGTGTTATCCACAATGTCCGCGACCGATTGCTATCTCCGAGCCGGACAATTGATTCCAGAGAGGAACACCGCCGCAGGCATGATCTACATGGTGGGCAGTGCTCTCAAGGCGCGCGTGACGGATGCGCTCGTTCCGCAGACATGGCTTGGACAGCATCTCGCACGCTTTTTCGCCGAGTTTCCGTCCGTTCAGGATGAACTATTGTTCCCGTTCCTTGAAACCTATTGGAGCAGACAGGTCATTGCGAGCGGTCACGAGTTTAGAAGCGCGGCCTCCTTCACTCTTCGATTGATCGGTGAGTCAGGGACAACCTCGTCAGGTTCCCGAACAAAGGCGTTACTTCGGAACATGGATTTGTGCATCCCGACCACACTCTCGAACGAATCTCGGAGTTGGCTCTCCTCGTAGTCGAGTGGACTATTCCCAAGACCCATGCTGTCCGCCTGGTGAGGCCGAAGAATCTGATTACGGGATCGCTGAGGGAAAGACTCTCGCCCGTACTGCGTTTTCTATCTTTTCGACGAAATCCTTGATCAGATCCGCTCGATCTTGAACGAACTGTTTGTCGAAAACCGTCAAAGTGTTTCCATCCTTATCGACTCCATTTCGATGGACGCAATCATGTCGCAAGTTGACCGCCTGAAACAAATTATCTTTCTCGCTCCCAGCCAAGGGAAGAATTCTCAATTGCAGGGCGATACCGTACAGTGCATCTACCTTCGGCAGGTTGTGATACAGGATCGAGCGAAGGTGATCCCGAACCTGGTCTTTGACGATATCCGGGTTCGCAGCAATCTCTGGGAGCGTGAACTTCGTTTGCTTCAGATCGGAATCATTCTGTATCAGACGCGTGATTGCGTGGATGTCTCCCAGCACCTCGTTTATCAAAGTGTCACCCAGGTAGGCCTCAAGCGCCGTGATCTGGTGTGAAAAGACCATCCTGTTGAGCAGGTCAGTACCGGCAAAGCTCCCATGATTGGTCAGTAGATCGCGTGTTTGCCCGTAGGATTGCAAGAAGATCGTGAATGGATTCTTGGGAATAGGATAGGCAGCCCAGTCGTCTGGCGGTGGTTCTTCGTGCTCCAGGCCGTAGTCGAAATCCTCGATGATCTGGTGGTTGCCGACGTCAGAATCGCGATGATTTTCGATCCCAACCGGATACTCCCAAAGCGACCATCGGAGAACTCCCAAATGGGGGTGCTCTACTACCGCCTGATAGTGATTTTCCTGTCCCATCTGGCGTTCATCCCCGCCGGCAAGATCCCAGTCCAATTCTTCGGACCCAATCGCATTGACCTTGCCTGTTAGTCCATGACGGATACGAGCTTTACCGCTGCAATAGACTTTCATTCAACGCCGAGTTTATCCCAATCAGAACAAAACGTAGTATTAGCGTTTTCTCCTACCTAAAAAGTTGCGCTGATAAGAAGGCTTAGTTCTCAATTGGCGGTATCAGGCCGAGTCACTCGTTGAGCTGCACTATCCAAGCGAAACATGGGTGATTCGGGGCGTTGTTGTGTACCCTGTTTCATGTTCAAAATTCTGATCGACACCTGTGTTTGGCTTGACGTGGCTAAGGATCGAAGCCAACTCCCATTACTCGACGTCATCGACGAGATGATTCGTCTCGATATGCTTACCCTGATTCTCCCTCGGGTGGTTCTTGACGAATTTAAGCGCAATAAGGAGCGAGTCGCCCAGGAGGGTAGAAAGAGTATGTCTGCCCATTTCCGCTTAGTAAAGGATGCGGTGTCGAAAGTAGGCGGCGAGAAGAAACGATTAGAAACTGTCTTATCTCATCTGGACGACGTGAACCAGAAAATCCCGCTCATCGGCGGCGCGACTGCTGACACGCTCGACCGGATAGAGGAGCTTATGGGGCGCGCAGAGATCATTGAGCCTCCCGAATCGGCAATTCTGAAAGCGGCGAAACGCGCGGTTCAGAAAAGGGCCCCATTCCATCACAATAAGAACTCGATGGCGGATGCCATCATCATCGAGACATACGCTCAGTGTTTGCTTCAAAAGCCCTCGAAAGGGATTCGTTTCGCGTTTGTCACGCACAACAAAACTGACTTTAGCGTAGAGCAAGGAAACCACAAATTGCCTCATCCGGATCTGGCCAACATCTTTTCGCCGATCAAATCTCTCTATTTCATCAGTCTCTCCGAGGCCCTACGGCGCGTCGACCCCAAACACCAAATTGACTACATGCTTGATCTGTCATGGACAGAGGAACCGCGCGGGCGAACTGAGATCTCCGAAGCTGGACACCTTCTCTGGAATCAGATTTGGTACAACCGCCACTGGAATCGCCGCTGCAGAGTTGAAGACGGTTCTATCAGGATTGTCGATGTCGAAACCGATGCTGATCGTAAAGGCCCACGCGAACGGACGGTTCAGCGCAACATCTGGGAAGGAGCTCTAGCCGCCGCGAAACGGGTCGAGGAAGAATTTGGTAAAGAGAATCTCGGGCCCTGGACTGATTTCGAATGGGGAATGATCAACGGCAAGCTGTCCGCGCTTAATTGGGTTATGGGCGAGGAATGGGACATGCTTGATACTTAGAAATGGGTGCCAGGATGCTTAGCCCGAGATGTCTGGCTCTCCTGAAGCTTGCAATCGGGTAGAGAGCAATCGGGTAGAGATTTGCTGAGCGGTTAGACGGGGCTGTTTGGGATTGGCCACTTCTGTGCCACCGTGAATTCTCGGCAGATTTTGTAGACGACCTTTGGGGTATGAAAACAAAGAGCTTGGTGATTTATGAAGGTCTCGATGAACACGGATGGATGTTTAGCCTATCTTCGCCGCGTAGGTCTATTGATGAATGCGGATACCCTCTTCGAACCCGTTCAGCTAGGCTCTTTGCTTCTGGCAAACCGCGTCTTCATGGCCCCCCTTACGCGTAGGTTCCACGATCGGTCGTGGGAAACGCGCCTTGTCGCCAAGGCGCAAGTGAGCCTAGCGATCGGTAGTGGGTTAGTTTGAATCCTCGAAGAGTTCTGTAACAGTCTCGAAAACCCAGCCACGCGAAGCGCCTCAAAGAGGAAGTTGCAAGAGCGGGAACGTCTCTGCCGCGCAGCCGGCGAGCGGAGGCCGGAGAGGAAGCGGGATGAGAGTCCGAGAGAAACCAAAGCGGGTTCTCTCGGCGCGGCGCGGAAGCGCCGGTGCCGTTCCAGAAGAAAGCCCCGGACGAATCCGGGGCTGAGAAAGCAAGGGGGCGTTGCCACCCCCGATGCTTTTAGGCCGCTTTCTGTTTCCTGACGGCGCTCTTTTTGGGAGCAGCCTTGACGGGCGCGGGCATCTCCTTGGATTTGCTGGCGGTCTTTGGTTTGGAGGACTTCGGCGGTTGTGGAGCAAATGCCGCCTCCGCCTCGGAGAGAGGATCGGGTTCGTCTTCAGGGGGAATCCCGATGTGGTCGGTCAACGCGAGGCGCAGGGAGAAGCCGGTTAGCTTGTCGTCTGCGGTGTTGTCGAGTGCGGCGAGTACGATTTCCTCGTCGGTCTGCTGGGCGTTTTCATCGTTCCCTGCGAAGTGGCTAGCCACTTCCTCAAGGAAGCTGTAGGGGTCGATGTGGACGAGCAAGCGAAGGAAGATGCGAAGCTGAGCGGCGGTGAACATCGCCGGGGCATTATCGAGGATGCGGTCGAAGGTCGCGGTGCGGGCTTTGCTCAACTTCTCCCGGCGCTTCTGTTCGGCCTCATACTCTTTCTGCTGGCGTTCGTACTCGGCTTTGCGTTCCTCATCGCGGCGCTGTTGTTCGGCTTCATGCTCCGTGCGGCGCTGCTCATATTCCGCCTCGCGCTGTTCGGCCTCTTCTTCCGTCTCCTCCTCGGGTGCTGGCTCCATGACAGGGGCCGGGTTGTCGGCTTCCTGCTTGGCGAGACGGGCGGCGGTGGCGGGGTCATGTACCGAGCAGTGGTCATCGGTGCAAACGGTGATGGTCTTTCCGGCATGGCGTCCAAAGACGATCAATGCGGATTTGGTGTTGGGGCATGGCGGCTCGGCGTCCGGATTGTCGGGCGTATCGAGTTCGCGGTAGGAGTGCTTGGGGAGAATGCCGGGGCGCTGTTCCTTGGCGGGTCGCCACGTCGTCTCGATCTGGACGAGTTGCGGACGCGCCGCAAGCTCCCGGTCGATATAGGCTGCGACTTTGGTTTGATAGCAGAGCCCGTCTAGGCACTGGTCACCCTGAACGTCGGCGAAGAGTGACGTGTTGAATCCGCTGCGGCGGGGGCAGGTCGCGCAAGCTCCGGCAGCGGGGTTGAGGCCGATGTCTTCGAGGTCGAACGGAGCATCGGCAAGGGCGAGATAGAGGTTGGTTTCGATCCAAGCGGTTACATGCTTGGCTGGTAGCAGATGCGGCTCTTTGTCGTTCCAGTCCTTGCGCCAGCACTGCTCGAAGGCGGCGGCTTGATGCTCCTGCGGCAGACGGGCGATGAGGTTGGCATGGCTGGCGGTGATGCGTTCTTCGACGAATGCCTGGGCAACGTCGGGGATGAGTTGCAACAGGGAGAGACGAGCGTAGATGTGCGATGCACTCTTGCCCGACTTCAGGACAAGCGCGGCCACGTCGTAACCTGGCATGTCGAGCAAGCGTTGGAAGCCCCGCGCCTCTTCGTAAGGATGCACGTCCAAACGTTGAGAATTTTCAACGAGCTGCCACTCCATGGCCGCTGCGTCGTCTAGTTCGACTATGCGAGCGGGAATGGAAAACAACTCCGCAAGCTGTGAGGCGCGGAAACGTCGTGCGCCCGCAACGATCTCAAAGCCATTGGCGTTGGGTCGAACCGTGACGGGCTGGATGAGGCCATGTTGCCGGATGCTCTCGGCCAGTTCCTCAAGCTTGGATTGATCGAAGGTCTGGCGCGGGTTGGTGGTGGACTCGTGAATCTGGTCGATGGCGATGAATTGGAATGCGCTGCTGTCCTGCATGATGCCCTCCTTTGGGCGTGGTTGTGCTGTGAGGTTGTAGAGCGAACACGCTTCCCTGTCTCCGCTCCGGTGGGCGGGAACCTGGGTCAACCGCGTATGTGCTTGTGCGGGTCGAAGGCTTCGGCGAAGCCCTGCAAGCGAAGGTTGTTGTCCCACGTCTTGGCAAAGCGTTCGTGCTGTTCGTGCAACTGGACTAAATGCACGTAGTGGTCGCGGACGATATTGCGGCTCCACTGCTCTTCGCCGAGATAATCGTTCCGGTAATAGAAGACGTTTAGGTGTGGGCCGTCTGCCAATCCAAGCTCGAAACACATCTCCGGGTCGCGCATGAGGTCGCCGTTCTGTTCGCCGTAGTGACAAACGGAGATGGCTGGCAGTCCCATTGGGCCGGACTCATCCATCGCCTCGATCACCAACTCCATGTAAGGCGGGTTTTCGATCTTGAGGTACAGGCCGTGGTGCCAACCTCCGGCCTGTTTGAGGATTGCGAGAATGGTTTTCATTACGCCACCCGCGCCAGTTCTGCATCGGGCATCGTCTCTGTAGTTGCGGACGGTTCCAATGCGGCAAGGATGACAGCGGAGGTCTGCTGCACCACTTCAAGCGATTCCACCAGCAACGAAGCGTTGCCATGGTAGAGCGCGATATACGAGGCACTGGCATTGCCTGTCTGTAAACCAATTGCCTTGCCGACAACGAAGGCGATAGCCTCGGCCTCCGTCTCCCGTACCGTCTTGGTGGTCGTCGTGCGGCGGGTGGAGTGCATCAGGAGTTCGTGTGCCAACTCATGCACCAGCGTGGCGAAGGTTTCGGCCTTCGACTGTCCGGGCAGGATGGCGATGCGCCCGCCATAGCTCACACCAAGCGCGGGCGCGATCTTCTCGGTAAAGACAAGCTCGATGCCCTCCTTTTCAATGAATGCCAGAAGACGGTCGTAGTTCTCGCCCGCATCGCCCTGAACGTGTTCGATCTGGGGAAGGTCGGGGCCATCTGTTTGCTCCACATCAAAGACATAGGCATTCCTGAATCCAACAAGGACGCGAGTATTCTGCTTGGTGATGTCCTTCTCTACCTCTTCATCGTTCTTGCGCTTGAAGCCGATGATGGGAGCAAGAATGCGGATGCCCTTCTCGCCTTTCTTCACGCGGCGGCCAAGCTGGTTCCATGCGTACATACCTGCCACGCGCGTTGCTCCGGGGCGTTGTCTGGCGATCTCCAACACATTGCCAAAGGAATACGAACGAAAACGGCTCATCGCGTTGAGGTACGCGGTGAGTGCATCTGAGTGTCCGGCCTCTAGCTGCTCGATGAGGCTCTTTATGTTGGCGGCGATGATCTCCTTTGCGGTCTGCCGTTGCTGCGGCTGTTTGGGGTTTTGAGTAGACGGGGTGACGGTGGGGGTGGTGGCTACGCTGTTCATGGGTGTTTCCTCCTAGGCCTTGGCCGTTGTTTTTCATGCCATGCGTGGCATGTACCTACATGCCGAACGCCTCCTGGCGAAGGCGGGGCGGCAAGGCGCAAGGGGAGGGGTATCTCCCATCCGGAGCAAAGCGGAGGACGAGCGAAGCGAAGGTCTGCACAAGCGCAGCGCGGAAGACTGTTGGGAAACCCCTTGCGCCGCGCCAGGGCAGCGCCCTCAGCGAGGCTTGGTTTCCTTATTCGCGTGCGTACGCACGCCTGATGTCAGGGACGGCGTTGCGGGCAGGACACAGGCCCGCAGAGATGGGTGGCGGAAGCCGTACACGGCTGGAGCAGGGAGGAGCCCTCCTCCCTACTATGAAAGGCTTATGCTTTGCCGCTCTTTCATGGACTCAAAGATACGGACCGATGTATGCGAACAGCCTTCCTCACGCGTCTCAAGGAAGAGGTTATTTTGGGATTGTTATGAGGATGCCAGGTCTACCACCCACGAGTTCCGTGCGGGGTCGGGTTTGCGAGGATGTCGCCTTCTGCAATCTCGTTCTTGTTGCGGAATCTGGAGCGGACGGGCAAACTGCTAGGAAGGCAAATGGGAAAAGCACTTGATACAAGCCTTTGCTAACTATCGAGATCGTGGCTCTCAGATGACTTGCTTGATCGACAACGAAGTCACTTACACGATGTCCACACGACGGTGTGTGACACTCGGTTCCTGACTTCTGCGATGTCGCAGCTCCGATCTTGAGCACCTAGAGGAGAAGCCCTTCGCTGTGTATCGGCAGATCCCCCGTACCGAGATTCTTGACGCGCTTGCTCATCTACGCGAGTTGCATCGGCAGGTCAGGCCGTCCAACGACCGTGAGCGCTATGCCTTCGAACGCCGCGAGCTGGTCACAAAGAACCTGTTCTCGAACCTGCGTCGTACAGGAGACCATCCCACACTGAGCATGTTGCTTGAGATCGCGGATATGTTCTCGTTGACGATCGAAGGCGCGCATCGGCTGTTTGGATACGATCTGGGCGGGATTCGAGAATACGATTTCCGATTGAACGGTGGACGAACCCATATCGTCGAGTCCTATGCCTTCGAGCGTGATCTTCTGGTGGATTTGCCTCTGGAACTGGCTTCTTCCGAGGCGTTCGCGTCGGACGGCACGCTTCGGGAACTGGTACGGAGCTGGCAGCGCGACGTTCCCATGCGCGCGTTGAAAGGTCCGGCTTGGCGCCGTCCAGGAGCTTTTTATGTACATGTCGGCACGGAGGACAGCCTGGGGTCGAGCCTGCCTCCGGGGGCGATGGCTCTTGTCGAGCCGATTGAGGAGGAAGAGGCGCGGCAGCCCAATCCTCGATCCATCTATCTGCTTCAATTCGGAAACGGATATCGCTGTAGTCGATGCGTGGTCTCACGAGGAAGGCTACAGCTATTGAACGCGGAGCGATCCTATTCCGGCCCGCAGGAGTTTGCCTATCCAAAGTCGGTACGGATTGCTGGCCGCATCCGCATGTTTGCTGTCCCGTTGCCGCTGCCCGAGTATTCCCAACTTTCATTCACCCGCTATGAGGGCAACGCCGAACTCGTTCTTCCCTGGGAACATCGCACGCGGGACCAATTGCTCGCCGCCAAGCACAAACGGTTTCGTCGATCGCAGGACGAGGAACAGCATGTTCGAGAGTTCCTTCAAGCGGAGTTGCACACGAAATTCAGTGATCGTACCTGGCGGCGCTATCGCAGTCCTGGCCCATCTGAACCGCATGTCCCAGCCCTTCTGCACCTGACCTTGACGCACTTCGCACGTTACACGGACTCTCTTCAGGCTGGCGGATACATGATCCGAGACTCAAGCCGTTTTTCGCTCGAAACTCTGCTTACGGCGAAGCACTATGGCGAGCTATTGACCCCGCGCCCGACGGCGAGCGTTCCCATGCCGACGGAGGTGTGGGAGACGAGACGGAGTGAATTCGTCGAGTGGCCGCCCTTGCTGGCTGTGAAGTTTCCGCAACTGCGTCTTTGGGATGACCGCGTGATTCGACTGGCTCAGGGGAGCCCGATCCGGGGTCTGCATCCGCAAATCGCACCTGGCTCCTGGATGCTTCTGGAGAAGCTGACGGGGATTCCCGACACGCGGAGTGATGGAAGCAAGAAGGGGTGGTCGCGACCCCTCTATGTCTTCCGCAGAGGGGTCGAGATTCTTTGCGGCTACCTCGAACGAGAGGGAAACCGTTTCGCGTTGTTGTCCAGCAACGACGAGGGGAGCGCGAAGGTGACCTTCCACCCGGACGGACTTCGCGATGTAAGCCGTGTCTGCGGCGTCGCGGTTCCCATTTAGGCATCGCAAAACGCTCAACGTGACCACACCGTAAGTTTGGCCAAAACAGGCTGTCTCTCTGCACAGAGAACGCGGCAATTGGTGCGTGTAAGTCTTGCTCTCTCATGACTCGAAGTAAGTTTGGCCAAACAGCCAGTTTCCGATTGCAAGGCGAACCCGCAGGGGTAAGCTCGACTTCACCGCTGCTCTCGACGCAGCCCTAACAGTCGTGAGGAGAACTCATGGTCACCGGCAACTCCCATCTTCGAACCATCGTGAACGAAGATGGTGCGGCTGTAATGGATACGAAGCGAGGAACCATCTCGACGTTGAATGCGACCGGAGCATACATCTGGCAAGCGTTGGAGAGGGGCGAGCGTGAAGAGGACATCGTTGAGGGACTCGCTCGGGAAACAAGCTCGCTACCGGACGCAATCCGGCAGGATGTGAGCGACTTTATTGCGGCATTGCAAGAGCACAGGATGTTGTCGCGCTGACAATGCGGAGAGAACAGGATGCAAACAGAACTGAATCTGGACACCGTAGAGTACCGCGTTGTACTGGTCGATCCCATATCGCGAGGAGCTCTGGCGCGGGACGAGGAGAAATCCGCTCGCGTCTTGCGTGTCTCTATTCCACTGAGGGCGCGGGCGGTGCGGCAGGTGCGGACGGAGCTACAACGCTCTTGGGGTATCGCGGTTGTGATTCTGGATTTCTTGTCTGCCGGTAACAACGTTTCCCCATGTGTCGTCGCGGAACTCCTGGCGACGAGCATTCCGGCGGGCTTTCGTGTGGTGTCTGCGGGGGAGATTGCGAGCGAAGAACTTGCCGAGCAGGAGCGCACACACCTGAACAGGGTGCTTGGGGATGACGTTACGAGTCCTTTCTCCCGCATTGGCTGGATTGACGAAGCGATTGCCTGGGTAGAGGGTGCAACGGGCCAGCGGCTTCGTTCCAAGACATCCGTTGAACAGTTCAGCGCGGGCGGAGCCTTCACGCTGCTGCGGTTTCCAATGGCAGATGGATGCAGCTATTGGCTCAAAGCGACTGGCGTTCCAAACGCCAACGAGCGAACACTTACGGCTCTGTTGTCGAGCCTCTGCGGAAACTGCCTTCCTCGTTTCGTGGCGGAGAAGGTCGATTGGAATGCCTGGTTGATGATGGAAGAGGCTTGTGGCATTTCGGTTCTGCCTACGGAACCGGACGATCTGGTGCGTTTGCTTGGGCAGGCGGTGGAGTCTCTCGCGGAGCTTCAACTCAAGACAGTTGGATTCGATCAAGTGTTGATCGACGCGGGGGCCTTCGACCAACGCTTGCATGTCTTACGAACGGATGCGGACTTGCTCTTTGCGTATGTGGCCGAGGCGATGTCCTTTCAGACCTCGACCAAAGTGCCGCGTATCGAGACGAGTAGGCTGCAAGCAATCCGCAAACTGTTTGAGGAGGCGTGCCGCCGTGCCGAGTGTTTTGAGATGCCGCCCACCATCTTGCATGGCGACATGAACCTGGGCAACCTTGTCTTTGCAAGGTCGCGCTGCCAGTTCATCGACTGGTGCGAAGGATACGTCGGACATCCGTTCATCACCTTCCAACACCTTCTGCTTCTGAACCCTATAGAGAATCCAACCGTCCGGGCATCGGTGAACGACGTGTTGAAAGGCATCTACCGGACTGCCATGCGCCCGTTATGTGATTCCCGCCAGATGGAAGAGGGGCTTGCGTCTATGCCCCTTATTGCTGCCGCATCTTCCCTCTATGGACGGGGCGACTGGCTGCGCAGCGACGCACGGAATGCTTTGCTCCGCTACGAGTATGCGCGGACTATTGGCCGACACATGGATCATGCAGCACGGGAGCCGACGCTGTTAGAGGCGCTGTGTGTTTGATGTGGGGAGCGTGATAGTACGACGGGGAGACCTATGAAGCGACGCGTTCTGGAAAGCTGGCTACTGCTGCTCTACTTCGACTGGCTCATGCGCTTCCGAGGATTTTCGCGTGTCCACGCCGTCGTGCGTGAACAAGAAATTCGACCGAGAGCAACAAGGCTGGCAGAAGCGGAAGATTTGTCTCATGCAACGGATCTCGCGTGCGTCTTCTACTTCAAACGAGTTCTATGCCTACAGCGTTCAGCCGCATTGGCGGTTTTGCTGCGGCGTCACGGTCGGAGCGCAGAGATGGTGATTGGGGCGCAACTGTTTCCTTTCCTATCCCACGCATGGGTTGAGGTGGAAGGCCGGGTTATCAACGACAAGCCCTCTGTGACCCAACTGTTTCAGGTGTTGGAGCGCTGCTGAGCGAGGTCACGATGAGCATACTTTTTGGGCAGTTGGAAGAACGGGGTGCCGTGGCGACCGAAGCGGCGTTGCGCCGACTCTCGCGTGCGACAGAACGTTACGCGACAGAGCCGAGTGCGTTCTATATCAGCGAAAGATTGGGTATGGGCTTCCAACCCTACGTGAGCCACGAGCGTTCCGCGACGAATGTGAGTTCTGCTGTGGACATTTACGGCAACGCCCTGAGCTTTGATGGCCGCCTGGACAACTATCGAGAGCTTGCAGCGGAACTAGGGGTTGACGCTTCCAACGCAACGGATTCGCGCCTTGTTCTTGCCGCATTCCACCGTTGGGGGGAGGACTGCTTCCGACGCTTGACCGGGGATTGGGCGCTCGTGCTATGGGCACCGAGCCATGAACTGCTGTATCTGGCCAGAGACCACGCGGGGGCTCGAACGCTCCATTTTAGGATCGACGGCGACGCGGTTGAATGGGGCACCTATCTCGATACATTCCTAGCGGAGAATGCAGGCTTGGCGATTTCAAAGTCCTATGTCGCTTGCTACCTCAGTGGTATCCAGCTACGAAATCTCACTCCCTATGACTCGATCATGTCCGTGCCGCCCGCTCACTACGTCATCGTCGGAGGGGGTCAAGTCAGAACGAGAGCGCATTGGTCTGCCGCGCAGATTGCGGAGGCCACCTGCAAATCGGACAAGGATTACGAAGACTCGTTTCTCGCTCTGCTCAAACAATCAGTCCGACGCCGTGCCAACGCCACAGAGACCGTTCTTGCCGAACTGAGCGGCGGCATAGATTCGACCGCCATCGTCTGTGTGTCGGATAGCCTGCGCCGATCCGAGCAGGCAGGTGCAGCATTGGTTGATACAGTCTCCTACTGCGACGATGCAGAGCTATCGCTCGATGACAAAAGGTATTTCTCGATCGCGGAGACAGAGAGGGGCAAAGTCGGCACCCATCTGGACATGGCCATTTCGCAGAGAACGTTCCTGCCGCACAGCTCCGCCAAGGGACGCTACCTCGTTCCCGGTGCTGACAGCTTATCTATCACTCGCGAAGAACAGTTTTTTCAAGCCGTCTGGTCCAAGGGGTATCGCAGCCTCCTTTCCGGGATTGGAGGAGACGAGCTGCTAGGCGGTGTTCCTGATCCAAAGCCAGAGCTTGCCGACTATTTAGTTTCTCGCGATATACGCAATTTCCTTCGGCAGTGCTTTGCGTGGTCGCTGATCGACAGAAGCCCGATGATAGAAACTCTCTGGGGCTCAGTCGCCCATGTTGCCCGACTCTATCGCACGTCTTCCTCTTCATCGACCGTACCGTTCTGGCTGTCTCCAACTCTGACCGAGTGTGCACAAGCGACAGGGCGGGGATACGCATTAAGGCAGAGATCGACTTATACTCCTCGACAGTTGAGCGATGAAGGCACATGGTGGTCGGTCATGGAGACGTTGCCGCACCTGTTTCCACGAATTGTTGCACGACCTGAATATCGGTATCCGTACTTGGATAAAGATCTTGTGAACTTCCTGATGGCGATTCCCCGAGAGCAACTGTTGCGTCCGAATCGTCGCCGATCCTTGATGCGGCGCGCGTTAGCGGGCATCGTCCCGCACGAGGTGCTGGAAAGGAAAGCAAAGGCGTTTCAGCTTCGTGGCGTGCTACACGCTCTTCAAAGAGCCCGACCGTCGCTCGAAGGACTCTTTCAACAATCTCGCCTCGTTGAGGAGGGTTGCATCGACCCTGACTTGTTCCGATCCGCTTTCAGGAAAGCGTGCGAGGGAGAGGCTTCCCACACGCGTACTTTGATTCGAACCATCGCGATGGAACTTTGGTTGCAGTCGGAGAAGACTGCGCTGGGAGCGAGGACGACGCCGTTCACTCTGGGTTCGGCCGCATGATTGGCGGCCTTCAAGTTCCGCCGGTACAGCCTGTACGTTGGACTGCGCTTACGGAAATTTCAACACCAAGGAGAAATACTATGAGCTACACCAAACCGAGCATCATCGCCACGCATGCAGCCCTCTCCGTCGTTAAGAGCGACAAGGGGGATCTCGTATTCGAGTCCAACCAGATTCAACTCACCTCGGGTGCGGCCTATCAGTCTGCTGAATAGGGCCGTACAAGACTTGGCAATTTCCTTCCCAGCCTTGCCCTCTCCGGAAGCTGTTTTTCCGGCGGGGGCAAGGCTGGATTTTTGGGTTCGGTTGTTGCGAACGGTTCGTAAAGCACTAGCGACTCGCCTGGGTCTTCATTGCCTCCCACTGTTCGTACCGGGCACGCTTCGCTGGATCGGAGTCCTCTTCGCCTTTCAACCAGAATCTAAACCAGTCCACGTTGCCCTGTTGTGATTCAAGTCGTTCCAAGGGGCGCTGGTGGATATGCGTACCTGATGGGAAATAGATCAAATCGACTGGCTTTTGTTGCAATCGTAAGGAGGAATACAGTTCCCACTCCTGCAATACGGATGGCGGCCCAATCGCTTCGATGCGAACAGGCGTTCGTATTCGGTCCAGGTTGAATCCCGGAGCTACGTCAGTCCATTGCCGGAGCGAGTTGCCTACAGGACTATGCCCACGAACCTTATCCATCTGCTTCTGTAACGGATAGAACTCGACTGCGAAGAGCATGTATTGCATGTAGCTGTTGTCCAACCCGTCGGCGATGGTCGCTGCCGCAAAGAGGCTTGGCATCTTAATCAGCGCATTGATGGCGTACCAGCAGGTTAAGCTGAAGCCAACGACACCAACCCTCTTGCGATCTACTAAGCCGTCATTGGATAGCGTTTCAATGGCGCTGACATAGGCTTCGAGATGAATTTGAGGATCTTGTTCAGAAACCGTATCGGGTTGCTTCTTGATCTGGAGCACGACGAATCCGGCATCTGCGAGATGACGGGCCGCGAAGGCAGTGGGATAGAGCCCGTCGGTCACAAACTCTCCGGCGTTGTAGCTGTAGAGTTGGATGACAAGCGGGTATCGCACTCCCGGCGTGTAGTTGACCGGCTTGATGAGAATGCCGGACCAGGCACGGTCGTCCTTATCCTTCCATTGATAAAGCGACGCTTGTCCGAACTGCATCTGGTGAAGTTGTGGGTTCGGGTTCCACAACTCGCGTTCGTGACCATGGTTGTCGCTGGCCCAAATCGTAGGCGGCTCATTCAGACCCTGACGGACGAACAGCTTTAGACTGTCTTTCGCTGACTGGGCATCGTCGATGCCTCCTTCCAGCCCGTTCCTACTTATCTCCACCGAGGCAGTCGATAGCAAATCCCATCCGGTGTTCCGAAAGATATAGGTACGAATCAGTTGCCCTCCGATACTGGTGCGCAAAAGCACATTGATCTCGTTTGCCCGCTTTCCGTAGGCGATGTCTTGAAGGCGCGGGCTGTCTGATCGGCTCTTACCATCCTCAAAATAGAGGCAGCTCGGCTTTAGCGAGGCAATGTCAACAACTGCTGCGCCGCAGGGATGTCCATCGGACGCATCACTATCGCCGGAAGCAACCGGGAGGAATGTGTTTGTGACCACGACCTGTTTGCCGTCAGGAGACCACGCAATTCGATTGCGGTCTGCCGTATAACCAAGGTTCCGAGCATTCGGTGCACGCAACAGTGCTTTCTCCGTCCCCGTTTTCAAGTCGATGAGGGTGTATTCGAGCGGTCTAAGAATGTTGTCCGCGCGGAGCCGCCGAGGATCGCTCGTGTCCGTGAGGCGAAGCTGCTCCGCACCGGGCGCAGGCGCGTAGGTGTTCCAGATTCCCGGTACAGACTGTGCGGGTTCGAGGTCAACGAGCGTTTGCGCGGTGGGGGAGGCGTTGAATGGATACAAAGCTGATAGAACGGGAATGTCCAGCAAGCTATAGTGCGGGACCAAGCGTATCGGCTGGCCCTTCCTGTCCACGTTCAACACGTAGATGTGAAACAGCGCTGGTTCCCGCGAGGCCAGGTCATCCGGAAAAAGTATTTCCTGTAAGCGTGCTCCCGTAAGATCTACCGCGTCACGATTGAGCGACTGCCCTGGATCGATCAAATGGGTAGCCGGGTCGCCGGCATTGAAGACGACAGTTCTTCCGATCACGTCAAAATGGTTAACGCTTCTGTTGGGAGGGGTGAGATAGACAAGCTTGGTGGAGGTGACTCCAGCGGTACACAGTTGGTAGTTTCCGTGCATATTCTCGGCGCGGAAAAAGACGAGGGCGCTATCGGATGACCACCGAACATCTTTAATGACGGGGGCGTAAGCATTCATTTCGATGTGGTGCGGGTACGATTGAACCGATGCGATCACCCGTGCCTTCGGTGAAGACATCGTTGGTGTGGAGAGAAAGTTCGATACGTCCCGAAGATCGAAGACCATGACTTGAGATTCAACAAGGTCCGTCTCCAACATGCCTCTCGTCGTGACGATTGCGACGAACCGGCCATTCGGGGACGGCCACGCGACTTCACTTCCGGGAACTGAAGGCTCGGCCAGAGGGGAACTTATCCGCCTCATGGCAATGTCGTCCGCCACAGTGAAGGCGTGTCGCTGGGCTTGGACGCAGGTTAGGTTAAGCGCCCCTAGAAGGGCGACTGCATACAGGGGAAATCGCATGGAAGTGCTCCGATTCGACGGAAGGAAATGTGCCTGGAAAGGACTAGAACGTTAGCCGGAGAGCAAACTGCATCGAGCGCGGGCCGCCTTGCTGATACTGAGAAGCCATTGTCCCGAGGCTGGCGTTGAGAGTTTGCGTTGCTTGCCCGAAGGTCGCGTCCGAATAGGTGGGGTCCACGTAGCCGAAGATCGGATGGTTCAAGAGGTTGAACGTCTCAGCACGAAAGTGCAGGGCGACTTCGTTATGTAGCGGGAAGTCCCGTCGCACAGAGAGGTTTACCTGAGTCGCTCCAAAACCGCGCGCGAAGTTGCGAGGCGCGTTCCCTTCTACCCCGGTTGTTGGGAGACTGAATGCTGCCGGATTGATGATTTTTCCGCCTGCATACTGAGGACTGTAGAGGTAGATCGGGACGTTTGGGATGATATTCAGACCGCTGTTGTATTGAGCGCCTGTTGCGGGATTGGTCTGGGTAGTCCCGCCAAGCGTGATCGGATAGGCGGTACGAGCAACCAGCCGCAAGTCCACTCCCCAGTTGTTGGCGAGAGTTGCAAGAGGTTTCGGCCCAGAGACGATTGGCAATTCCCAGCTCAATCCGCTCTGAAGATTGTGTCTCACATCGAAGTCTGCGTTGCCACGTTGCAGGGCAAGAGTTGCGGACTGGGAACCAAGGTCGATGGTATGCGACCACGTATAGGACGTGAGGACCTGAAGCCCTTTTGCGACCGAACGCTGGAATTGCACCTGGAGACCTTGATAATTTGATGTGACACCGGTCGCAAAGTATTGGATCAGCCCGAAATTCGGGTTGAGCGCCGAGATGGAGCGTTGCTGAAGCCCCATCAACCGCCGACCTGCCGCCGCGACATACGAGACCGTTAGAGACTGACGGGCACCCAAGGCTTGCTGCAGGCTTACATTCCACTCCAAGGTATACGGTAGCTGTAAATGCTCCGGGTACGCCGTAACGACACCACTTGTATACGGTGCTGTCGTCCCGATAGGAACGTTCAATTGCGCTGGAGTATAGGGCAGTTGTGCGCCGCTACGAAGTGCGGAAGCTCGGAACCCCAGACCGTTGAATCCAACGGAGGCGATCTCGTTCGCGGAGTCGAAGAAGACTCCTCCTCCCGCACGAACGACTGTTTCTGCACCTGGCTTGTCGTGGGCTGTCCAAGCGATACCCACGCGTGGAGCGAAGTTATACCAAGAGGTGTTCCATAGAGAGGTGCCACGCGGAGCTACTGTCAATGTTGAGGGCTGATTGATGTCACCACGCAGTGTGAAGGCATCGTCTCCATGTTGCTCGGTCGGGGGCGGATTGACTTCCCAGCGAAGGCCGTAGGAAAGGTGAAGCCGGGTCTGGATCTGCCACTCATCCTGGGCGTACAAGGCCAGTTGGTGAAAGAGAGGAGTGGACTGGAGGAAGGAAAATACGTAGGGGATGGACGGGTGGCCCGTGAGCACGCTGCTGGGCGTCAAAAAGATTGCATACGGTTCGATTTGCGGTGGCGCAACCAACGACTTGATGTTCCGAAAGTCTACACCGAACCTGAAATGGTGGTTTCCGTTGAGAAGCGAAACGGAATCGACAAGATTCCATTGCCTCCCGAGGTTACGGGAATTGTAGATTGCATAGAACGGGGCACCTATACCGGCGATGTTGATGTCGATAACAGGCACGACTTGAGCATACGAACCGGCTCCCATAGCCGCGGATAGGTTAGTGGGTGTCGCTCCTCCGAAGCTGTCGCTTTCACTCATCTCGGACGAATTGGAGCGGGCATATCCGAGCCTAAACTCGTTGTTCCAGCGAGCGGAGAACATGCTGTTCGCGCCGAACGTGTACGTTTGAGCGTTGATTGCGGTGGTCGATCTTGCAAAATACGGTCGCGAGTCCGTTGAGCTGGGCGTATCACCAACACGAAAGAAGATTGCCAATTTTGGATTTACGGTGTGATCGACTCTGACGCTGGTCGAGTTGATGGTGCTTGGGAGGGAAAACGACTTGATGAACTGCGCGAGGCTCGGGCTGGAAGATGTCCCATAGTCGATCCCGTTCGGCACCGGAAAGGCATTGAGGATGGGCTGCATCGCCGGAATCGCCTGTTGCCTCATGAAGATGTCGGGTACATACTGAATCGTCGCGGCGATCGGCTGTGTCAGGCGCAATCCCTCATAGGATACGAAGAAGAAGGTGCGGTCGAGTCCGCTGTAGAGTTTTGGCAGTACAACGGGACCTCCGAATGTTCCCCCGAAGTCACTCTGGCGAAGCGCTGGGGTTGGCAGGCCGTAATGATCGTTGAACCAGTTGTTGGCGTCGAAGTAGTTGTTGCGAAGATATTCGTAGGCGCTGCCGTGGAGTTGATCGCTCCCAGAGCGCGTCGCCATCGAGAACTGGCCACCCGGCGAGCGTCCGAACTCTGCCGCATAAGTCGAGCTTTGGATGCGGAACTCTTGCAACGCGTCGACAGAAACCAATGTCTGGGTAGTTCCGAGTGCGGTCGTCGCTCCCAGGGCTCCTCCTGTTGATGCGGCCCCAGTACCGCCGCCATTGCCAGAGCTGATATTGGCGGTGACGCCATCCACGGTGTAGTAGTTCGACTGGGCACGCTGTCCGTTGACACTGAAGTCTCCACCGCCGCCGACAATCTGGTTTTGCGCGTATTGAGGCGTCTGATTCACCACGCCGGGCGCCAACGAGATGAGGTCTTGGAAACTCCGCCCGTTGAGGGGCATATTTTCGACGAACTTTCGATCCACCACCGTGCTGACCGATGCGTCTGTCGTATTGATAGCGGACGAGCCAGCGTCTACGGTGACGCTCTCAGAAGTCGCCCCCACTGGCAGAACGAAATTCAGCGCGACGGCACTTTGGACGTTCAAGACGAGATCGGCTTTGATGATGGTCTTGAATCCCGGCTTTGAGACCTGTACGTGGTAATGGCCGGGGGGCAGGATCGGAACGAGGTACATTCCTGAGCCGTTTGTTCTCGCCGAGTAAATCACCCCCGTTGCGTCGTTGGCGATCTCAACATCGGCATCCAGGATGAGTTTGCCCGCAACGTCCGTCACTCCGCCACTGATCGTGGCATTCGTAGATTGACAGAGAGCAACGGATGCGAAAAAACAGACACAAAGGAGGAGGAACCAGCATTTCATTGAGCAGCGCTCCGAAGAAGCAAAAGTGAATTGGGTACACTCCGTCTACGGCTGGCGGACCAAAGGTGTATCAATGCTTTTGCTTTTATTAAGGATGATTCAGCTTCAAGGATGATTCGGCTGAATCTGGAGGTACGCCCGGAGGAGCTGCTTGCCCGTGGGCTTGGCGCTCCCGCCTGGAGGCTCCACAGTCACAAACACCATGTTCATTCGCGCCAGGGTCTTCGCATCGTTGCACCGTAATACCCATCTCTTGTGGCTATCGTCCTGATAGAACAAGCCGAGGCTCGTCGCTTGCTTGTCACTGCCGCTTCCCCACGCCTGAAAAACAACCGATTCTTTTAGACCGGCTTGCTTTTCGAGATCGAACCCGTAGAACACCAAGGACCGATCCTTGGTGTAGAAGATGCGCCCGAATGGTTTCGCCGTTCTCCCGTTCTCGTTGGTGTCAAAGATGTCGGCGATGTACAGATTGCGCGCACCGATCAGGTCTCGGATGTCCCGGTCGTGCGCAAGAAAATCTTTGTCGAGAGATAGGATGCGGTCTTTATCACTCAGGGCTGTATTCGTTTCGTCGAGAGCGACATTGAGGTCGCGAACCTTGGCCTCAAGAGACGTGCTGCGTGCGGTCTGCTGATCTGCGTTTGCCTGAGTGGATGCGACTTTGTCACGGAGCGATTGAACATCTGCCTGCGCAGCGGCGAGCTGTTGGCTGAGGCTGTCTTTCTCTGAGGCAAGCTGCTGTTGTTGTGCGTGGTCGGCCTCAAGCTGATGTTGAAATGTCGGATCAGAAGACTTTGGTTGCGAAGCCCGGTCATTGGCAGCGGCTAGCTGCTGTTGCAGCTTCGCCACCTCCTGCTGTGCCCGCTCCACCGCCTGCCTCATATCCTCATTCGAGCCAGTGGCTGCTGTTGATGCCGAAGGCAGAACGGTAGAGACGCTCGGACTTGACGGGACCGGGGGGTGGGACTGTTGGCGGACCAGATGCACAGAGGCGAACGCAACGGCCACGAGAGCGCAGGCGGCGAGAGCCCCGCCAAGCACCCGCCACGACGGCTTCTGAGTCGCTGGGGGCTCCTTCGGAGAAGGCACGACACCCAACTGGCTCATCAGACGCCGCTCTGCTTCCGCGATGGCGCTCTCCGATTCCCTGGGCAGACTATTGAGTTCGGCAGCGGCGCTCGCCGCCATCGCCGGTATCACATTCGTCGTGACGTGCTTATACTGCTCGAATGTGCTCTGGCAGGTGTCGCAGTATGCGAGGTGTACCTGCAGCAGCGACCACTCTTCGTCTGTGAGTTCCCCGGAATAGAAGAGTGCGACCAGAGCAACGAACTCGTCATGAAATTGAGGGTTCACCGGCTCAGTTCCCTTGGGGTACAATTTGCCATCCATTCTCTCACCCTAGCCGCGCTTCTGGGGGAAGAGATGAGAACGCAGGCGGTCCAACGCCCGGTAATAGTGGTTCCTGACATTTCCGACCGTTTGCCCGTTTCTCTCCGCGATCTCGCGAAGACTATACCCTTCGAAAAAGTGAAGTTCCAAAGTTTGCCGTTGCGCCGGGGTGAGTTGCTCTTTCAGGCGATCCCGAATCGCTTTCCCATCAAGTGCTTCTGGGGAAGGTTGTGCTGCCGTCGTGGGCATCCGCTGTTCGTCAAACTCTTCCGCCGTGTAGTGTTGTCGAAAATCCAGGTAGCGCCGCCGATCGATCGCACGATGGTAGGTCACTTGCATGATCCAGGAAGACCCGGAGCCCTTCTGGGCGTCGAAGTGTTGTGATCGCTCGGAAAGATACAGGAAAACTTCCTGGCGGAGGTCGTCCGCTTCAGATTCGTCTCTGAGGATTCGCCAAGCGACGTGGAAAACGGCGCGGGCATGTCGACGGAAAAGGAGTCCAAGTGCATCCTTAGATCCCACGCCGACCTGCGAAAGCAACTGCTCGTCGCTTGGCTCAGACATGGAGAAATTACTCGCCGGATCGGCGTGCGAAAGACGCCTATCGTCCGCCCCCGCAGCAGCATCGGAGGCGTCGGCTAGTCCTTTTGGGAAGTAGGCGGCAGCTTCGGAACTCATAAGGCCTCATGCAGCTAGGAGAACGGAGTGGACAAAAACTCTGGAGGATACCGGCGTTGCCCGTGCGCACCTTCCGCACAATAAGCACTATAGTGCCAGCCTATGTAGGCACTATAGTGCCTCTTAATTATGCCGTCAATGTCGACCATGAAGGGGTGGCGGATTTCCAAAAACCGGAATCATTGACTCTGGAACAGGCAATCGGCCGGGTATTGCTCAATTTGCGTTCAGAAAGAGATCTCAACCAAGTTGATGTCGCAGTTGCAACCAACTTCGGTTTGAGGTCCATAAGAACGATGGAACATGGACTGCAAAGCATGACCATTCGGTCATTGGACGCGCTCGCGATGTTCTATTCCATTCCTATTGAAGAGATCATTATCCGAGCGAAGTTATTACGCGATAAAACGCTGTAGCGGAGCTGCGAATCGGAGCTAAGCCTCTACGAATAGGCACTATAGTGCCTTACGTCGAAGGCCAGGTCGGGAAAGATTGAGCCTGTGCCCAGGAGCAAAAACCAACGACCCGCGACTCTTGAGCAAGCCTTTGGTCTGGTACTTTTGGCTCGTCGGGAGAAAAAGGGCTTTTCCCAGATGGATCTTGCTGTGGCCGCCGGTTACAGCTTGCGATACATGGGGGACGTTGAACGGGGTGCAAAGAGCGCGACGATGCGCACAATGAACGACCTCGCAACGCTCCTGGATGTGTCGCTGGGAACGCTTATCGTTGAAGCGGAAGAACTGCTCAATGGAAAATCGAAACCCCTAAAGAAATCTCTCCATCGGTCCAAGGGACAGTAGTCCACAGTATCCGCCGAATCAGGAAGAGAGCATGGAGGACAGGAAAGCGGAGGTTATGCCTCCATTCCAAAACTCCTGCCCCCAAAGGATTTGCGCCTTCAAGGGATACACGTCAACACTGCCCATTCAATCATCCATACATGACTCTCAAGCCGTTTTCTGCTTTGAAGTGGATTCTGACCGAACCACCCTCTAGGCGAACAAATGGCGAATGTGATTAAATAGATCATGAGGTGATTCCGCTGGCTCGACAGAATCAAAACTCAACCGGTTCGCCGATTTGTGAAGACGCTGCGCAACTAGCTCTTACTTCCCCTTTGGGGTTCGTACCAAGTTTTTCACAGAAAAAATCTCGCTTGCCGCGGGGTAGTCAATCTGCTACGTCTCAAGCTCGTCACTATGGTGTAACGTGGAAAATTGAGGTAGGAGTTTCACCATGAATGGTGCAGTTTTTCCACAGCCCCTGATCGCTTATGGACTTCCGGTACGAGGAGGCTGGCGGTGAAGTGGTCGATCACATTGACCCGGCAAGGCGTTCGCTCAACATGGCGGCGGTTCGTTCCAAGCACACTGAGCCTGAGCTGGTTGTTAGGAAGATCGTCTATGGCCTGGGGTACCGCTACCGGCTCCACTGGGAGAAACTGCCCGGCAAACCAGATTTGGTTTTCCCCGGAAAGCGCAAGGTTATTTTCGTTCATGGATGTTTTTGGCACGGGCATGATTGCATTCGGGGTAGATTGCCGTCCACAAACCTCGACTTTTGGGAGCAAAAGGTCGGGAAAAACAAAGAGCGCGACAGTCGGGTGCGAAATCAGCTTGAGGCCCAAGGTTGGAATGTATTGACTCTCTGGCAATGCAGGCTTAAAGAAGCTTCCGAACTTAAGCAGACCATAGTCCGGTTCCTAAAGACGAGCCACGATGAGGGAGATGTCCCTGAATGACCTATAAGCTGATCGATCTATTTAGCGGCGCTGGCGGTATGAGCCTGGGCTTCGTAGATTCGCGGTTCTGCGGCGGCTTCAAGTGCGTTCTTGCTGTCGACAACGATAAGGCTGCGCTTGAGACGCATGCTGCGAACTTCAGCGGGAAAACGGTCTTGGGAAATATTGAGCATTGGCTTGCCGAAAATCCTAACGTCCCTAAAGCCGATGTAGTCATCGGTGGGCCGCCTTGCCAGGGATTCAGCCTTCTCAACAAAAATAGGAGCGGAGATCTTCGTCGTGCTCTTTGGGAACCATATCTCGATATCGTCGAGCTTTCGGAAGCAAAGATATTCGTAATGGAAAACGTGAGCGAACTTTACCGCTCGGACGAATTGGTTCAGATTAGGCAACAGGCCGAGCGAATGGGTTTTAGGACCGACGCGATGGTTCTTAATGCCGCCGATTATGGGGCGCCCCAGACTCGCAAACGTACAGTTGTCGTCGGATGGAGAAATAAAGATGTTGAGGCACCTGTGTTTCCACCCCCTCGGACTCATGCATCTTCGGACCTAAAGACAGACCTTCCAGCTTGGAGAACGGTCAAGGAAGCTATCAGTGATTTGGGAGAACCCAGAGGGACTGAGATTGGCGTGGGAGCACCCCTTGACTTGCATTTCGGACGAAATCCGACTGAAAAGAGCCTCAAACGGTATAGAGCTGTTCCGCCTGGCGGAAACCGCTTTGATCTAATGAGAAATGCACGGCACATTACACCAGCATGTTGGATTAGGAAGACCTCCGGGGGCACAGACCTATTCGGGCGTCTCTGGTGGGACCGGCCCTCGGTTACTATCCGAACAGAGTTTTTCAAACCTGAGAAGGGGCGCTACCTGCATCCCGTGAAGCATCGGCCTATTACCCACCGCGAGGCGGCTCGCCTCATGGGTTTTCCTGATGATTTCATTTTCAAGGGCGGAAAAACTGAGATTGCCAAACAAATCGGGAATGCCGTTCCTCCGAACTTGGCCGGAGCGATTGCGGCCATGGTGAAAGCATCCCTCGATGGAGATGTCTCCAAGAAATCAGCGAAGATTCCGTGGAGATTGGAGGCTCCGATTGGCGAGACGGTCTCAGCCTAACGATCGGCCAGAAGAGCTGAGACGCGAGCTGGTCGAACTCCTTACCAATTTCGCGGAACAGCTGCATCGCGATGATCTGCGAGCAAAGGTCATAGCTCTGGTCCCAGCCTTTCAGAAGCTGCGCGATCTTGGTAGCTCGCTCATTCCAACGAGCGACGCCAACTCTGCGCGCGCACGCATATTGGCGTACCTCCTGAAATATCCGCACCAGATTATCGACGGAGACGAGCTGGCAGTAATTTCCGGAATCAGCGAGTGGGCCAGACGCGTTCGTGAGCTCAGAGTTGAATTTGGGTGGTGGATTTATTCCGGATACACGTTCGCCGACATTGCTTCTGCGGCTGACGATGCAGGTGACGCGGCAGAACTAGCTGGCGTCGAAGCGATACACATTAGGCCGGATCAGTACATTCTCATGCGGATCGAAGAAGACCGAGACGCTGCATATCGATGGAACGTGCTGAACGAGATTCGCGGCAAGAAGGTGTCGGTCACCGATAAGATTCTTGAATATTTCCGCCGGAACGTCGGCAAGCAGATCACGGGCGAGGAGTTGAAATATCTTGCTGGCGACGCCAAAGAATGGGCGCGTCGCGTCCGTGAGCTTCGCACCGAAGCGGGGTGGCCGATCATTACGAGGAACAGCGGCAGGGAAGATCTTGCTGTCGGTGTCTATGTTCTTGAAGAGGACCGGCAGGCCGAAGAACATGATCGGCGAATTCCCGATGACGTGCGCGTAGCTGTCCTCAAACGCGACAATTTCAGCTGCGTTCAATGCGGCTGGAACCGCTCCATGCTTTCACACGACGATCCGCGAAAATTCCTCGAGCTGCATCACAAAACGCATCATAAAAACAAGGGCGCCAATACTGTCGAAAATCTTGAGACCCTGTGCAATGTCCACCATGACGCTCTACACCGCAAGCTAAAGCAGACCTAAGCCCCGGCTACCAATCGAATGCAAACGAAAGCACAAAGTTTCCTTTCGGAAAACGCAGCTGGGGCCACCATACTTCTTCTTCGTTGCCGTTCTTGTTCATTCGATAAAGAAACAGGGTCGGAGCATCCATTGGAGCGAGCAATTCCTCGCCCTTACCAGAGATAATGCCGTCACGCTCGGAACGAATTGTTTTCAGGTCCCGACCACGTTTCACGACGAGGTAAACCTTATCGCCGTACACCGGCTTTCCATCCGGGCCTTGTTTCACTTTCAGTACATCCAGGGCAGATTTCAGAGCAGACATGTCCCATAGCTGAATCTGACCATTCGGGTTGGCATGGGTATGTTTTAGAAGTTCCATCGCCTGGTCGCAAGTGATTGTTGTGTAGGCCGGTGTATCCCCGATTCCCTTAAGCTTCGCGTCCAGCCACTGTGTATCCGCTGCCGATTCCAGCGTTCTCAGCGGATAGCTGGGGTTCACGCTACCGCCCGCCAAAAACTGACCGAGCGAACTGGGATCGAGAACATTTCTACGTGTAGCGTTCCAGCTACCCGATATATATAGGCCCTCGAAGGCGCCGTCGGGAAAGCTTTGCAGCAGATTCCGAAGTGAGCTTTCCATCTCGTGGATTGTTCGAAAATGATCCGCCAGACGTTGGGGCAGGAATAGTCGGGTGACGCCGAGATCCTTTTTCCGGTAACCGTACATCCGGGCATGCTGAAGAACTGTATCCGCATTCGGTCTTTTGGGATTTCGGCCGTAGTAGCTGACCAGCAGATTCTTGATAGTCACACCGCGCCCGAGCTTGTTGCCGCCGACGAAAAGGTTGAATTTAGAGTCGAGTTTGATTTCGTCGCTAGAGAGGGCATTAATGAGTTTGATATTCGCGCCGTTCAGATAGAACTCGATCTTCGGTAGGATCGCATCGAAAGGCTGTAAGGTCGGGTCGGTAGTCGTCAGATCGGCGTGTGCCGTTTGGAGATTCTTCATCAGACTTGTGTAAGCCGAGCCAGTTTTCTTCTTAAGCGCTGCGGCTGATTCTTGCTTGAAATCGTCCAGAAGCTGTCGCGTGAATTCGTGATCTTTGGTCCCCATGCTGACGTGCAGTAGGAACGCATACCCCTGGGACGGATTCTTAATGATCTTCGATGCGGCACCCACGAAAAACGTGCACACAGCTTTTTTCAAACCTGCCGGCAGGCCGCCGGTCGGCGACGGTTGATTCGAAGCGGTCAGCTGCGTTGTTTCGTTTATGTCCACAAGTTCGAGGAGTTTGGAGCCGGTCGAGAAGAAAGCGTCTCCGCCGACGTAATCCGAGCCCGGCTCGGTCAGTACGGTGAAGCTAGGGCGGTATAGGTGGTTCGGCCTCTGCAAAAACAAAGCCTGGGGAGTAGCTGTGACCTGTAGGTAAGTGTTCACCGGAAAGTATGAACGGATCGCAGAAATTTCCCTGTTGATGGGGCTGACTTGGCCTGTGGGCTTGCTCGTCTTGGTGTCCAAACTCGCCTGATCGGCTTCATCATCCACAATCAACAAGGACAAAGATTTAGCCTTAGCGGCCTTGAACGCATTGACCAGGCTGGTCAGCATCGAGCCGTTCTTGGAGCACACGATTGCAAAAGGCTTCGCCTTGATCTGGTTTGCAAACCGAACGGGATCTTTCCAGTCTTTTTTCCCCAGGACAGTAAGACCGCCCAATGCGGCTCTGATTCGGTCTTTCGTTTGGTCGTAGAGCGGATCGTTGTCGGTTGTGAGAACCAAGATGCAATCGAAATCGTTATCTACGGATAAACCGGCAGTCAACGTCAAAATGCTGGTCTTGCCGCTCTGGATAAGGCCGTAGAGCAGTCCGTCAGAAGGTTGAGCGGGTTTCCCCATCGTCGGGTCCACCGCCAGTTCCAGAATGCGCTTCGCCTTAACTAAGGCCTTTTTGGTTCCATCGTTCCCAATATCCTGAGCGAGAACATTCAAAACTTCCTGTGCGTGAGGCGCGTCTGTCTTAATCGGGCGTGGCGTCTTACTCATGCGAGTTTTCCTCATCTTGGAACAAGATTTCAGGCCATCGTTTTATGGCCACTTTCGTTTCTAGTCGTCCCGCCGGTCCACTGACACCATACCAGCCGCGAAACTTTCTCCTTACCCCTATCCATGCAGCCGAGTCTTCCAATAGGGCACATGCCGCGTCGGCCGAGATTGTGCAGATGCCGTCACCAGCACATACGAGCGCCAAGACAACTCGATCGACCCCATCCGGACAATGTTGCAAGCGCGCAACATCTTCCGTTGTAAAGGTGAACTGCCAAGGTGAATGACTCTTCGTGGTGTATTTAATAAGGGCGAGAACAGCATCGTTCACCAAGTAGCCGGGCGGGCATCTGGCTACGTCTCTGCATCGGGGATCATCGAGCGCCTTTGCTAGCGCGGCACCATGATAAAAATCCGCTTTGTCGATCATGCCGCTCGCCAGTAGAAAAGAATATCGGGATGCTCGATATCGGCGTGGTCCCGTTGGTAGGGGGCCTGTACTACTTCGAGTATGCCTTTGAGTTCTATGCCATTTGGAAGTGGCTCTCCAGATGACATGACTCCGTTTGGCCCTACTTTATATACGATGGAATCTTCATCGAAGGACTTGTTCCAGCGCACCGTATGAGTTGTAGGGAAGTCATCCGATGTATGGAATGATTGCCTTCGGTACTTCGGGTCAGCGATCCCGGCAGCGGATTTGGCAGAGCTAGAGAAATCGAAGAGACTCGTCTGGGGATACTGCATCATTGATTCCAGCTTGGCTTGGTCTCCCTTAGTCCTGCGGAAGCAGAGCAGACCAGCGGCGGCCATGCCAGGATAGGCAGAAGCCAATCTGAATACTGTCGCCTCGCGGGAACTTCCAAACTCCGCAATTAGCCGCTCGACACAGTCGATCCCCCAATGCCCGCCGACCGATGCCTGAAACTCTTCCCTGGGCATCAATACCTCGGCAGCGCCTAAGTCGCAGAGCCGCTCCAACTCGCTCATCTCCTGTGCATCGTTTGCCGTCATCTCACGAAACCGGGCTCCCCCTGAAGTAGAAGGGAAAAAGGTATGCGCGATCTCGTGTGCGATTGAGAAGGCCCGACGGCCAGAGGGACGGTCTGGGTTATACAAAATCTGTCCGCGCTTCCTGCTGGTCGCTCCATTGAGAATGACGACAGCATCGCGCCGTTCATGTCGCGACCGCTCAATATTCATGGGTGCCAGTGTTAGCCCTTGAAGAGAGGCGATAAACTTCAGCCTCTCCATCGGAGTATTGCCGGAACTCTCAAAGCGTCGGTAGCTCGCATTCAGTTTGCGCGCCTGTGTCAGTACGAGTGAACGCGCGTCACTGAGACCACCACCTGCCTCGACAAGTGCAGTGACATCGGGATCGCGCCTTCTTTCCGTCCGAATGCGGCTCATAAAGGAAGTTATTTTTGATTTGGCCTCTGACTTACCATCCGCAAAGCTTCAAGTAAAAATCTCCAGCCTTCCTTATCTCGCGGACGGTGCCCGCGGAAGTTCATATCAGCCAACAGCTCAACATCTTCTGCCGTTAGGTTAAGCTCTTGCTGTAGCTCTAACAGACCAGGGGGCAGATCTTCATTTCTGCGCTTTTCGACCCGGTGCGGTTTTGGTTTCGACTCTCCTAAGAGTTCGTCCAAAGTCACATCTAGGGCCGTGGCAACAGAATAGACATATTGAATATTCGGCTTTCCGGCATTTCCATTCTCCAAATCCGAGATATATGCCTTGGATACGCCGCTTTTCTCGGCCAACTCCGAAAGGCTCCAGCCCTTCCCGAGCCGCAATGAGCGGATCGTCTGCCCGAGTCTCACTAAATCCAGTATCTTATCGTCAGCCATTAGCAACCGGTTGTAAAAAAGTGTTGACGTGCGTTTCGGTGAGGGTTAGGCTTGTCGTGTACCCGCAACCCGTCTGCTGTAGACAACAGTACAACGGTGGCGCAGGAAAGGCAACCGGCAAAAGGAGAACCACCGACTATGGCACGTTCGCACGTTTCACATGGTGATCTTGTCCAATTCGCGGATGATCGCGTCAATCTCAAGAAAGATGACGCGGTCGATCTCCGACGTCAGGCCAATCTGCTGCGCGACAAGCTGGAAACGTACCTGGGTGACCATCCCGATTTCGAGCTGCGGAAGATGCTTCTCTCCGGAAGCCTCGCCAAGGGCACGGCTCTGAAATCCATTAGCGATATCGACGTGGCCTGCTATATCAGCGGCGATGTGGCTCCACACAAAGTCTCGGAGCTGATTCCGTGGCTTGCGAAACGGTTGGAGAAGGCGTTTCCAAACTTCAAGCCTGAGCAAATTACGCGAAAGAACTACTCCGTGGGTGTGAAGTTCATTACGACTGGAAACGAAGTAGACATCGTTCCGATTCTGTATTCGGGAGACCCAGAGTGGCGGGGCTTACTGATCTCTAAGGATACCGGCGAGGAACTGATGACGAGTGTTCCGCTGCACCTCAGGTTCATTCGGAAGCGCAAAGACGAGAACAAAACCCACTTCGCTCAGATCGTGCGGTTCGTTAAGTTCTGGGCGAATATCCAAAAGCAAGGCGATGAAAACTTCCGCTTCAAATCTTTCATGGCAGAGTTGCTCGTCGCACACCTCGCGGACACTGGCGTGAAGTTGAATGACTACCCGGAGGCGCTGTCTGCTGTCTTCAACTATATGGCGTCCGATGAGTTCCGTTCGACAATCGCCTTCAGCGATTACTACAAGGTTTCAGACTGCAAGAGCACAACTGATCCGATCCGTATGTGGGACCCGGTCAACTGCGAAAACAACGTCGCCAAGCTCTACACAGAAAAGAACCGAGGATTGCTGTTCGAGGCGGCACTTGATGCGGGTGACGCTATCGATGCGGCGTTGAGAGCGACAACGAAGGAAGATACGGTTCGCTATTGGCGGAAGGTCTTCGGACCATCATTCAGCGTTTAGGAGGCATCATGAGCACGAGCTACAGCATTAGCGGCACAGAATCTTTCACGATTACTCATGCGCGTAAGATCGCGTGCAAGGTCGCGACGGATCTCAAACGCTTTCAGCGCCTATACGCAAGAACATGGGACCCCACCGACCAGGAGATCGATAACTACGAGGCGGAACTGGTACATCTCCTGAAGCACGACGTTGTGGGAACCGTGATCTATGGATATATGCGCGCAGGCAAGTGGACACAGGCATGTGTCCGATATCATTCGACTTCGGGCGGGGAGTTGATCGCGGATGATGATCCGGGGAAAATCAAGCCGGGGTATGACATTGCGGGTGCGTCGTTCACATCCTTTCTGACGTACAACTCAAATTGGGACAGTCTAAGTCCAAACGCGCGCGAGGCGATCAAAAGCTCCACTCCGCTCCAGCGTGGTACGGGATCAACACCGGTGCTGGAAACGGGCTATTGGAGCCAGGACCTCACATATTCGGCCGGCGGCCGGGGTATTGTTCGCAGCATAGTGAAGGGGTAAGGATGCCACAGACGGATCTGGATGCATTGTTCAATCGACGGTTGGAGTTTCCCGACATGGATGCGGCGAAGCGATTGCATCGACTTGTGGGCCTGGACGACAAAAAGTCGCGGCTCACAAAGACTCTAGGGGTTCTCGTCAATAGCGCCGGACCGCAGGCTTGGGCCAAGAAGCACCATAAGGACGCTGTGGTACTGCTGGACTACCTTGCTCGTCGACCACCGTTGGTGATTCTCGCAGGTGACGTGGGGACCGGGAAAACGGAACTGTCGGAGACGATTGGGGATGCTGTAGCTCGGCAAGAGAATATCCCCATCACGCTTTTTCCGATGAGTCTTTCCACTCGGGGGAGCGGCAGGGTCGGGGAGATGACCCAGCTTCTCAGCGAAGCATTTGACGCCGTCGTAACCTACGCGACCCGCCTTCGCGGAAGGGGTGCCAAGGCTAGCGGTGCCGTGATCATGCTGGTCGATGAAGGGGATGCACTCACTCAAAGCCGAGAAGCAACCCAGATGCATCATGAAGACCGCGCTGGAGTGAACGCCTTCATTCGAGGCGTGGATCGCCTGGCAGAACAGCATCTTCCGGTCGTTGTGATTCTCTGTACAAATCGTCTCGCCTCGATTGATCCTGCCGTACAACGAAGAGCTGCCGACATCTTTCATTTTGAACGACCAAACGAGATCCAACGCCATGCTGTTTTGGAAGGCCCACTGACCGAAGCCGGTTTTACGACGCAGGAAATCACAAAACTGGTCAAGGCAACCGGCCCTGCGGAACACTCTGCGATTGGCTTTACATTCTCCGACCTGACGCAACGTTTTCTTCCTACCTTAGTGCTCGATGCCTACCCTGATAAACCCCTTTCCTTCCCTCGGGCCTTAGAGCTTGTGAAAGAAATGAAGCCAACTCCGCAGTTCCAGAATGGCCAAGGAGAAAGGCGATGACACAGGCTGTTGCCACAAGGCGAGATGGCGATACGTTCCAAGCCCGCTTTTTTTGGCAGAAAGCGGCTCGGATGCTGATCGCAAACACCCATATTTCACGAGTGGGCTTTGAGAAGGGTCCCAAGGGATTTGACGACGTCTGGGTTGAGTATCTCGGCTATGCCGCGCCCAAGGACTTTCAAGGGTTGTCGATTCTCCGGGATCATTATCAATGCAAGTGGCATGTCACTTCGGGGCAGTACGGCTATCGCGATATCGTTGATCCCGAATTTATCAACGCGACGTCACACTCTCTTCTCCAGCGCGCGAGGCAGGCCCAGCTTCAGTATGCCCCGGATGGAACCGGATGCCGGTTCCGTCTCTACACCAACTGGAGAATAGCGTTCGATGATCCTCTGCGCGAACTCATTCATCAGAGAGCGCACAATCTTCGCCTGGACAGAATGTATCAAGGGACGACAGCTCGGAGCGCATCAGGACAACTACGGCAGCTCTGGCGCGATCATCTAAATATTCCCGATGAGGCTCTTAGGGTCCTCGCGCGAACACTTGCGTTTACGGAAACCACAGAATCGCTGGATGATGGTCGTGACAGGCTGAATGAGCTCTTCCATACCGCCGGCCTAAAACCTATCCGCCCCAACGAAAGCTCCTGCATTTATGATGACTTGGCATTCCAATGGCTTGCACAGGGCCGTCTTGTATTCGATCGATCCACATTCTATGCTGCGTGCAAAGAGGAGGGGCTGCTCGACCAGGGGCATGCCGCCCCCATCGTCTTCGGCGTTAAGTCCTTTGAGCACCCAACGGATATTCTTGAAGAGCGCTGCACAGCAGTCCTTAATCTCCTCCCTAAGTTTTATGACAGACAGATTCGTCCGGAATCCGCCTGGGAAACTGATCTCTATCCTGAGCTTCGGGCTTTTCTTATTGCATCAGCAAAAGCAACGGACCGATTGCGCCTGGCACTCGATGCGCATGTGACGCTTGCAGTAGCCACCGGCACGATCCTAGACGTGAAGAGTGGTCGAATCATCGAAATCGAGCAAAGAACAGGCGCTCGCCAAATTTGGGCTCCTGATGACCGAGAGCCATCCAAAGACTGGTGTTCTCTTGTATCCACCATCGAAAAGTCAGATGAAACTTCGCACGACATTCTTGTGACCGTAAGCCTAACGAGAGATGTGGAGCCGATGGTTCGCTCGTATATGGAATCTACTGAGTTGAAATATCGAGTGCGTCTTTCCGCGGTCCCTTCGTCAGGTCCAGGTTCGGCCAGTGTGCAATGTGGCCGACACGCGGTCGATCTTGCAGAGGAGTTAATGAGGAGGATTGGGGATCAACGCGCCGCAATAGGCTTCTCTGGACGCGTGCATCTCTTTTTAGCAGTACCCAACGGCTTTGCCTTTTTCCTTGGACAGCGTCTCAAGCCGGCAGGCAGGGTGATTCTTTATGAATACGACTTTGAGGGGCTTAATGGGGGTTCCTATGAGCCGTCATTGGGATTGCCTGTTGGTAGCCGTAATCCATAGCTGATAGCGAGTCAACACTCGCAGTGGCTGGGGAGGATAGTCAGAGTCCGAGACCGAATCCCTCTGACTCGATCTGGGGCACGGAAGGCTTGGAGAAACTGTCGATATTCGACAAAATCACGTTCTGCACCAGCACAATCTCCGCGTCTGGAATGGATTTCTTTACTGCAAGCTCCTGGCTGTTCGACGTGTAGAAGGTGAGATCGCGGATATGCGGAGAGAGGCGTGTGAGCGCCTCCTGTTGTTGGGTAAGCTGCGAGGCATCACCGGTGACAAGAACACGATCGACGGGAGCGCGCTGTGCGGTCTCGTCGACATAGCCATACTCGATATTCCGGGCTTGATCGGAATCCAATTCAACCGACTTCCCGTTATCAAGCCGCACGGAGAGCGTAGTGTCATTCCCGATGCGCTCCACGGTAGCAAAGTCGCCGGAACGGATATGAGCATCACGGTCTGAGTCAGTGAGCCGGATACGTTCACCCACAGCAAGATCGCGCTGCTCCTCGCGGTACACCGTACTCTGGCCGGTCTGTTTTTTCAGGAGAGCGGGATTGTAGGAGACTTCGTTGCCGTCGCGGGTCGCGACGGTAAGGGTGTTGGCGCGGGCATCGACCGCTAGTACGGTAGCCGTGCTGTTATCGCCGATGCCATGCCCCACGGGGCTGCCAGCCTTATAGCGTATCTCATCACCGGGCGCATAGTTCGCCGCGAAACGGGGATTGCCGAAGTCCTGCTCGACCCGGATTGAGACGGAGCGGCTTTCCGTTGCAAGCCGCCCCTGTTGTCGCAACTCATCACGAATGAGCTGGGTAAGTTCCTGCCGTTCGTCAACATTGGGAGCGACGATGACGGCGCGATCTTCCTGCGCGGTATATGCGAGAGCAACGGCGGCAAGCCTATGTTCCGGGCTCGCGTACTCGTGGAGACGCCCTTGCTCCTGTAATAATGTCGTACCGGTCGCGGGATTGTTCGCACGGAAAGCAGCGACCACCTGCTGTATTTCGGTTGTGGAACTCGGTGGCCGGAAGTCGAGAGCGGCGGTCTTCGAGATGTCGGTTGCCAACCGTACCCCAAGAGTTTCAGCATTATTCGTATACACCCGCGCATCGTCAGAGGCTCGCGAAATGGCTACATAAGCAAGCCGGGTGTTGATGAGACTGTGCGAGCTGTCGGTATCGAAATGAGCCAGCACACGGCCAGCCGTGAGACCTTGCGAACTGTGCGAGGTCACAGCGTAGCCGTGGTCGAACTGCCTGAACTTGGCAGTATCGAAGGTGACGGTGCGCCCAGCTTTACCGTCGATCCGCACGGACATCTGCCCGTTCTCGATGCCGGTGATGGTGCCGAGATCACGGTTTGCAAGCCCAAGTTCTTTATAAGGAGCGGTGAGCTGGATTCGGTCGCCGGTGGCGAACTCGCGCTCGGTTTCACGGAAGACGTTGACGCCCCGCAGTCGTCGTGGGTCATAGACCACGCTGGCTCCATTTGCGAGTTCCACGGTGAGCGTGTTTGCGCGGGCATCGACGGAGCGCACGGTGGCGAAGCTATCCCGTTCGATGCCTTCGGCTTTACTGCCGGTGGTGTACTGGAGCACATTGCCCGGATCGTATCGTGCCGCCCAGGTTCGGTCGGCACCCGTCATATCGGAGCGGTGGCTGAGGGTGCGAAGGTGCTGGCTATTGTCGGCCAGCGTCCCATTCTGCAACAGTTCGACGCGAACCGCTTCATTGATCTGCTGACGGCTGCGATTGTCGGGAGAAACGATGATGGTGTTGTCGGGTTGCGCCGCATAGTCTTTGGCGATAGTAGTGATGCGCTCCTGCTTGTCGGGAATCTCATTGACCCGGCCCTGACTCGCAAGCATGTCGATACCTTGCTGTGTGTTGTTCTTCGCAAGATGCTCAACCGCCTTAAGTAGTTCGGGGTCTTTCTGGCGCATGATCCGGTCTAGCTGCGAGGTACGCATCCCAGCATTTTGCATCTGCTCGAAGGGCTTTCCGGCGTCCACGCCCTGATGCTGGCTGGTATCTCCGATAAGTAACACACGGTCATCCAGTTTGAGTTTGTCCAGAAACGACCGCATCTGCCGGGTGCTGGCAAGGCTCGACTCATCCAGCATATAAAGGTGGCGCAGTTCGGGGTTTGCGCTCGGATGCTTTTCGCCACGGGCAAGGAAGCTCTGCAACGTGTTCGCGTCGATCCCGGCCTCACGGAGCTGTGCCGAGGCGCGGGAGGTTGGGGCAAAGCCCTCGACCGTATACCCACTCTTTTCCGCGCCTTCGCGGATGGAGGCCAGGGCCACGGTCTTCCCGGTCCCGGCCCGTCCTTGCAGGCCGAGGATGCGGTCGGTGGAGTTTAGAACCTCCTCAATCACACGGCGCTGCGAGTCATTGAGAAAGCTGCGCGATGCGGCTTGCTCTTGCGCTTTCTCGGCAGTCATCATCGGTTCGACCGCATTCCGTCCCGCAATTACATGGGCAACATTGGCGCGTTCGGCGGCGATAGTCTCCGGGGTTGTAAAGCTGCGACCGGAGGCGTACTTCGCTGTCTCTACGGAGCGGAAGTCACCGCGTTCGCGCCGCGCCTCGAAGTCTGCGCGGACCTCGGCATAGGTCGTCTCACCTATGCCACGCCGCAGCGCATCGCGGAAGATGAGCCGTTCATCGGCGACAGCTTCCCGCTCGAAAAGACTGTCCCGCGCATAGGTGACGGCTTCCTTTGCGCGAGCATTTCCATCAGGGTCATGCTCCTGCATCCGGGCACGCTGGCGAGCGTCCGCTACTACCTGTTGCGGCTGGTGGCCATACTCGACGGCTACTTTACGATGAGCGGTCAACACCTCGTCCCGTGTAAGCTCCTGCTTCTTTTCCCGCGTGGAATGTGCCGCGATCTGCGCTGCCCTCGGGCCACTGACGCCCTTTCTCTCCATCTCATCTTTAATCTGGTGCGATCGGAGACTGGAAGCATCGAGATATTGCTGGGTGTAGCCTTTGATCTCCGGCGCACCACTCTTGCCTGCTTCTATTTCGTAGCCCAGGCCACGCAGTCGGTACATCAACTCTGACTGATACACAGCGGTCGCAAACTGCTTGCTCTCGAAAAATGGGCGCTCTTGCAAGGCCCGTGTGGAACCGTCTGCGCGTTCGGTTACATTGAAGATGACAGCGTGGGTGTGGAGCTGCGGCGCGGCGTAACCATCGACCGGACGGGCGGTGTCATGCTCAAACTTTGCAACGATGAACTTGCCTGTCGTCTCGGCGGGATTGTTCCCGCCGATGCGGGCCTGTGTGTACTTCTCCAACTCGTTCAATGCAACCGTGACGGCGGCGCTATGGGCTTCGCGGATTCGGTCATCTCCACCGACCAGGGCGGTCAGTGACACGGACTTCGGCGCGGAAAAGGTAGCGTCCCAACCGGCGCGATGTTCCACGGCTTTAACGGTCTTCCCATTCGCATTTTGATACTCCACGGCTGCCCTGTGCCGAACCATCTGGGCCTCCGTCTGCGGATGCTGGCCTTCCGATAACCGGGAAAACTCCTGGGCCGTGACTTCGCCGGAGAGTCCGAACGAGGCCGCAAGCCGCCCCTGCCACTCTCCTTTTACTTCGTCTCCCTGTTTGTAATAGCTCTGAGTGGCGGAGGTATACTCCAGCTTGTGATAGGTCTGGGCCTGGCCGGAACTGAGCGGTTTAGGAATCGAGACCATGATTACAGCTCCCTGACATATTCAGGACCATGCAAATCTTCCTGTGCGGTGTCGGTGTCGGCAACGACTGTGGGGGGAGAGGCAGGCGCGGGCCGGTTCAATTCGCCGGCGCGCGCAGGTTCATTCGTATCCTTCATGGGCCACGGAATCGGGTTCTTTTCGAGAGCAAGTGGTGCATCGTTCGCCATAGACTCCACCGTGTCTGTAGTGGCCACTGGTTCCGTTCTTACTTCCGGCTTAGCGGATTTCGGGGTACGCGGCTCTAACGTGTCGGGATCGAAACTCATCTCCCCGTCCGGGGACTGCCGGGGCAGAAATCCCGGTGTCGGCGTGGGCAGGTCCAAGTAGTCGAAAGCAAAGCGGGCGACATTATTTCCCAGCTTCAAGTAAGCGTGGCGGTCATCGAGGCCGGTGATCTCCGAACCCATCACAAGCGGCTCGATCTGGCGCTCCACGGTGAAGTTCTTGCCCGACCGCGAGCCATCGAACTTCGTCTCTTTCAGCCGTTCGATTTCGACTTTGCCAATGGCCTCCGAAATCCATTCGGCTGCTTTTGGCTCCGCGGTCTTCATAAAGATTTTGGTGGCGGGCTGCGACAACATGACTTCGGCAAGATGCCCATAGATCACTTCAAGCTGGGCTTTGCCCTGGAAGCCGAGAACGAGCGGATTTTTACTCTTCCGGTTCTCAGTGATGGCGGTATGGAGCTGCGGCAATTTCTGCAAACTCGCCAGCTCGTCGATCACGAACCAGACAGGCTTCTGTCCCGGCTGAGGTGCGGTCAGCAGGCGCATGACAAGCAAATCAATCCAGAGTGAGTGCAACGGACGCAGCGTTTCCCGTTCGGGCGGACGAGACGTAATGAATATCCATCCCTTACGTTTTTTGGCCCAAGTGCGGGCGTTCCATACTGGCCGTTTCTCATCCCTTTGAGGCAGAAGCCGGAAACACTTGGCAACCAAACCGAGAGATGAAAGTACACCGGCGCGTTGCGGGCCAGCCTTGCGGTCGATGTAGAAGGCCATCTCCGTTCCTTCTACCCGCTTCATCAATTCCGTATCGCTCGCCATCCACTCGGCGAGCTGATGCGGCGTCGGCCCGAGCTTCAACAGGTGCGCGAAAATCTGCGCCGGGGTCTGGTGAAAGAACTCGTCTTTATCAGCAGTGGCCGGTTGATAGAGCGAGGCCGCAATAGCGTCGGCCTCGGCATTCGACTCCATCTCCTGCGCCGGACCCCAATAGGGGCAGCGGGTGTCGAGCGGGTTTAGTACGATGTCCTCGCGTCCGGCGTCGTAAAATCTCTGGATGTACTCGCAAGCCGGGTCATAAACAATCGCAGAATCGCCGCGCTGACGAATCTGGCGAAGGCACTGCATAATAAGTTGGGTCTTACCAACTCCGGTATCGCCCATGAGCTGAAGATGCTGCGCTTCTTTCCGCAGCGGAATCCGCATCATCTTGTCGGATTCCGTAGTTTTGAAGCCGATGCCGTCACCCTTCTGCACCTTGTTGAACTCCTTGGGCGAGAGCATGAGCGGGCCGCGCAGGACCCGCCCATACTTCATCTGCCGGAATCGCTGGATGTCCCTTGGAATGGCGAACCAGAGCATCACCGCAAGACAAACTCCACCTTCAGTGAAACTCACGATAAACACGCCGAATGGCCCATTGCCATCGAAAATCGCATAGCGGAGCCAGCGGTACAGCGCGGCGTCCGCGACCTTCTGCGCTGGACCGCGAAACGGAAAGCGATACCCCTGCGCTTGTGCCAACTCCGAGAGTGCGAACGGAATGAATCTGCCGTCCGGGAGCGTCGTCTTGCCTACTGCGAAGTCCACCGGCAACGCGAGACGCGGCTTGGCTTTTCCGCCACCGAGATACAGCAGCCGATAGGTGCCGTGGGTGTGGACGGCAGCTCCAACCTCGGCGCGTATGTATTCAGTGATGTAGGACTGCTGCAAGGGAGGCAGAGAGAAATGAAGCCGCTGCCAGAGGAACAAGCCAGTGCAGAGGATTGCGGCCGCTATCGCGCTGTAGCTCATCACCGGTGCGTGCGGAGGCCAGATGATCGTCTCTTTTCTACCCCATTGTGTTGCCATCGTCGTTACTCCTTTCCTGCGTTCTGCGTGTACTGCTGCATCACATCCTGCGCGGCCTTATGCTTCTCCTTACGCACCATCGTCATCGCTTCCGTGATCCATGTAGGCGATACCTTTTCACCGAGGATGAGAGGCTTGATGAGGTTCACCAACAGCATCCGTGTGGCTACCAGTTCCGTGAATACAGCGTCATCCTGGGAGCGACGTGCTTCCCTCAAGAGAATCTCGCGTGCCCATTCACTGAGCGATTTGCCCTGTGCATGAGCTGCGTCGTGCAACTCGCGCTGCTCCTTGGCAGTCACACGAGCATTTGCCATGCGGTCTCTTCCGGTGCGGCCTGCGGATCGCGCCAGTCGAACATCCATGCTGATCGTGGTGTTTTGCGAAGTGTCCATAGCTTCCTCATAGACTCGGTAAACAATTGTTTTCGCAATGAAAACGGTTGTCTTACGGACGATTGCAGGTTGTTGGAAAGCAAGGACGTAAACAGTTGTTTTCGTACTTGCTCCAAACACCACCCTGGAAGGGATCAAGTGTCAACATTCCTCCGGTGCGCAGCACCGTAGTGGCTCTGCCACTGATCTAGCAGCGGGATCATTCCTTCGATCCCGCAACCGCTGCTGGCGTTTGTACTGGCGATAATGCTGCGGATTCCGGCTTCTTTACAGGCGGCTCCGCTACATCGTTCGCTGGCGCTCTTCGGATGCGAAGCGTCGAAGAAGCCTGCTTCGCTTGCGGCGTCTTCAGGAAGTCCTGGAAGTCGCGATCTTTCGAGAAGACGTAGGCGAGCGCCTGTTCCACGACATCATCGGCGGATGCATGGATGAAAGCGGCGTACTGATCGACCTGCGTTGCGGTTGAGTCAGTAAGCCGGATAGAGGCGCTCACCTGTCGGGTTTGGATAACTTCGAGTAGTGGCATTGCTGTTCTCCTTTGGGTGATGAATTCAGGCAATCTTGTCGCGGACGATCATGCGCTGCGCGGTGGCTGCGATCTCCCGCGCGCGAGCAGAGCAAAGTGTCGTGGGAAGCTCAGGCTGTCTGCGGCTTTCAAGCATCGCGATCACGTCGGCGATGCTTGTGCCTTCTCGCAACCAGAGACGGGCAGAAGCCATGTCTACAGTCCGCTGGGCGTAGTACGTGGGGTTGGGCTTATCAGAGCGGTGCGAAGCCAGCTCCAGGGTGAGCGTCAGGGCTTCTTTTCCGTGGGCAAGCTCACGCGAAACCCAAGCCCAATCATGCTCGGAGTTGGTCTGCATATCGCGACGGATCGGCTGCTGCGGGACAGGCGGGATCATGCAGGCTTCGCGCAAGACATACAGATGAAAATCATCCGGCTGGTAGGTCGCGTCCGAAAGGTATTGGACGGTGACGAGCTGCGCGGGATCGTACTTGCAATTCTTGAATCCGGGGATGCGAAGAACCCGGTTGCAGTCGGTGCAGGAGATGTCGCCGTGGAATGCCATCGCGAGGAGCTTGAGCGTCATCTCTTGCGTGTAGAAGTCGAAATCCTCTACGCGCCACAACACCTGGTATTTCCCCGCCGATGTAGAGACGATGACGTTCGGCTCCGGTACAAGCTCCGAGGTCCGGAGCGCAGCCAGCCGGGCCTCTCCGTTCACGTCAATGTCGATATAGAGATGGCGAATGGAAGCGATGCAATCCTTAGTGCGCTTCCGGCTGCCGGAGAGAAGCGGATTTGCAGCCACATAGAGGTTCGCTCCATTACGGTTTTCATGAGCGAGCCAGCCCCGGTAACGAGGTGCGAGCGCACGTTCCAAAGGAACGATCCGTTGCTGTGTCTTTGCGGTGCTCTCGTTGCGAAGCAAGAGAGCGATGGTGTCACCCGGAGCGAAGCAACGGGTGAGAAAGTCTTGGGCAACTTCCTTCATGGAACCACCTCCATTCATGTGTCTGCGAGCGCGATGCCACGGGCCTTTAGCAGCCGAAGAGGTCCGGCTCGATGCCGGACTCTTCGGAGAGGAGGAAGGGGCCTATGCGGCCTCTTCCTCGGTGGATTCATCATCGTCATCCGCTGCCGCTTTCTGAGCCCGATCCAGCTTGAGAATCGAGTTCACCCGGATCTCCCAGATGGTCACTTCGGTGTTGGTCTTCGTGCTGTCGTACTTGCGGCTGCGCAGCTCGCCCTCGACCTGGATATGAGCGCCCTTCTTGAGCGTGGCGGCGAACTCTCCGAGCTTGCCGAAGACCACGCAACGGTGCCATTCGGTGTGCTCGATGTACTTGCCGTCCTTCTTGTAGGAGCTCTTGGTTGCCAGCGAGAGAGTGGTGAGGCTGCGGTCGTTGTTGGTGCGAACCTCTGCGTCGTTGCCGAGGAATCCGATGAGGGTGACTTTGTTTGAGTACATGGTGGTGATCTCCGTTTCGTTGAATTTCCCGTATCCTGCTCGGGTCACACTTGGCAAAGCCAGCGAGTGGGCCCGGCTCCCAAGTGCCAAGGAGTGCTTTCTTGGCGGGGCCCGAAAGAAGTTTGCGCGGCGTTCGTTGCCGCGGTTCTCAAACTTCTTTTGGGAGGAACCGAGACCCTGAAAGGGCGCTGTAAGCGAAGCAGAACGACGCCGTGCCGCCGGGCGCCGGTTTGGCCCCGAAGCGTGACCCCGAGCAGAGGACGGGATACGAGGCGGAAGGCTCCCCAATGCACCGAAGTCAGACTCTTGATCTCGGCGCTTGAAGTTCGCCCGAACCGCAGCTATCTTCCGAGCGGCAAAGGCTCCATCGAAGGACGGCATCGAGTACCCGCCGTTGCGTTCACGGTAGCTCTCAGCCGCTATGCTGGGCGCTTTCAGAGACGAGTTGGGCTGTGCAGCCGATTTGGCAGCATGACGGTACATCGGAGTGACCTCGATTCGGGTTAGGTTCTCTAGCTGTATGCCTGGGGCTCAGGCGGCGGAAGCACGATAGATGTCCTCCGTCTGGAAGCTCTGGTCTGCATGGGTATATCCGGTCACGGTAATCAGCTCGCGCACTCGGCGACGGCCCGTGACATCGCGCTCGCAGTACAGAACGAAGTCAATTGCTTCCGCTGTCTCGGAGCGGATGAATGCGTGATTGAGATTGGCCCGCGCACTCAAGGCCAAGTCCGAGAGCCTGTTCAGCGCGTCCCAAGCGGACTTCGCATGGATGGTGGAGAGCGTCCCACCATGCCCCGTATTCATCGCTTGCAGCAGGTCATAGCCGCACTCATCGCGTATCTCGCCCATAATGATGCGGTCGGGACGGTGACGCAGAGCGGCGGCCAATAGCTGGCTGGGAGTGATGCCAACCTGACCGGGAATCGCCTCGACAGCCTCCCAACGGACGGCATTGGGATGCGACACCTTCAGCTCTGCCGGTTGCTCGATGACAACAAGGCGCTCCTGCTGGGGAACGTGGTCAAGCAAAGCCTTCATCAAGGTCGTCTTTCCTGAGCTGGTTCCGCCGCTGATGATCCCATTCTTTCGTTCGTTGATAAAGCCGATTACCTTATCTCGGACCGGCTCCGGCAAGCTACCAGCCGCGATCAGCTCATCGGAGGTGTACCAGCGGTTGAATTTGCGGATGGTCAGGGTTGGGCCGTTGATCGAAGACGGGGCACCCACGACCGCCACACGCGAGCCATCCGGTAAGCGCGTATTGAGGATCGGATTCTGGGTAGTGAGGTCCTGTCCAAGGATGCGCGCCACGCGCTCAATGGCAGCCTGCAGCCGGTCGTTCGAATACGGTGTCGCCAGGGGGATATGCTCGACGATGCCGTTCCGGTCCGCATAAACTCCGGTGGTGCCATTCACCATGAGGTCGGAGATGGAAGGGTCAAGCAGGAGCGCCCGCAACTCCTCGGGAAAGAACGGCAGTATAAGGTGGTAGCTCATCGTGTCGCTCCTGCAGCAGGCATTGCCGGGAGGGCCGGCAACGCTGTAGTGGTTCCTGGCGCTATCGGGTCGACCGAAAGCCTGTTCTCGTGGAACTCCGTGATGGTCAATCCAAGCGGATTGATCGTCTCGAACTGCGGAAAGATGCGGGCCTGGTCGCTGACCTGTTTCGGATTCAGATAGTAGGTAATACTGAGCATCCAATGCTCCGTGCGAGGCTCGCGGGAGTTCTGGGCGGAATAGAACCTATCAATCGCAACAAGGGCTGTCCCACGGGCGATCCGTACGCCCTGAACGGTCTCGTCCGACATCGACGTGATCGTGACGTTCTTCACTTGCACGTCGCTCGTCTCGATCTGCCCCGCCACCACTTGCGAGACAAGATGATTGGCGTTGTCCGCGGTCATCAACTGCGAGGCAAGCGTCTGCGACAGAAAGTAGTAGTTGAGAGGGTATTTCTTGGCGATGGTGTCCCGGCCAATCGTGTAGCGATAGTTGGCCCAATCGGTGAGGTACGTCCGCACCTCTCCCTCACGCGGGCTGTAGTTCAGATCGCTGTATTGGATCGCCTGGGCGCGGCCCATCTCATCGATCCGGATGTAGCGATTCGCAATGGGACGATGTGCCAGAGAGAAGTTGAGCCACATCGAACCGAGTAGCACAACCGTCCCGCAACCGATGGCGAGACGGTAGGCTTTGCGCTCGGCATAATGGGAGGCATAGACCTCATTTCCGATGTGGTCGGTGAGCAGGGCTTGCTCCGGCGTCAGCGCGCTTTCAACGGGTGCTGTGTGTGTGGACATGAGGATCTTGACTCCTTTCCGAGACGGCGTGGAAAACGACATAGGCGTAGATGAATCCGTAGACGATCACGCCTATCAAGAAAAGCCACAGGAGGGGGCGAACGATGCGCCAAATGCCTGTAGCTCTACCGAAGAAATAACCGAATAGAAAGTCCCACATATGCTTATGCGCCTCCTGCTCGAACTGCGATTGTGGCGAGTCCTCCGGCAACGTCTGAAGCCCTCGATGCCAGTCCTGCCGCGCCACCAAAGATGGACTGAGTCATGCTCGGAATGAACAGCATATTAATGATGAAAGCGACGAAGACCATTAAGCAAGGGATCAAATTCGCAATCCACATATCCATCGAATAGTTGCCGTTGAAGGTCTGCTGAAGGAATCCATTCATGAATCCGGCCCACACATAGATGAAGGCGGCCGCGACAGCGCGAATCATAGCGAAGCTGATGAGCACATCAAGGAAGTGGAAGAACTTTGCTTTGAAGGTCTGTGTCATGAGCAACGGCACAAAGACAGGACCAAAGAGCGCCGTCACTCCGTAGAGGATGAAGGCGCTGCAATTGATGACGAACAAGATGGCTGATGCCAAGCCAAGCATGATCTGGACGAGTACATAGCAGAGGATCTGAACGGGTGCGGTGAAAGACGGCATGGACGTTCCATCGCCGGCGTTCTTGAGAAGCTGGAGCAACTGGTCGAGCGAATGTTGATCGAACGCCGCGACCATCGCCTGTGCGATGTATGAAAAGAAGTGATTGATGCCGAAGCTGGCACCGGGAAACGGATTGACCCAATAGTTCAGCAGCAAGCTGCACACGATGAGCTTGAGCAGGAAGTGGGTAAGGTCGCCCGCACGCACGGGATGGTGATGCAGCCGGAACGTCATCGTGCTGGTGTTCCAGTTGATGACCATGTTCACAAGGGTGAAGAGAGAGATGCAGCTCAGCTCCGTCCAACCGAACTGGGTCAACGCGCCGCCGTTCTGCGTGGTGAGGTTGGTCAGGTTGTTGGTGAACTGGTAGAGCCAGTCCATGCCCGACGATGCGGACGGCAGTGCTTGTGCGAGAACGGCGATGCTCATATCGGTCTCCGGTGACATCAGGGGATATAGCTCTTCCAAGTCTTGCCTTCGTTACCAGCGGCGGAATTATGCCGCTTCTTGTCCTGCTCTACCTTCTTGCGAAACGCTTCATCCTGCCGCTCGCGCTCCTAGGCGTCGTGCTGTTGCTGCTGAAGGATAGCGGCGGCCTTGTGAGCCTCATGACTCTGGTAAATCACGGCGCTGCAGATGGCCGTCAGCGCCGCAAGGATCGCGAGCAGTATCTTGGTGTTGATCGCTTTCGGCATCGCGTCTCCGAATCAGGGAAGATAGGTCTGCCAGGTGTTGCTTTCGTTCGCCGCACTCACGTTGTTGGTCGAACGTTGCTGCTGAACAAAGGCGGCGGTATTTAGGTCTTGTGCCGCAGCGTTCCTGCGCTCCATATTGGTGACGGTCATCTGTGAAGCGAGGCAAGCCTGCAAGACGCCCTGCGATTGCATCTCGGACATCTTCTGCGCTTCCGCTGCATTCAGGAGATTGAGCTGTTCGACTTCGGTGTTGGTGCCATCGCTAGCGTCGAGCTGCTGCGAGGCGAGCGTGTTGTTCGCGGTAACGTTCTGTGTCCGCGCACCTCTGTACTGGCCGACAGCCGTAAGGCAGTCGGGAGAGATGGAGTCCGACGCCTCGATCATGGCGAGTTGCGAGAGCTGGGCACTCCCCGGGGTCTGTCCTTGCAGGTAGGTGGTTGTGTTCCCGCTTACCTTGATCGTTCCGGCTGTCCACGCCGTGGACGACGCGCTGGGCGAGTTGGTATTGAGCGCGATGCTCATGCCGCTCGTCTCGCCAAACATATTCGTGACGTTGGCGTTCTTCATGGCATTCAAGGTTGTCTGCCACTGCTGCTTGAGCGAGAAGTGCGTCACGTTGTTCTTGAGCATCTTGTATTGCGTCTCCAGCGTCGTGAGCTGGGAGACGAGACTGGCGTAGCTGGTTGGGTCGAAGACGATGTCGCCGATCCCGAAGAGAGCGAAGCTGGGTGTGGCGGTCAACAACAGCAGACCGCCGGTTAGAAGATACTTGTTGCGTTTGGTCATCACGAGTTTCATACAGCCTCCTTTGGGTGAAAAAGCTAGAAGCACTGCGGGCAGGTGGGGTCCAACCTGTCCAGGGAAAAGTGACGGATGTCGGTCACGATCTTGCATGGAAACTCCGTCACAGCGTCAACGGTCTGGATAAACCATTCGAGCGTGCTGGCTACAGAGCTACGTCCAACAGGCGAGAGGAGAAGAGTGAGAGCCAGCGTGGATGCACTGACTGAGACAATGAGCCTGTTGCGTCTTGTAATCGCGAGTGTGGTCATGCGGTTTTCCTCTCTCACAAGAGCATTTACATGGTTGGATCGACGCGATGCTGCGCGTAGGACGGGATGAGGATGTCGCGCCCGACGTATACGCGGGCACGGGAACCTTCCTTAAGCGTGATGACAGGCAGCCGATTCAGGAAGTGGTTCAACACCTGCTCACCCTCGGTGGCCGACTGCTCGGAGATCCCGCTGCGTATCTGAGAGGACGCCGTAAGCACGCTGCCGTTGTTTCCGATCTGCGCCAATCCACCTAAACCGCCAACGGCAGCCGCCGCGCCAAACGCCATCAGATAGCCGTGGTCTACTTTCGTTGCAAGGCCGGTTGTGCCAAGTGGGTCAAGGCCGATGTACTTGTCGAAGTCAAGCGAGAACCCATCCGGGCAAACGGCGCGATGGAAGGTGACGAACATCTTGCGCTGTTGCGCATTGCCGACGCTCTGTACTGTGCCGATCAGGCGAGTACCCTGCGGCATGAGAAGCTGCTGATGGTCGTGCGAGTAGTAGTCGGTGGTGAGCATAACCAGGATCGGGCCACTC